>JABEVG010000032.1 GCA_013044075.1 Gallionella sp.
ATGTCGCTGGCTTTCTGAATCCGCGTAAATATGGCGGCAGATTTAATTTTGGCAATAAGACTATCATTCACAAACCATGATTTTCATAAAATTGATTAGTTGGACTTTGGGGTTTTTTTACGTTGTTTGCTACGGCTTTCAGCTTTCTCTTTTGCTTCCTTCAAGCGGTAGGAGTCACCCTCTATCTTTATGATTTCTGAATGGTGAACCAGACGATCCACAAGAGATACCACACAAGAAGCGTTAGGGAACACGGTACTCCATTCAGCAAATGGTTTATTGGTTGTTATGACAGTGCTTTTGATCTCGTAACGCCTGCTGATCAGCTCAAACAATAAGTCTGCATGGCGATTGGAGTAACTCAAATAACCTATTTCGTCGATCACTAAAACGTTCGGGGCTGTGTAGTGATGTAGGCGTCTCCGCAACGCAGAATCGCTATCCAAGGCAGACAGCTCCCCTAACAATGCACCCGCAGTAATAAATTTTACGGTATGCCCATGGATCAGTGCTTGGTAGGCAATATTCTTGGCAATGGTGGATTTACCCACTCCATTAGGGCCAAACACGACGATATTGGCCATTTCAGCAATGAACTCAAGTGACATAATCCCTTCAATAGCCCCCCGGTCACAAAGAGTGGGCCAAGACCAGTTAAAGTCAACTAACGACTTGAATTTTCCTATGTTTGCCGCCCTTATTCGGCGCTCAAGACTTCGTTTGGCACGCTCATCCACCTCCCAGGCCAGCATCTTTGGCAGCCAATCCGTGGTGGCCACTTCTTCCCAATGGGCTAGCACTCCATGCAGATGCAATTGATAGGCTTGTTCTTTCATTTGCTCAAGATTCATCACTGTTTCTCTCTTTTACGGTTAGTTCATCGTAGGTATTAAGCCCATGTGGTTTAATAACTACGTCCTTATCCGTCACATGCTGTGGCAAACAGGAATCCACCGGAGGCAATTGATTTCTTTCTTCTCTTTGTGCTTCTAAGGCCAAGCATACCGCGTTGGGATGAGGCACCCCACGCAGCAAAGCGGTACAGATCGCACGTTCTAGTTCGAAAGCACCATAGCGATCCAGCAGGCGCAACAGATGAGCAGTTATGGTACCCATTCTATCGCCTCGATCTGCCGCTTGGCTTAATAATTGCACGCTACTGGGCACAGCTTGAGTTAAACGGCTCATCCCTCGTTGTTCATGGGCTTGTGCCTTACGTTTTTGTAGTTCGTGAATGTGGGCAAGATCCTCAACCTGTACCCCCCTGTCAAAGCTACGCTGATGGCTAGCTACCTCTATCTGGTCATCTAGTATTCTGACCATCTTAAGGTCGGCCACCACCGTTAGTGTGCGTCGTACATACTTGAAGGGCACGCTATAATCATTTAAATCAAAACGTACATAGGGCGTTTTGCCAACTGATACAGCCACCCGTTCATCTACCTGATAATGATCAGCAGGCAGGCAAAGCAGTTTCGGTTGTTCTTCGGCAAATGCTTCACGCACCGTTTTTGTTTTATCTTGGGGGCAGAGCCGATCATCAGCCTGCCCCAGACACCATTCCTCTGCTTGCTGATTTAAATCATCAATATCGGTAAATACCCGAGCGGCAAAGAACGAGACACGAATAAAATGAATAGCCCTTTCAACTCGTCCCTTCTCGTTTTTATGTAGTCGACCACATAAAAACGAGTATGGTGTGGTCACAAATATGTGCTGTTCGATAACAGTCATGACCAAGGCAGCGCCATTACGGAAATCGACCAGCACATAATTTTTGGTCAATACTGGTATTCCACAGATCATCAATTGGGGAATATTATGTTTGAGACTCTCTTTACGCAACCGCATATTATTGCTGCACACAATTTTGCTCCCTGCCAAGAATCGAGGAAGCGATTCCTTCTGTATTGTCAGGAACAGGGTTATCCGCGCATGTCGATCCGGAAGATCGCCTGGGTGCTGTTGGTTTTTTCAAAGAGTATAGATTTGTGCCGTCCGGGGCCAATAACGCATGAGGAAGTCGCTTTTGCGGTCGACCATCGGGTTCGTCTCATTCGAAGAGGACGAACGAACGATTCCCAGAGTTCGCGCCGACTGTTCGTTCATATCGCCACGGCCTGGCTGCGCTTCTTGGGACTGCTGAAGGAACATCATCCAAAGCAGAAATTGTTTACTCACTATATTGAGCACTATGCCGATTTCATGCGTGATCAACGGGGACTTTCACCCGTCACGATTTCAAACTGCTGCGGCGAGATCGTCAACTTTCTGTCGACGGTCTGGCATCTCGACACGACGCTCGCTGCCGTCACCATCCACGATATCGATGCCTATCTGGCGTACCAGGGCAATCACGGCTGGGCCAGGACATCGTTGCACGCACTTGCGAGCACGCTTCGCAATTTCTTTCGGTACGCCGAAGGACAAGGTTGGGCTACCAATGTTTCTGTCGGCATTGAGGCTCCGACGGTGTTTAGAGAGGAAGGCTTGCCGCTCGGTCCGAACTGGGAGGACGTGCAAAGACTCGTCGCCAGTTTTGCAGGCGAGCGCACGATTGATCTGCGCGACCGTGCAGTGGTTCTGCTGCTGGCTATCTATGGACTGCGGCGCGGAGAGGTAGCGCGGCTCCGTCTTGAGGATTTGGACTGGAACGGCGAGATCCTTCATGTCACGCGGCCAAAGCAACGTTGCACCCAGCAATACCCGCTGGTGGCAAGCGTCGGAACCGCGATCCTGCGCTACCTGAAGGAAGCGCGTCCGCGAAGCGCCCATCACGAACTGTTCCTCTCGGTCGAAGCGCCGATCCGCCCACTGTCACCCGCACGCGTGAGCGGCATTGTCCGCGACCATCTCACGATGCTTGGCATTGACGTCCCACGACGCGGCGCACATTGCTTAAGGCACGCCAACGCCAGGCATTTGCTCGACGCTGGTTTTGTCCTGAAGGAAATCGGCGATCATCTCGGTCATCGCAGTGCTTCGTCGACGAGAATCTATGCGAAGGTTGACCTGACAGGACTGCGGCGGGTGGCCGAAATCGATTTAGGGGGGCTGCTATGAAACTCTCCGAACTTGTTGCCCAATACGTGAGCCACAAGCGAGCGCTGGGCATGCGTTTTGACGCTGAGGCAGCAACGCTTGCCGCATTCTGCCGTTGCCTTGATGGCAACATTGACGTGATATCCGTCACGGTTGAACAAGTGCAGGACTACCTGACTGGCAATAGACCGCTGACCAACCATTGGAGTAAAAGAAAGTCGGTACTTGACTGCTTGTTTCGCTTCGCCCTCTCGCGTGGTCATATCACGGTTTCTCCGCTTCCTCGCTACTGTCCAAAATTACCGCCGCCTCTGATGCCGTATATCTATTCAAAGGAAGAACTGAAGCGCCTGCTCGATGCCGTACCGGCGGCCTGTAATTCCCGCGCCATGCTGGAGGCCTATGTATTGCGCGCACTCATCCTGATCTTGTACGGCGCGTGCCTTCGGCATGGTGAAGCCTTACGGCTGACCATGCAAGACGTTGACCTCGACGGTGCCGTTCTGCATGTCAGGGAGAGTAAATTCTACAAGTCGAGGCTAATCCCGCTGGGAGCAGACCTGCACGGTGCGATGGAACGATACACTCGGCAACGCAACCAGGCATTCGGCAACGAGCCCAATGCGCCATTTTTTTGCTTCCGCGATGGTCGTCCATTAAACCAATCGGCTGTCCGACGCGCGTTTCAGCGGCAGCGCATCCTAGCAAATGTTCGGCGCGAAGGTGGCCCAGCCTGCCAGCCTCGATTGCATGACCTTCGCCATTCGGGGACGGTACACCGGCTGATCGCTTGGTATCGCAGCGGTGCGGATTTGCAACTGCTATTGCCGCAACTCTCCACCTACCTTGGACACATCGATCTAGCGGCCACCCAGCGTTACCTTACACTGACGCCCGATCTGTTAAACGAAGCGAGCAAGCGTTTCGAATCTTACGTATTGGAGAAACACCATGAATAAATCATCCATGCTGGGTCCTTGGATCCGGCGATTCCTGATCGAACATCTGGTGGCTGAACGCAACCTTGCCATCAATACTCAGAAAAGCTACCGCGACATGCTCATCCTGCTGCTGCCCTATCTGGCCACCAAGGTCGACAAGCGGATCGACCGTCTGACGGTGGACGATCTCTCCCCGAAAATGGTGCGTCTGTTTCTGACGCACATGGAAGAACAACGGCACTGCGCGGTCAGCACACGCAACCAGCGACTCGGCGGTATTCATGCTCTTGCCCGTTTCATCGGCGAACATGCACCGGAATACATCGACTGGTGGGCGCAAATACACCTGATTCCCATCAAGAGAACCAGCCAACCGCAGATCAGCTATCTCAACAAGCTGGAAATGGACGCTCTCCTCGCCGCATCCGACGTGCCTACTGCGCAAGGGCGTCGAGAACATGCGTTGCTATTGTTCATGTTTAACTCCGGCGCACGCGCAAGCGAAGCCGCTCAGCTCAAGATCGACGACATCGACTGGCACACGCGATCGGTCAGCATTACTGGCAAGGGAAACAAACAACGCCGCTGCCCGCTCTGGCAATCCACGCTCGACGAGTTGCGCTCGCAAACCGAAGGACGGGCCACACCCGAACCAGTGTTCCTCAACCGGTTTCACCAGATTATGACGCGCTCTGGCATCCATGCCATGGTAAAGCGCTGTGCTGCCCGCGCTTGCACCATGGCGCCGTCAATGGTCGGTAAGAACGTACATCCGCACGTCATACGCCACACGACTGCCTCGCTGCTGCTCCAGGCCGGAGTCGACATCAACACGATACGCGGCTGGCTTGGACACGTTTCGCTGACGACGACCAATATCTACGCCGAAATCAATCTGGAAACAAAGGCGCGGGCGTTGGCGGCGTGTGAAGTGGAAAGCGATATGGGAGGACAAAAGCATTGGCGCGACCAGCCTGATCTGATGGCCTTCCTCCGCACCTTGTAGCCGAATATTATGTGCTGTTCGATTTCCGTAATGGCGCTGCCTTGGTCATGACTGTTGTCGAACAGCACATATTTGTGACCACACCATACTCGTTTCCTCGAGCTACCGCCACGGGGCGAATTTCAAACCGATAATGGCTCGAAAAGGCGGTTAAGGTAGGATTAAAACGGATAGCATCCCCTTGGCGCTCTAGTACCGCACTTTTTAAATTGTCATAAAGAATAACCCTTGGCAAGGCATTCCATGAGCCGAATGCCGCAACATGACCCCGTAAAAAATTCTCCATCCGCGCATTCAAATAAAACCGTAAAAAAATACGCCGTGACCATGAAAGCACCATCACAAAGGCCATCAATCTATGTTTTACACGCCCAATCTGGAGCGGGCTAAATGTCCCCCAGTCGCATTGCGCCTGCTCTCCTGGTAAGACCACTAAACGCAAATAAGCTTCAGCTTGTGGCCGCGGTCTGTATTGAGCGATTAGGTGACGAAAGTAATCAGAACCCCCATGGTACCCACGTTCTCGCACCATAGTATAAAGTCGGCTGGCATTTAGTTTGGGGTATTTCTCTAAGGTCTGGAGAATGAAGGGTAAATAAGCGTCTATACGGGTTGCACGTGTTTTCCCATGCCGCACTAACCCTTCTTGGCACAATACACGCTCTACCGTCCCGTGATGGATACCCAATTGGTGGGCAATGGTGCCACAACGCCATTTCTCAACATGATAAAGGCGTAATATATCAGCCAGCAATTTTTCATTAATGGTCATAAAACTATTCCCTCCGTATAAATTTGGGCTTAATTCTTCGTGCCTGATGACGTAAAAAACCCATCCGCACAAATTTAGATAGCTTCCGTCCGCAGAAATGACAACAGTTTGGTAATAACCCACGGTTTTGAACCTCCAGAATCGGTACGGGTACCAGTAAATCATGGCTTAAGGTCGAAGGGGAACCCTGATGCGTCACTTTTTGCTTGGTTAGGCGATATTTGTGCTGGCGCTTGGCATGAGCAAAGCGACCTTTTCGACTATCTTGATAGCGTTTGCCAGCCTCTCTGACGGACAGTGTGCGTGCCGGCTTACTGCAGTCTTTGCAATAACGTTGCCCGCAATCACAATGACTACAAATCTCTATTGACGTATAGCACTTG
>JABEVG010000033.1 GCA_013044075.1 Gallionella sp.
GACATGAGGATTGTCTTCGCGATAGTAGACCACGAACGATAGTTGTTGGCCGTATGCGTACGGATGAGAAAGATGGACGATTAAGGAAGTAGGAGTCTGTTCAAACTGCAAAGGATGATGACTCTCCGATTCAACCTTCCCAACGACAAAAGTTTCCGCATCCAGCACGCAGGTTGAGAAGTCATCGCGCAAGGGCTTAAGACTGACAGTGGTATTGCCCCAGAAGGATCGGTTGGCCTGATCGACGGTTAAGCGGATCCTGTAATGCAGAACATCGTAATCGCGACTTGGTTCATAGTGAACAGCCCTGTTATAGAGATCGACGCGCTGAGCATGTAAATGCCCAAGTGGATAGAACGTCGATAACAATGCCAAAATGACAAATCTTGATAGCATAAGGGTCCTTCGTTTGCGTTATACTGCAACCTTCCAAAGTTTGCATAGCGGTCATCATTGTCTGCATTGATCCCGCAACGCTCGCCGCATTGCGTTCTCTAGTTTTTATGTCAAAGATATTCTTAATGCCGCCGCGTAATCGGTCGTGGGGTGATAATGTTTTGGCAATTCTACACGCAAGCTCATGGGTGTCTGCTTCCATTCGAGCCTTTCTCCCGTGCCCAGCAACTCTACATGTCCAACCTTTCCCGGATTCGTTGGCGCGGCAGTTCCAAGCGATTGCACCACAAACGCATCCTTCGGCCAACCCAGAGTAATCGCATAGACCAAGGTGTTGGCCTTATTGCGCGTGAAGCGGATATCTGCGGCACCGAGAGCGCCAACGTTAACCCCGCTGTCGTTGCCGCCTCCGCCGATGCTGCTCTCTTTGTTGACCATGTTCGGCCCCTCGCCAAACACTTTCCAGGGCCGCGTGGCGTAAATGGCGTCACCATTGGTCCGCATCCAGTCCGTGATCTTATCCAGGATGGCTATTTCTTTGCGATCAATGGTGCCGTCGGGTTTTCCCGGGATGTTCAGGATAAAGGTGCCGTTCTTGCTGACCGTGTCGATCAGCCAGTGAATGATATCCCGGGGATGTGTATAGCCGCCGTACTCTCCGGGCTGGTCGAATAGGCTGCGCCGGTAGTGCCAATTGCCAATACAGCTTTCCGACTGCCAGGCGTAGGGCATGATCTGATTGGTAATGTCGCGCTCATAATCCGCAACCACGGATTTCGCCAGCCGATCCGGCACTTCTTTGACGGTGATGATGCCCTGCATCTTGCCGCTGTGGGTGTGCAGGTTGCGATTGTAGTAATAAGAAGCGATATTCATGCCAGCCCAGCCCAGAGGAAGCAATATGTCGTCAAAATAGAGCAGGTCCGGATCGTGCTGATCGATCAGATCGCGGGTGCGGTCGTAAAAATTCTTCACATAAGAAACATCTGGCAGCGCATTATACGGATGCTTGGCTCCATACAGCCGTTGCGGGTCGAATCCCTGCCACCACTGATTCATACCCTCCGATGCAGTCAGGCGCCCATCATAGGGCACTCCCGCCAAGGGGCCGGTTTTATCCGCTCCATGGGAGGTTTGAAACCACCACCAGTTGCGCGCCTGATGCACCGTCACGCCGAAACGCAGGCCCTGATTTCTGGCCGCCGCAGCCCAGTTGCCGACCACGTCGCGATGCGGACCGATATTGGCCGCGTTCCACGGCTGATATCGGGAGTTCCATGTGTCGAAACTGTCATGATGATTGGCTAGCGCAATAAAAAATTTGGCGCCAGCGTTTTTGTAGCGCTGGATCAACTCCTCCGGTTCCCAATTTAGCAGCGTCCACTGCGCGCATAGGTCTTTGTAGCCAAACCTGGAAGTATGGCCATAATGATCCAGTTGAAATCGGTATTGATTGTTTTCGTCGGGATTATCGCTGCTGGCCCCACTTTGCATGTACATGCCGCGGGCATACCAGTCGCCATCTTCGGGCACGCATTGCGGACTCCAGTGCGCCCAGATGCCGAACTTGGCGTCTCGATACCATTCCGGCACGTCATATTGCAGCAAGGAATCCCATGCGGGCTTATACGGCCCTTCGCCACCTAAATTGGGAAACGGGGATTCCATCGGCGCGCCGTCCCAGAAACCGGATGGGACTGGCAATTTCCGCGGATAGTGGGGGCCGGTCGCTTGCCAGATTTGTTCGTTCAGTTTTTCCTTTACGAGCCTTTTCCCATCGAAGCAATTAAACACTCTCTGGTCCGCAGGTGTCGCACAAAACTTCGCATAATTTTCCGTGGATGTGTCGAAACCATTATCCGTAGGCGCTGCTGTCGCTTCCCCTGTTTGCCCAACGGACGCTACAGCAGTCGCTGCTGCCGCTGTTACCATCAATTTACAAAATTCTCTTCGCTGCACGGATGCTCCTGCTCGTCAAATAAGCTCAGTCGATCCAGTGTTTTGTTCGACTTGCCGGAAATAAGACTCAACCGAAATACGTCATGCGATGGCGAAAACATTTTGCTTGCGCTATCAGATGACCTCGTGTATACATAATATCACTTTGATTTCACCGAACTTTAATGGGGAATAGGTCATCGACTGACGCGGATGTGACGACAGACAATGTGGGCAAAGCC
>JABEVG010000034.1 GCA_013044075.1 Gallionella sp.
AACCGAGAAGCAGCTCGATCTCGCGGGGGTGGGCGAGCGCGTGCGCGAGCTTGGCCGGCAACAATACCAAAGCAAAGTGGAGCGGGTCGGCGCGGAGAACATGCACCACTACGAGCGCGCCATCATGTTGCAAAGTCTCGACCAGCACTGGCGCGAACATTTGTCGGCACTCGATCATCTGCGCCAGGGCATCCATTTGCGCGGCTACGCGCAGAAGAACCCCAAGCAGGAATACAAGCGCGAGGCGTTCGAATTGTTCGCCTCCATGCTCGATGCGATCAAGCTGGAAGTGACCCAGGTATTGATGAGCGTGCAAGTGCGCAGCGAACAGGATGTGACGCAGGTCGAAGCCGCACCCGCTCCGGAAAATGTGCAGTATCATCACGCCGATTATGAAGAGGCACTGGCCCATACCCCGGAAACCGAAGCCGAACCCTTTGTTCGCGCCGGGGAAAAAGTGGGCCGCAACGATCCGTGCCCGTGCGGTTCCGGCAAGAAATACAAACAGTGCCATGGGAAATTGAGTTAATTGATAGGGAGAATGTGATGTCATTAGTGATTGATACGCTGCGCACTTCAACGATTACCGAGGAACTGAGCGATGCCGAAGTGCAGATTCTGGGCAGTTTGTTCGAGGTCAAGTCCTACAAAGCCGGTGAGCAGATTACCAAGCCCGGCGATTCAGGCCACGACAATCTGTTCATCCTCGCGAACGGAGACATCGAGGTGAAAATCAACAACGGCGGTGAAGAGTCCACCATTCATGTGCTCAGGCCGGGCGACCTGGCCGGCATCATCACCTTCGTCGGCGGGGCTGCCTCGCACATCAGCGCGACCCTGTTCGCGATGGGCGACACGCAGGTGCTGAGTCTGGAGCGCGCGCGTTTTGAAACGCTGATCAACAGCCATCCGATGATCATGTACCGCGTGATGCGCGGCGTGGTGCGCAACGTGCACGGCATTGTGCGCCGCATGAATATGCAGGCGGTGGAAATGAGCAACTACATCTTTAGTTCCAAAGGCCGTTACTAAGCGGGCATCTCGCACAATCCAAATCTCATCGCGATGCGTTGTTGCTCACAAAAAATTACTCCTTACATAGGTAACTATGCGTCGTCGTAATTTTTTGTTCGTGCCTAGCCTCGCTTCGATATTTGAATTTTTCGAGACACCCTAAATATTTTATAAAAACTCGGTTCGCCCTGATAACCAGCGACAAGCCAGCTTGATGGCTTAGTCGAAGGGTAATGAGTTTAATCTTAGGAAGCTCACATGCCAGTGAATCTGACTTCGCCCGTCGCGGCACAACTGTTGCCCGTTGCGGGCGTTTCTTTGGGTGTTGCCGAAGCGGGCATCAAACGCGCCGACCGCAAGGACGTGCTGGTGATGCAACTCAGCGCAGGTGCGCGGGTCGCCGGGGTGTTCACGACCAATCGTTTTTGTGCCGCGCCCGTCACCGTGGCGAAAGCGCATCTGGCGCAGGCCGATGGCATACGCGCCCTGCTGGTGAACACCGGCAATGCCAATGCCGGAACGGGTGAACAGGGCATGGCCGACGCGCGGGCGAGCTGTGCCGCACTGGCCGGATTGCTGGGCTGCAAAGCCACACAGATCCTGCCGTTCTCCACCGGCGTGATCATGGAGATACTGCCTGTCGCCAAGATCGCCGCCGCCCTGCCTGCCGCCGTGGCGAACGTCAAAGCGGACAACTGGTATGACGCGGCGCAGGCGATCATGACCACCGACATCGTCGCCAAAGCGATCTCCAGACAAGTGATCATCGACGGCGTGACCATCACGCTTACCGGCATCGCCAAAGGCTCCGGCATGATCCATCCCAACATGGCGACCATGCTGGGCTACATCGCCACCGATGCGGCCATCAGCCAACCGTTGTTGCAGCAAATGGTGAGTGCCGCCTGCGACCGTTCGTTCAATTGCATCACCGTCGATGGCGATACCTCGACCAACGACGCGCTGATGCTGATCGCCACGGGCAAGGCCGCATTGCCGGAGATTGCTTCGGCGGACAGCGCGGCTTACGCAAAATTGTTGGCGGCGGTGAGCGAGGTCGCGACCTATCTGGCGCAGGCCATCGTGCGTGACGGCGAAGGCGCGACCAAGTTCATCACCATCCAAATCGAAGGCGGCAAAGACGAAGCCGAATGCAAAAAGATCGGTTACGCCATCGCGCATTCGCCGCTGGTCAAGACCGCGTTCTTCGCCTCCGACCCCAACCTCGGCCGTATCCTCGCAGCCATCGGCTACGCCGGGGTGACGGACCTGGAAGTGGAAAAACTCAGGCTGTATCTGGACGATGTGCTGGTCGCCGAGAATGGCGGACGCGCGGCGAGTTACCGGGAAGCCGACGGCCAGCGCGTGATGCAGCAAAGCGACATCACCATCCGCGTGGTGCTGGCACGCGGCACAACGCATGCCACTCTGTGGACCTGCGATTTCTCCTATGACTATGTGAAGATCAACGCCAGTTATCGCAGCTGACGGCCCACACGATCCCCGCAATTCCAAACAACCATCGCAGTCAAGCAGGACAGATCGGGTCAATCTGTTTACTTTTGGTTACCAATTTGCCTGCTTGTGCGGCTTGCCTGATGCGTGCCAAGTGCTATGCTGCGCTTCGCAGATACCAGTCGTGTATCTCGTCTTGAACCATTTTTCGTATGGCTGTTTTCGTTCTAACCGCGAGGGATTAAATGAAAAAAATGATATTGATGGGCGCGATGTTGTTGGCATTGGCCGGTTGCGCGGGGATGCCCATGGCCGACGGGTACAGCAACTATGAACCCGGTTACGGCGGCTACTACGGTGGCTTTGGCGGTATGGGCTACGGGGGGTTCGGTGGTATGGATGATGGCGGCTTCGGCGGTTTCGGTGACGGTGGCTTCGGCGGCATGGGTTATGGCGGCGACGATGATTGAGTCGGTCCAAGGTACCAGGGACGACGAAACAAAAGTGGGACTTGGCGATTAAACTTTTAAGGAGCTTTCGATGAAAAAAATGCAAAAAATGATAGGGGTGATGTGCGTGCTAATCGGGTCAGGCATGATCGCGCCCGTCTATGCGGATGATCATGTCGCAGATGGGCCCGGCTGCAAGATGCATCAGCATCATGACCCGGTTGCCAATGTCGAAAAACGGCTTGCCGGTCTCAAGGAGGAACTCAAAATCACCCCTGAGCAGGAACCGGTGTGGGCGACGTATGCCGAAAAGACCAAGCGCAATGTCCAGGAAATGAAAGACCGGATGGAGGCAGCGGCGCACGATCAGGCGCAAACCGCACCGGAACGTTTTGATCGCCATATCGCGTTGATGAGGGATCGTCTGGCGAGCTTCGAGAAGATGGACGACGCGCTTAAGCAACTTTACGCGGCATTGACAGCAGAACAAAAAACCGTGGTAGATCGCCACTTTGCAAAAATGCATCACTAGAGAGTCGCAGTCCGTGAATCAAACAGGCTCGATCGATCATCGAGCCTGTTTCATTTCCAACACGGCACAACACAACTCAATTCTGTGTCGTGTTTCCGTGTCTGGGCATGGCCGGCACTGCGCGCAAGTGGTGGCCATGCGGGGTGACGATGTCGCACTGCAAACCTGATGGCGGCAGGTGATTTTGGAAATTCCCCGTTTGCATTTATAATCCGCGCCCCCGAGGGGTGCTGCAGCGGGTTTGATCTTCATTCCCCCGTCAGGCTCGGATCGTTTTTAGCAACCGCACCTATTCATTAAATCTAACCTTTTTGAATGGAGTTGTTATGAACGCTGCAACCAAGAATTTCACCGACTACATCGTCGCCGACATGTCACTCGCCGCATGGGGGCGCAAAGAACTGGCGATCGCCGAGATCGAGATGCCAGGCCTGATGGCCATCCGCAATGAATACGCGCAGTCGCAACCGCTCAAAGGCGCACGCATCACCGGCTCCTTGCACATGACCATCCAGACCGGCGTGTTGATTGAGACGCTGACCGCACTGGGTGCGCAAGTGCGCTGGGCTTCGTGCAACATCTACTCCACACAGGATCACGCCGCCGCCGCGATCGCCGCGACGGGTACGCCGGTGTTCGCGGTCAAAGGCGAAACCTTGGTCGATTATTGGGATTACACACACCGCATTTTCGAATGGGCGGATGGAGGCTATTCCAACATGATCCTGGATGACGGCGGCGACGCGACGTTGTTGTTGCATCTGGGCGCGCGTGCGGAAAAAGACGCATCGTTGTTGAACAACCCGGGCTCTGAAGAAGAGATATGTCTGTTCAATTCCATCAAAGCGAAACTGGCGATCGACAAAACCTGGTATTCCGCACGTCTGGCCGCGATCAAGGGTGTGACAGAGGAAACCACTACCGGCGTGCATCGTCTGTATCAGATGCATGAGCGCGGCGAATTGAAGTTCCCCGCGATCAACGTCAACGATTCCGTGACCAAATCCAAGTTCGACAATCTGTACGGCTGCCGCGAATCGTTGGTCGATGCGATCAAGCGCGCGACCGACGTGATGGTGGCGGGCAAGATCGCCGTCGTGGCGGGTTATGGCGACGTGGGCAAGGGTTCGGCACAAGCCTTGCGCGCCTTGTCCGCCCAGGTTTGGGTGACCGAGATCGATCCGATCTGCGCGCTGCAAGCCGCGATGGAAGGCTACCGCGTGGTGACCATGGATTACGCGTGTGAGCACGGCGACATCTTCGTCACGGCCACCGGCAACTACCATGTCATCACCCACGAGCACATGAAGAAGATGAAGAACCAGGCCATTGTGTGCAACATCGGCCACTTCGACAACGAGATC
Source organism: Gallionella sp. (assembly GCA_013044075.1). Lineage (GTDB taxonomy): Bacteria > Pseudomonadota > Gammaproteobacteria > Burkholderiales > Gallionellaceae > Gallionella. Next base: position 4,815 of record JABEVG010000034.1, read on the forward strand.
GATGTCGCTTCGCTCAAACAATACACTTGGGATAACATCAAGCCGCAAGTCGATCACGTGATCTTCCCTGATGGCAAAAAGATTCTGTTGCTGGCTGAAGGTCGTCTGGTGAATCTGGGTTGCGGCACAGGCCACCCGTCTTACGTGATGTCGTCGAGTTTCGCCAACCAGACCATCGCGCAGATCGAGCTGTATACACGCACCCGGGATTACCCGATCGGCGTGTACACTTTGCCCAAGCATCTGGACGAGAAGGTCGCGCGTCTGCAACTGACCACATTGAACGCGCAATTGTCGGAACTGACCGATCAACAGGCAGCGTACATCAGCGTGCCCAAGCAAGGTCCCTACAAGGCAAACCACTACCGCTATTGATCGGCGGCCGGCCTGTTGCAGCACAACGAGTCATGTCTCCACGCATCACGAGTTTATGGGATCTGTGTCGGAGGCCGTGTCGCACGGGGCTACACTCACATTGGCCGCACAACCCGCAACACGTTCGAGGAAGGCAAAATGAAACTGCTCATCATCTGGATGCTCAACGCTCTCGCTTTGATTGCGGTGGCGAATTTTGTGCCGGGCATCCATGTCGATGGTTTTGTTGCCGCACTGGTCGCCGCCTTCCTGCTGGGTCTGGTGAACACCCTGATCCGCCCGCTGCTGCTGTTGTTGACCTTGCCGGTGACCCTGATCACCCTGGGACTGTTTATCTTTGTGATTAACGGCACATTGTTCTGGTTCGTGGGGTCGGTGTTGCGCGGTTTCGTCGTGGATAGTTTCTGGCACGGCGTATTGGGGGCGGTGCTGTACAGTATTTTTTCATGGGCACTGTCCGCAGCCGCCCAGCAGTTGTTAGGAAAAAAATGAACAAGCCTAAGATCAGTTTTGAATTCTTTCCGCCCCAGACACCCGAGGGCATGGAGAAGCTGGTGCACACGCACCGGCAGTTGGCGGCATTGAACCCCGAGTTCTTTTCCGTGACGTTCGGCGCGGGCGGCTCGACGCAAGAGCGTACCTTGCAAGCCGTCGCGCATATCCAGGCGCAAGGATCGGACGTGGCACCGCATCTGTCCTGCGTGGGCTCGACACGCGAAAACATCCGCACCTTGTTGCAAAGCTATCGTGCGCAAGGGGTGCGTCGTATCGTCGCGCTGCGCGGCGATCTGCCATCCGGCATGGGCAGCATCGGCGAGTTCCACTACGCGAACGAGCTGGTGGCCTTCATCCGCGCCGAGAGCGGCGATCATTTTCATATCGAAGTCGCCGCCTATCCAGAAGTGCATCCACAGGCAAGATCGGCGCGCGACGATCTGCACAATTTCAAACGCAAGATGGCGGCGGGCGCGGACTCCGCCATCACGCAGTATTTTTACAACGCCGACGGGTATTTTTATTTCGTCGAACAATGCCGCAGGCTGGGTATCACCAAGCCCATCGTACCGGGCATCATGCCCATCGTGAAATTCTCCCAGCTGGCGCGCTTCTCCGAGATGTGCGGTGCGGAGATCCCGCGCTGGATGCGCAAGACGCTGGAAGGATACGGCGACGACAGCGAAGCGGTGCAAGCCTTCGGGCTGGATGCGGTCACGGCTTTGTGCGAAAAGCTATTGGCTGGCGGCGCGCCCGGTTTGCATTTCTACACACTTAACCAGGCCGCGCCCAGCATGGCGATCTGGCAACGATTGGGATTGGCAAAATGAAATTACCTGAGCTGTTATTGCCCGCCGGCACATTGGAAAAGATGCGCACCGCTTACGCCTTCGGCGCGGACGCGGTGTATGCCGGACAGCCGCGCTACTCCTTGCGTGCGCGCAACAACGAATTCACCCTGGAAGGGTTGCGTACCGGCATCAGCGAGGCGCGCGCCCTGGGGAAAAAACTGTTCATCGCCAGCAATCTGATGCCGCACAACGCCAAGGTGAAGACCTATATGGCCGACATGGAGCCGGTCATCGCGATGCAGCCTGACGCGCTCATCATGGCCGATCCGGGGCTGATCGCGATGGTGCGCGAACGCTGGCCGGAAGTGCCGATCCACTTGTCGGTGCAAGCCAACACCGTCAACTACGCGGCGGTGAAATTCTGGAAATCCCTGGGACTGACACGCGTGATCCTGTCGCGCGAACTGTCGCTGGACGAGATCGAGGAGATACGCCAGCAATGTCCCGACATGGAGCTGGAAGTGTTCGTGCACGGCGCGCTGTGCATCGCGTATTCCGGCCGTTGCCTGCTGTCCGGTTATTTCAATCACCGCGACCCGAACCAGGGCACCTGCACCAACTCTTGCCGCTGGGATTACAAGGTCAAAGATGCGGAAGAGGACGCGACCGGCGACATCCAGAAGATAGACTTCGATTTCGACAAGGCGATGGGCGCGTCCGGGCTATCCGATTGTGGCTCGCAGATACGCCATCCCGCTGCCGACAAAGTCTACTTGATCGCGCGTCACGATCATCCCAATGAATTGATGCCGGTGATGGAAGACGAGCACGGTACCTACATCATGAATTCCAAAGACCTGCGCGCGGTTGAGCACGTCGAACGTCTGGTCAAGATCGGCATTGATTCACTAAAAGTCGAAGGCCGTACCAAGTCCATCTACTACGTGGCGCGCACCGCGCAGGTGTACCGGCAGGCGGTGGATGATGCGGTGGCGGGCAAGCCGTTCAACACGCAATTGCTGGGCGCATTGGACGCGCTGGCGAATCGCGGCTACACCGACGGCTTCTACGAACGTCACCATACCCACGAACAGCAGAACTATATGCGCGGCCACTCCGAGAGTTTCCGCCAGCAGTACGTGGGTGACATCGTCAGTTGCGCGAACGGTTATGCCGAGATCGACGTGAAGAATAGATTTTCCGTCGGTGACAAGCTGGAGATCATTCATCCGAACGGCAATCACATCATCGATCTGGCAGCGATGCGCAGCGACAAAGGTGTAGCGTTGACTGTCGCCCCCGGCAGCGGACACAAGGTACAGATACCGCTGCAGGGCGACATGTCCAAGGGCATGGTGGCGCGGTTTTTATAAGTGGCGACCACAACATCCGAGTACGATTAAGCTGGCGAATAACGCCAGCAAAGTCGCTGGTTACCAGGATGAACGGCGAGCGGTCAATGAGTATTCCCAACTAACTATATTCATCCCGGCTAATCCATTAGCCCGTCATTCCCGCGAAGGCGGGAATCCAGCTGTGACAAACATCCCGCGAAGCGGACAAAACCGCGATGTTGTCCCGCGTTGCGGGAGATTTTTTAATGATCTGGATTCCCGCCTGCGCGGGAATGACGCGGTTTTTTGCTAATGGATTTTCCGGGTTCATCGTTACCATGATCTTTTCAACTCTCTCCCTACCTTCCCGCTACACCGCCCTGCACCCGCTGTTCCCGCGCGCGTTCGAGTTCATGCGCGATACCGATCTCAACACCCTCGCACCCGGTGTGCATCCCATCATCGACAGGCAATTATTCGTCATCGTCGAAGTGGCTGAGGGGCGCACGCGGGCAGAGGCCAAGCTGGAGGCGCACCGTCGTTACATCGATATCCAGCTGGTGTTGGAAGGCGTGGACGAGATGGGCTGGAAGCCTTTGTCAGACTGCCAGCAGCCGCTAGCTGAACACGACAGCGAACGCGACATCCGTTTCTTCGATGATGAGCCGGACAGCTGGATCGCCACGCCTGCGGGTGTGTTCTGCATCTTCTTCCCCGAAGACGCGCACGCGCCGCTGGTGGGCAGCGGGGCGATACGCAAGGTGGTCTTCAAGATTGCGGTGAACCCGATCTGATCCGCTTGAGTGCACGTGTTACCTGGCGGATTCGTAGTGCAGCGATCAGTCCTTTTTGGGGTGGATGGTGCGCCGTGTCTCTTTGGCTTTGAGGTTTGCCTTGAGCACCATGATTTGCTCGTTCAGGTCGACGATCTGTTTGTCCTTGTCGGCCAGTTGTGCGGTTTGTGTTGCGAGTTGCTGATCCTTCTCCGCGAGTTGCGTCATGGCTTTCCGGGTCGCGTCATCGGCGGTCTGCAGACGGGCTTCCAGGTTTTTGGTCGCCGCGATACCGGCTTCGTTCTTCGCGAGTGCGGCGGCTTCTGCGGCGGCGCGTTTGAGTTCCTGCACCTGTTTTTCCAGCGGCAAGTCACGCAGGTCTTTTTGACCCAGCGCGGTGGAGATGCCGAGCAAGCGGTCCTCTTCCTGCAAGGCGATCTTTTCCACGGCGGTCTTTTCTATGCCACCCGATGTGCCTCCCCCGATCTGCGCGCCAATCTGCGCACCCGACACGCCGCCGGTGCTGACCCCCAGCGCGGGTTTGCCGGTTGCGGTCCCTTTGAATTGCGCTTGCAGTTCGGTGACGCGGTCATTGACTTGCTGGGCATGACGCGCGGCAAACAGGGCCTGCGCGCCTAACCGCTTAACCAATTCGTTGTCATGGGGTGCGGCGGCGATCTGTGTTTTGGCATCCTGAAATACGCGCAGTGCGTCCGCGAAAGTTGCGGGTGCCTGCTTATCGGCATTCTTGGACTTGCTGTCGGCGTTGATCGCTTCGCTTTCATGCAGCGCGCCCTCCTGCACGGCACTGACTTCCAGCGACTGCAAGGCTTTGAGCAGCGCGTCTTTTTTCTTGTCGATATTGTCCGGCTGTTCGCGTTCTACTTTTTCGATGAGGCCGGAGAAATCCGCCATGATGCTTTCATATTCTTTGGGCAACAGTTTCGCAGTATTGAGTTTGTCCAGCTGCGCCCTGAGCTCCAATTCTTTGGTGAAGCGGTATTTCACGATGGACATGACGGCGCGGCCCTTTTCCAAGATGGCATCGCCTTTGGCGGCTTGCTGCGCCAACTGCTCTTTGGGTTGGTGACTTAACCCGCTTTGGGTATCGCTCAGGACTTGCGCGGCCTCGCGATAGTAATGCGGTGCCAGGAACGGCATGTCGGCCTCCTTGGCATCGTTCACGTTCTTCTCGAACGCGGTCACCACATCCAGGACGGACAGGTCGTTATATTTGGCGAGATTCGCTTCGGAAGGTTTGATCGTCGTGCTGACCGGCGCGGCACAGGCGGCCAACAACAGGGCGAGCATCAGGGGGGCAAGACGGATTTGACGAGAGCGCATGGCTTTACTCCAAAGTTGATAAACGGTGAGACGCGGCGTACGACTGATAAATCCGGGTTCGGTTCAATCAACAGGGATCGTCCTGGTCGAACACCACATCGCCTTCGGTGACGGTGTCGCCCATCCGGAGATGTTTGAAATCGAACAGGCTGCTGTCCATCAGATGCGAGGCGGACACGTGCTGCATGGCGGTGAACATGGTCGCGGTCCGTCCCGGATATTGATGCTCCCAGGCATTCAGCATCTCCTTGATGTTCTGGCGTTGCAGGTTTTCCTGCGAGCCGCACAGGTTGCACGGGATGATGGGGAATTCCATGGCGCGCGCGAAGCGGGCGATGTCCTTTTCCGCGCAGTACGCCAGCGGACGGATCACCATGTGATCGCCCTTGTCGGTGACCAGCTTGGGCGGCATGCCCTTGAGTTTTCCGGCGAAGAACATATTCAGGAACAGCGTCTCTATCATGTCGTCGCGATGATGACCGAGCGCGATTTTGTTCGCGCCCAGCTCGCCCGCCACGCGGTAGATGATGCCGCGCCGCAAGCGCGAACACAGCGAGCAGGTGGTCTTGCCTGCGGGGATCTTTTCTTTGACGATGGAATAGGTGTCCTGCGTCTCGATGTGATATTCCACGCCGAGATTTTTCAGATAGGTCGGCAACACGTCGGCCGGAAAACCCGGCTGCTTCTGGTCCAGATTCATCGCCACGATACGGAAGTCGATGGGCGCGCGTTTGCGCAGAGCCAGCAGAATATCCAGCAGCGTGTACGAATCTTTGCCGCCGGAGAGACAGACCATCACGCTGTCGCCATCCTCGATCATGTTGAAGTCGCCGATGGCTTTGCCTACCTGATGTTCGAGACGACTACGCAGACGGTTGAAGTTGTTGGAGTGTTCTTCGAAATGGATAGGTTGTGCGATCGCGTTCATTTGGATTCCAGTTAATTATTGATGCTCTTGCCGCCATCCACCGCGATGATCTGGCCGGTGATATAGGGTGCGTCCTGCAGCAGGAATGCCACGGTTTTGGCGATGTCGTCCGGCTCGCCGACGCGTTTGAGCGGGGTCTGGGCGATGATGGTCGCGCGTGTTTCCGCGTCCTGCCAGTCGCGATGTTCCGGCCACAATATCGTTCCAGGCGACACGCCGTTGACGCGCACCTGCGGCGCGAGTTCTTGCGCCAACCCCAGCGTCAAGGCACGCAAGCCGCTCTTCGCCACGCTGTACACCAGATGGTTCTTCATCGGGCGGTCGGCGTGAATATCGACGATGTTGACGATGCTGCCGTGCGTGCGGCGCAATTCGGTGGCCGCCGCCTGAGCCAGGAACAGCGGGGCTTTGAGGTTCGTGCCCAGCAGATCGTGCCAATCTGCCTCGTTCACATCAGGCAGCGGCGTGGCATAAAAGCTCGATGCGTTATTCACCAGGCCGTCCAGTCGGCCAAAACGCGAGAGTGTCTGTGCGACCAGGAGAGGCAAGGCGTTCAGGTCCAGCAGGTCGGCGGAAAAGCTTGCCACGCTAGCGGCGCGCAGCGCGTTGAGTTCGGTTTGCAACGCGACCGCCTCGTGCGTCGAGGTGTGGTAATGCAGCGCGATGCTCGCGCCCGCCGCGTGCAGGCGACGACAGATCGCCGCGCCCACGCGCTTCGCACCGCCTGTCACCAAGTCCACTTTGCCTTGCATCGCTGCCTCCACTAAGCTCCCTCCTGTTGTCCATCCGAATAACGTTGCGATTATAACAGCCCATGCAGAATCCCTTACCGACACCCAGCCCGGAAGCACAGGAACACAGCACCCGTTTGATCAGACTGATACAAGACAAGATCGCTGCCGGCGGCGGCTGGATTCCGTTTGCACGCTATATGGAGCTGGCCTTGTACGCGCCGGGGCTGGGCTATTACACGGCGGGTGCGCACAAGTTCGGCGCGGCGGGCGACTTCGTCACCGCGCCGGAACTGTCGGCCTTGTTCGGGCGCACCCTCGCGCGCCAGGTGCGGCAGATCATGGCGCAGAGCGCGCCGCACATTCTCGAACTGGGTGCGGGCAGCGGCAAGCTGGCGGTCGATATGCTCAGCGAGCTGGAGACATCGGGGCAATTGCCGGAAACGTATTCGATACTGGAAGTGAGTGCCGATCTGCGCGAGCGGCAGCGCGCTTTGGTGCAGCAACGCCTGCCGCATTTGCTGGACAAGGTGCGATGGTTGGATGCGTTGCCGGAAAAGTTTTCCGGGGCAGTCGTCGCCAACGAAGTGCTCGATGCCTTGCCCGTACATCTGGTGCATTGGCGTGACAGTGCCTTGGCCGAACGCGGCGTAGTGAGTGAGGCCGAAGGTTTCGCATGGCAGGAGCGCGACTTGGCCGATGCGGTGCTGCGCGAGGCTGCGCAAAAGATTGCCGTGCCGGACGATTATGTGAGCGAGATCTGTCCGGCGGCGCGCGGCCTGATACAGACGTTGGCGTATTGCTTGGAAGTTGGTGCGCTGCTGTTCATCGACTACGGTTTCGGTGCGCGCGAGTTTTATCATGCGCAACGCAACAAGGGCACGCTGATGTGCCACTACCGCCATCACGCGCACGACGACCCGCTCTATCTGCCCGGATTGCAGGACATCACCGCGCATGTGAATTTCACCGACATCGCGGAATGCGGCATCGATGCGGGCCTGGAGCTGATCGGCTACACCAACCAGGCGTTCTTTTTAATCAACAGCGGGATCACCGACCTGCTGGCGCAACATGCACCGGAAAATATGCGCGACTACCTGCCGCTGTCCGGCCAGCTGCAGAAACTCACCAGTCCCGCCGAGATGGGCGACCTGTTCAAGGTCATCGCGTTGGGTAAGGGCATGGCGCATCCGCTGACCGGATTCGCGCGCGGCGATCTGTCGCGCATGTTGTGAGACGTGTTGCTTTGGGTTGATGGTTTTATTTCCCGGCGATGAACCTGCCGATCTCCGCTTCGACCCGTGCCACCGCCTCGTCCAGCTTGCGCGCCGCTTCCGCCTGCGGCATCTCGCCGCGCCGGCCCGCCGCTTCGATGTCGGCACACAGGGCAGCCAGCTCCAGCGCGCCCATCATGCGGCACGCGCCTTTCATGCGGTGCGCCGCCTGCGTCACGGCGGCCGGATCGCCGCCTTGCAGCGTCGTTTTCAGACCCGTGATGTCGCTGCGGTTCTGTGTGTTGAATTCCTGCAGCATCTCGATCTGTGCGGCACGACCGGCGACGAATTTGCCCAGCACGGTGAGATCCAGCGCGGCCAGGGTGGCTGTCGGCGGAATGGCGGGAGCCGCTGCCACAGGCGATACGGCAGGGGTCGGCCCGCCCGGCTCGATCAGCCACTTCAACAGCATCGCGCGCAACTCGGACAGCTCGGTGGGCTTGGTCAACATATCGTCCATGCCCGCCGTCTTGCAGCGCAATTCTTCCTCGGCCAGCACATTGGCCGTCCAGGCGATGATCGGGATGCGTGGCCGGCCTTCATGCTGTTCGATCTCGCGGATGCTGCGCGTGAGTTCGTAACCGTCCATCTCCGGCATATGACAATCGGTGATGACCAGATCAAAGTGTTGGGCCTGCCACAGCGACAAGGCCACCATGCCATACGCCGCAACCTCCGCCCGGATGCCGAGCTGCTCCAGCTGCTGCTTGAGCAACATGCGGTTCACCGGATGATCGTCCACCACCAGGATCGACGGGAGTCGTCTCTGCATCAGCAGCGGAACGATATCGGGTTGCTCCGCGTGGCTCTCCTGTTGCGCAAGATGACTCTGTAGCGCACGTTGTTCAGCGAGATCCGCCACCGGCAAGCTGACCGTGAGACAGAAAGTGGAGCCGACCCCGGCGGTGCTCTCCACACCGAGCTCGCCCGCCATCAGTTCCGCCAGCCGGCGGCAGATCGCCAGCCCCAATCCGGTGCCGCCATACATGCGCGCCGTGTCGGCACTGGCCTGCTCGTAATGCTGGAACAGGCGCGCCTGCTGTTCCGGGGCGATGCCCATCCCGCTGTCGGCGACACAGAAGCGCACGGTCTCGCTGCCGTCGTGTTGCGCCAGACGCTGCGCGCTGATCTTGATCGTGCCGCGCGCGGTGAACTTGATCGCGTTGCTGGTGAAATTGTTGAGGATCTGCGATACCCGCAACGGGTCGAAGCGGTGCGCCGGACTGAGGGTGTCGTCGATCTCGAACGTCAGGCGGATGCCTTTGGCACTGGCCAGCTGGCCGTAGGTATTGGTCACGCCTGCCAGCATCGCCGCAACCGAGGCGACATGCGGGGCGAGTTCGAGTTTACCGGCTTCGATCTTGGACCAGTCGAGGATGTCGTTGACGATGCGCAGCAGATTGTTGCCCGAGCCTTGCGCCGCAGTCAGCATGTCGCGCTGCCTGTCGTCGAGATGCGACAGGCTCAACAGCTCCATCATGCCGAGCAACCCGCCCAGCGGGGTGCGGATCTCGTGGCTCATGGTGGCTAAGAAAGAATCTTTGGCGTGGTTGGCGTATTGCAGTTGCGCGGTACGTTCTTCCACACGTTGCGCCAGCATCGCGCGTTCTTCTTCGATCTGCGCGTTGGCCTGTTCCAGCTCGCTGGCGGTGCTGCGCAACTGGTCCAGCGTCTGCTGGCGTTGCGTGCTGTCGGTGAGCGCGCCCACGTAATTCGTGACGTTGCCCTGCGCGTCTTTGACGGCGGTGATGGTCAGATGCTCGGGATAGATCTCGCCGTTCTTGCGCCGGTTCCAGATCTCGCCTTCCCATGTACTGGTGTCTTTGAGACTCGTCCACATGGCCGCATAAAAATCCGCTCCCTGGCGACCTGAGCTGAGGAGGTTGGGGTTCTTGCCGATGACTTCTTCCGCGCTGTAGCCGGTGATGGTGGTGAAGGCGCGATTCACTTTCAGGATGCGCACGTTGGCATCGGTAATCATCATGCCTTCATGTGAATCGAAGGCGGTGGCGGCGATGCGCAGCTCGGCTTCGGCTTGTTTGTGCTCGGTGAGGTCGTGCACCGTGCCGATCAGCTGGGTGCAGTGGCCGGAAGTGTCGAACACCGGGGCCACGGTCACGATGCCGTACTTGCGTCCGGAGGGGTAATCCGAAACCTCTTCCCAGGAAGCGGGCTGACGGGTGGCAATTGCCTGCCGATACTTGCCCAACACCAGTTTGTGCGCGGATGCCGGGATCACGTCGACCACGCGCTGACCGAAAATCTGGTCATTTGTCAGGCCAGTCAGTTCCAGACCGCGCCGGTTCATCGATACGAAACGGAATTCTCCGTCGCCGTCCACCTCGATTAGAAAAATGACATCACTCACGTTATCGAAGATCAGCGTGAGTTGAGTATCGCGCAGCCGCAGGAACGTCTCGGCTTGCTTGCGCTCGCTGATGTCGCGCACCGTTGCCTGAATCAGCTGTTTCCCGCCGGTTTCGGTTCGCGTCAGCAGCACATCGGCAAAAAACTCCGTACCGTCCATGCGCCGGTGCGTCCATTCGAAGAAGTGCGATCCGTTATCCCGTGCCAGGCGCATCATTTCCTCCGCCTTTTCATCCGACCTGCGCCCGTCCGGTTGAAATTCGGGGGAGACCCTTGCGGGTGACAGGGTGAGGAATTCCTGCACGTCTTGGCAACCGAACAGGGCGACTGCTGCCGGATTGCCACTCAGAAAATTCTCCCCGACATTCGCTGTCATGATGGCATCGCGGGAAGACTCGAACAGCGCGCGAAAAGCCGCTTCGCTGTTAACTAACAATGCCTCCGTTTGCTTGCGTGCGGTGATGACCTCAGTGAAGATGATGATGCCACCGATGTCGCCTGTGCCGGTATGCCAGGGATGTATTTCCCAGCGTACCCAATCCACGGATCCGTCGGCGCGCGGAAACGGATCTTCCTCGCATATTTCGATTGCTCCGGCCAGGCAGTGCCGATGAATCTCTTTCCAGCGTGCCGGTAGATCGGGAAATATCTCGTAGTGGCTACGTCCGGCAAGCTCTTGTTCGCCCAGGCCGTAATCAGTGAGCCAACGCTGGCTGTAAGCGAGGTAGCGCATATCGCGGTCGAACATCGCAATGGCGGATGGCGCATTGTGGATAAACAAACGCAGCTGCGCACTACTCTCCTGCAATGCCTGTTCCGCTTGTTTGCGCTCGGTGATGTCGCGCACCGTTGTCAGAAGATTGCCGTCGGGCATCGTGGTCACACTCACATCCGCCGCAAAGACCGAGCCGTCCTTGCGGCGGAACTGCCATTCGCGCGGGTAATCGGAGCGGGCGTTAATCTCGTTCAGGGCGGGCTGGATGAACTCAAACTCTGGTGCTGCGACGATGTCTGTGGCGTGCAGCCCGATCAGCTCTTCGCGGCGATAACCCAGCATCCGGCAGAGGCCGGGATTGGCATCGAGGCAAAGGCCTGCGGCATCGGTGATGAGTATGCCGTCCGGTGCATAATCGAAGAGCTTGCGGCTGTATTGTTCGCAGGCTTCCAGCTGCATCACCTTCTGCTCGAGTTTATGCACCAGCACTTGGTCGTACTCTTTGAGCAGCACCGTTTCTGCAACGGCGGGCGTGCGGGCAGGGGTGGCTTGTGCGACGGTGGCGGCGAGCACGGTTTGGATACGCGCCATGAAATCCGCCTGCTCGGCAGGCTTGACGATGAAGGCATCGGCACCGAGGTCGAGTGCGAACTGCTCATCCCTGGGGTCGGTATAGGTGGCGGTGTAGAACACCAGCGGGATGTGCTTGAGTCGCGCGTCTGCCTTCCATTCGCGGCACAGGGCGTAGCCGTCCATCACCGGCATCAGGATGTCGGTGACGATCAGGTCGGGCGGCGACTGGCGCGCGCTGGCGAGTGCCTCCGCGCCATTCTGCGCGGTAGCGACCCGATAGCCGTGATGCGTGAGCAACACCTGCAACAGGTACAGATTCTCTTCCCGGTCATCGACCACCAGTATGGTTTTCATGGTTGTTGTTCTTCGTGGGCGGGACGCAAAAAACGGCTGACCTCGGCGACAAACGTGGCCGGATTGATCGGCTTCTCGATGTAGCCGTTGCAGCCTGCTGCCAGTGCGTTCTCGCGGTCGCCGGTCATGGCGTAGGAGGTCACGGCGACGATAGGTGTTTTGCACGGCGTGGCGCGCAAGGCGCGTGCCACCGCATACCCGTCCATGACGGGCAACTGGATGTCGAGCAGGATGAGATCGAAGTGCTGGGTCGTCGCGGCGGCAATGCCCGTCGGCCCGTCCACCGCTGCGGTCACCCGGTAGCCTTGATTTTCGAGCAGGAAGGTGACGAGATAGCGGTTCTGTTCGTTATCTTCGATCAACAGGACGTTGGTTTTCAGGGCGTTGGTTCTCATGATTGCTCCGCTGTGCCGAGTGGCAGGAAGAAACTGAACGTGCTGCCCTGTCCCCATAGACTGTCGACTTCGATACGCCCGCCCAGCATCTCGGCCAATCGCTGGCAGATGGCGAGCCCCAGCCCGGTGCCTTCATGCCTGCGCGACAATCCGTTGTCGAGCTGACGGAAGGGCTGGAACAGGATGGCTATCTCCTCGGGTTTGATACCGATGCCGCTGTCACGCACCCTAAAGCACAGCGTGCGGGCATCGGGCGCGGTCTCCGCTTCGAGTATCACCGCGCCGCGCTCGGTGAATTTGATGGCGTTGCTGAGCAGGTTGATGAGGATCTGCTGCACGCGCCTGCGGTCGCTTACCAGTTTGTACGACCCGCTCCCGAGTTCCGGCGCGAGTCGCGTGGACAAGCGCAAGCCTTTTTTCTCCGCCAGCGGGGTGAGGCCGGCGATGACCTCGTCGAGCGTGTCGTGCAGGTCAAAGGGTGCGCGCCGGACAGTCATTTGGCCCGCCTCGATCTTGGAGATGTCCAGCACGTCGTTGATGAGCGACAGCAAATGGCGCGCGCTGTTGAGCATCATGTCGAGCTGTTTGGCCTGCTCGGGGTTGATCGTCCCCGCCATCTCCTGACGCAGGATGCCGCCGAAGCCGATGATGGAATTGAGCGGGGTGCGCAACTCGTGCGACATGGTGGCGAGAAAAGCCGACTTGGTGTGATCGGCATGTTGCGCCCGCGCCGTGGCCTCGGCCAGTTCGGCGTTGGCGTCACTCAGCACCTGTTCCGCCTTGCGCCGCCGTGACGCCTCGCGCTGTAACTCCCATAGCGACAAGGCGATCAGGATCAGGCCAAACAGGGTGCCCAGCACGATGACTTTTTGCGTGTACTGGCTTGCCTGGGCGGCACGGTGCGCGCGCTGGCGCAGCAAGTCATTTTCCGCCTGCGACATTGTTTCGATGATGCGCCGGATGTGATCATGCAGCTGCTTGCCTTCGCCCGAGGCGATCATTGCGGCGGCAGCGGCGGGATCATGTGATTGCACGGCTTCGATGACTTTCGTAGACAAGGCCAAACGGGCATCGAGTACTGGCTTGAGGGTATCCAGTCGATGTTGCTGCCCCGTATTGTCGGCTGTCAGTTCGCGCAACTCGGCATACTTTGCGGTGACCCGGGCCAGTGCTTCCTGACGCTGGTCCAGATAGGTCGGGTTGCCGGTGATGACGTAACCGCGCACGCCGGTTTCGATATCGGTGACGGAGGACACCAGCGTTTCCAGACTGGTCAGCACGGTCTGCGAGTGTTCCACCCAGGCACTGTCGTCCCTGGCTTGCAAGGTGCTGCGATAAGAAACCGCGCCGATCGCCAGCATGATGAGCAAGGCCAAGATAAAACCGGTGGTGATGTTGCTTTCCGACGAGATGTTCACGAGCCTCCCAGCGCGTCCGACTTTGCTTTGTTGCCTGTTGTGTTGTTACCGGTGGCGTGATTTATCCGCATCAATCCCGAATCCTGAGTCCCGAATCCTGAGTCCTGAGTCCCGAATCCTGAGTCCTGAGTCCTGAGTCCTGAGTCCTGAGTCCTGAGTCCTGAGTCCTGAGTCCTGAGTCCTGAGTCCTGAGTCCTGAGTCCTGAATCCGGCGTGTCCGGCGTGTCCGGCGTGTCCGGCCAAATTCTACACCCCAATCCTGAGCACATGGGATGCAAACCTTGGTTCACTTGGCCTGCGCGTTGTGCGCCTTGAGTTGCGCACGCAGGAATTCGGCGATCTCTTTGCCGGTTAGCTGTCCATCGTGATTGGTGTCGATGGCCTCGAAGTTGTCGTGCAGAATGGGGATGGCTTTGCTTTCTTCTTTGGATAGCTTGTCGTTTTTGTCGGTGTCGGCGGCATGCAGGCGGCGGTTGAATTCCGCGCGGCTTTTGAGCATCGCGGTGGTAAAGGTTTTAATCTCCTGTTTGCTCAGATAGCCGTCATGGTTGGTGTCGATGCGCTCGAAGGCTTCGGCCACTGCGGGAGCCTGGAGTTCGGCTTCGGACCTGGATATCTTGCCGTCGTGATTGGTGTCCACCGCGTCGAACTGCTGGTCGAACTGCGGGTCATCGTTCGCGTGGTTTTTGTCCGCCGCATACACGGTTTGCGAGAGGCCGACGGCGAGCAGTAAACAGAGCATTCTTTTCATGGCATTTCCTTCCTGTGTTGGTTGACTGATTCTTGTATGGCCTGCACGCGCGCCAGACTCACGGCAGCGGGGATTTGCCCGGGCGCGGCGCAGTGACGGGCGATCTCGCCCGCGTCCACGGCGCGCGCCACGGACAGCAGGCCCGCCAGATAATCGGCTTGCGGATACGCGTCGTGCTCATGGCCGGTACGCCCGCGCGCGTCGGCGGCGCAGACTTGCAGGAGGTGGGCGAACCGTTCCGGCCTGCGCCAGGCATCGACTGACTGGAACAGTTTGATGACGGTCTCGGCACGCAGCTGGAAGGCGCGGTGGATGTCGCTGTGATAGCGCGTAGTGAGACGCGCCAGGTCGCGGCATTCGGCGGGCACGCGCAAACGCGCGCACAGCGTGTCCACCCATGCCACGCCGCGCAGTTCGTGTCCGATATGGCGCGGCAATATCTCTTTGGGCGTGTTGCCTTTGCCCAGGTCGTGGCACAGTGCCGCGAAGCGCACAGCGAGCGGATAGTCGTGGCGCGCCGCATCGTCCAGCACCATCAGGGTGTGGATGCCGCAATCGATCTCGGGATGATGTTGCGGTGGCTGGGGTACGCCGAACAGGGCTTCCAGCTCGGGCATGAGCTTTTGCAGCGCGCCGCATTCGCGCAGGGTCTGGAAGAAGCGCGAGGGGAGTCGTTCCATCAGGCCGCGCGCCAGTTCCTGCCACACCCGTTCGGCGACCAGCGCGTCCACCTCGCCGTTGTCCACCATGTCGCGCATCAGTCGCAGCGTCTCCGGTGCGAAGGAAAAACCGAAGCGCGCGGCGAAACGCGCACCGCGCAGGATGCGCACCGGGTCTTCGCTGAACGCGCCGCTGACATGACGCAATATGCCCGCCCGCAAGTCTTGCTGGCCGTGATACGGGTCGATCAGCGTGCCGTCCGCCGCCTGCGCGATGGCGTTGATGGTGAAGTCGCGGCGCGACAGATCCTGTTCCAGTGTCACGTCCGGCGCGGCATACACCGCGAAGCCCTGATAGCCCGGCGCGGTCTTGCGCTCGGTGCGCGCCAGCGCGTATTCCTCATGGGTTTGCGGATGCAGGAACACCGGGAAATCTTTGCCCACCGGCAGATAGCCCTGTTCCACCATCGCTGCGGGTGTGCCACCCACCACGACCCAATCGCGGTCGCGGACTGCCAGTCCCAGCAGCGCGTCGCGCACCGCGCCGCCTACGCAATAGATGTGCGGATCGTTGCTCATGGCGCGACCGGACTGTCCTGGCCGGTGAGCGGAGGGTCGCCGCTGAGGGTGGGAAGGGCTTGCTGGTTCTCCGCTGTTTTGGGGGCGATGATGCCCAGGCGTTCCTTCAAAGAGCGCGGAGTGGGCGTGCCGAATTGTCTGGCGTAGTACATGGTGTTACTCATGACTTTTTTGACGTAATCACGGGTCTCGTCGAACGGGATGCTTTCGGCATAAATCGCGCCTTCGAGCGGCTGATCGCCGCGCCATTTGCGCGCCCGGTTCGGTCCGGCATTGTAAGCCGCCGAGGCGAGGACGGGACTGTCGTCGGCGGACGACAGGACGTTTTTCATGTAGTAGGTGCCGAGCTTCAGGTTGGTGTCGAGCTGGTGTATCAGGCTGTCGCGATAGCTCTTCAGACCCAGTTTTTTTGCGATCCAGCGCGCCGTGCTGGGCATGACCTGCATCAGTCCCGCTGCGCCCACATTGGATTTCGCGCTGGTCGCAAAGCGGCTCTCCTGACGCATCAGTCCGTACACCCATGCTTCATCCAGGCCGTTCTCGCGGATGTGCGTCTGCAACACGTCGCGATAGGGTGCCAGGTAACGCAGGCTGAAGTCGTGGAGGTTGACGGTCCGGTCAGCCGCGCCGATCGCCCGGTCATACATCTCGTTGCGCCGCGCGATCTCGGCGGCGGCCAGCAATTCCTGATCGTTGAAGTTGCGCAATGCCCAGGTCCATTCCTGCAAGGCTTCGGCGCGCAGATCCATGCGGTACAGGGCGATGGTGCGCCGCACCCCGGGCAGGGCCGAGATGGCTGCGATGTCGGCCGCACTGGCTTTGAAAGCGGGGAGTTCGGCACCGGGTGTCTCCGCCAATTCGTCGCCGGCCAGTTGCCCGTAGAAGCTGAACTCGGTGCTGAGCGGCGTGAACAGTTTGACGGCTTCGGCGGTTTGTCCCTGCGCCTGCAAGGCGCGTGCCTTCCAGTAACGCCAGGCGGCATCGCGCCGTTGCACCTCGCCCATCGCGTTCACGCTGTTCAACACCTCGGCCCAGTTCTGCGCGCGCAGGGCGGCGCGCACGCGCCAGGCCAGTTGCTGTTCATTGAGCGGTTCGTCCAGCGCAGCCTTGTACCAGTGCAAGGCTCTGGAGTCTTCGACGCGCGCCGCTTCATAACCCAGCCAGCCATAAAAATGGTGCTGCTCGGCGGTGGGAAAATACGCGGCGATCTTGGTCCATTGTGCGAGTGCCACGTCGGGTGATTGCTTGGCCAGACGTTGCAGGGCGAACATCGCCACGGCGCGTTGTCCGGCGTTGGCCTGGTCGAGTTTGGCTTTGTCCAGATAGCGGTCGGGGTCGGTTGCGGCACGGTCGAGCAGACTGGCGGCGAATTGGTGCGGGCCGGTCAGCTTGTCCGCAAGCTGTTTGGCGAGCGAGACATTGCCCGCCTCCAGTGCCAGGCGCAAGCGTTGCCACACGTCGGGCTCGGTGAGGATGCCCGCATCGAATGCGGCGGCGAATACGGTGGCACAACTTTCCGGCTGGCCTTTGCCGGTGAGCCAGAGTTCACGCACTTCGCTCAACGGGCTGCCGGACTGGGTGTGGCGGCGCGCTTGCAACGCGTAACAGGTCAGTTCCGCATCTTCCTTGATCAGGCGCGGATACTCGCTGTCGAATAACGTCCATTGCGCTTTGTGGCCCAATACTTTGAGCCACTCGCCGCGCAGCTTGTCTATCATCGGATTGTCTTCGGGACGGGCGAGAAAGGCCTGCACCGTGTCCGGTGCGGCAGTCTCCAGCTTCAAACGCAATTGGTAATAACTCACATAGACTTCCAGCGGCGATTTCTTCAGGCGTTTCGCGTAGCTGTCCAGTTTGCCGGCGTTACCCGCCAGATACGCCGTGCGCGCGGCAAGAAAGTCGGCATCCTGGTCGGCCCATGCGGGGGTGAGGCAGCAGCATAAAAACAGTAACAGGTATTTCATCAGGGGCTAAGGGTGGCGTGACAGGTTGAGTTTTTTCGCCAGCCATTGGGTGGTGGTGGCCTGGATCAGGATGGTCATCAGGATGGCGATGAAGGTGACCGAAGCGATGATGTCCGCGCCGGGTGCTTTCATGCCGAGCAGCAGTCCGGCCAATGCGCCCGGGATCACGCCGGTCTCGCGCGTCCAGCACATGAACAACATTTCTTGGTGGCTCCATCTGGCGCGCCGGTCGGGCCAGGCGCACAGGAACACGGTCGCGGGGCGCGCCACCAGCATGAACACCACGACGACCGCGAGGCCGGCGAACAGATGCTGATACATCAGGGCGAAATCCACTTGCGTGCCGAGCAGGATGAAAATGAACATGCGCAGGATGAGCGAGGTGGTCATGACGAAGTCTTCGAGTTGGTGACGGTCCTGTTCGGATTGCTTGAATCCCAGCGAGGATTGATTGCCCAGCATGATGCCGAACACGAACACCGCCATGAAGCCGCTGCAACCCATGCCATCCGCACTCATGTAGGCCGCGATCACCGCCATCAAGCTGACCACGGGGGCGAACTCCGCCAGGAAGCCGAGCTTCTCGTGCGAGATCAACAACGCAGCCAGATAGCCCAGTGCCGCGCCGATCAGAATGCCCAGCAATGATTGTTTGAGCAGGTCGGCGATGGCCGCGCTCGCGGAAAAATCGCCCGTGCCCAGTGCCACGCCCAACACGGTAAAGGTGAGGATCGCGCCCATCGCGTCGTTGAACGCGGATTCGCTCAGCACGGTCTGTGCGACACGTTCCTTGATGTGCACCTGTCTGAAGATCGGAATCAGGGTGGCCGGGTCGGTCGATGCGACCACCGAACCCAGCAGCAAGGCGACGATGGGAGAGAGACCGAGGAAATAATAGGCCGCCGCGCCGGTGATGAGGGCGGTGATCAGCACGCCCAGAGTGGCAATCGTGAGCAGGGTGATCCAGACCTCTTTGAGCACTTTCAGGCGTATCGATGCGCCGCCATCGAACAGGATGTAACTCGATCCGAAGATCATGATCAATTGGTTGAGGGCCGAATCGGCTTTGATGTTCACCCAGCCCAACAGGCCGGGGCCGATCAGCATGCCGATGAGCAGGAAGACCACCACGTCCGGGATTTTTGCCAGGCGTGCCAGCAAGCCGGAAAGCGTCCCCACGGCGAGGATGATGCCGAACATGAGCAGGGCGTGCTTGGCGAGCTCTAAGGATGCGCTGGATTCCATGATGGCCTTACTTCATTTGTCCGCGTTCCAGCGTGATGCCCACCATCTTGCAGTTGCGTATCGCCTGAAGCTTGGCGACGCTGATCCTGACCCAGGGCGCGTTGAAGTCGGTGATGATGATCTGCGCGATATGTTCGGCCAGGGTTTCCAGCAGCGAGAAATGTCCCTCGCCCAGTACGGTTTGGATGTGTTCGGCGACTTGCGCGTAATCCAGCGCGTCGTCGATATTGTCGCTGATGCAGGCGCGACTGTTGGGCAGGGCGATGTCGAGGTCGATCTGCAATGTTTGCGGCACGAGTTTTTCGCGCTCGTAGATGCCGATGAGCGTGGTGACCTTGAGTTCGCGTATGAAAATGATGTCCATGGATCGTTGGTGTTGAAGGTGGCGTCAGGCCGGTAGTTGCGCGTGGTCTTGGGGATTCAAGTAAAATTGTTCACTTGTGCATTTTAGGGTATTCCCGATGTTGACCATAGCTTTTGTCGTCGCAGCATATTTATTGGGTTCGATTTCTTTCGCGGTTGTCACCAGCAAAGCCTTCGGTATCGCCGATCCCCGCACTTATGGTTCGGGTAATCCCGGCGCGACCAATGTGTTGCGCAGTGGGAAAAAGGCGGCGGCGGCCCTGACCTTGCTGGGTGATGCGGTGAAAGGCTGGCTGGCGGTGTTCCTGGCGATGCACTTTTTCCCTTCGGCCAGTTTGTTGATCGCGCTGGTTGCCTTGTCGGTGTTTCTCGGACATGTGTTCCCGATTTTCCTGGGGTTCAAAGGCGGCAAAGGCGTGGCGACCGCGCTGGGTGTGCTGCTGGCGTTGAGCGTGTGGATGGGGTTGGCCGTGCTGGCGATCTGGCTGTTGGTGGCAGTCGTGTCGCGTTACTCATCTTTGGCAGCATTGGTCGCCGCCAATGCTGCGCCGATATTGGCCTTGCTGCTCGCTTTGCGTCCCGAGCTGGTGCTGGCCACCGCCATCATGTCCATGCTGCTGATCTGGCGACACAAGGGCAACATCCTCAATCTGATGTCAGGCAAAGAGAGCAAGATCGGCAGCAAGAAGACCGATGTTCATCCGGCGTGATTCAATTCCTGTAGATTCCAGCGCGCTTTGACGTTGAAGCGGTAGTGCTTGTCGCCCTGTTGTCTGGCCAAGCGCAATGCGCCAGCGAAGGCGATCATCGCGCCGTTGTCGGTGCAAAATTCCAGGTCGGGATAAAACACCCGGCCACCCCGCTTCTCGATGTCACGCGTGAGCCGCTCGCGCAGCAGGCGGTTGGCCCCCACTCCGCCCGCGACCACCAATTGATCCAGCCCGGTGTGCGCCAAAGCGGCTCTCGCTTTGTACGCCAGCACGTCGATGATGGCCTCCTGCGCGGCATGGGCGATGTCGGCGCGCGTCTGTGGCCCGTCGTCACTATTCCTGACCAAGGTCAGTACCGCCGTTTTCAATCCGCTGAAACTAAAGTCGAAGTCGCCGCTATGCAACATGGGACGTGGTAACTTGTACAGGTTGGGGTGGCCTTGCGCGGCCAGTGCGGCCAGGGCCGCCCCTCCCGGATAATCCAAGCCTAACAACTTCGCGCTTTTGTCAAAAGCTTCGCCGGCGGCATCATCCAGTGTCTCGCCCAGTAATTGATATTCACCCACGCCATCGACACGCATCAGCTGGGTGTGTCCGCCCGAAACCAGCAGTGCGACGAATGGGAATTCGGGTGCGGGGTCGGATAGCAGGGGCGACAGCAGATGACCTTCCAGATGATGGATGCCGATAGTGGGCAGGTCGAGCGCGAACGCCAACGCATTGGCGACGCTGGCACCGACCAGTAGCGCACCCCCCAACCCAGGTCCTTGCGTGTAGGCAATGGCATCCACCTGTTTGAGTGATACCCCGCCTTCATGCAGGACTTGCCGGATCAGCGGGACGATACGCTGCACATGATCGCGCGAGGCGAGTTCGGGAACGACACCGCCATATTCACTGTGCATGGCGATCTGCGTATGCAGCGCGTGCGCAAGCAAACCCGTTCCCATCTGATACAGCGCGATACCGGTTTCGTCGCAGGAGGATTCAATTCCAAGTGTAATCAATGACATTCAATAGCCTTTCGGAGCAGCGCGCATTGTAGTGAATAATCTCGACCCAGGTGCCGTGAAGAGGTCAATCACAAAGATATTTCAGAAATATGTTGACGCTCCGGAATGAATCTGTAGAATGCGCACCTCTTCGCTGCTGGGCAACTGGTGAAAGCGACCGATCTTTAATAATACAGACGAACAATTGACG
>JABEVG010000035.1 GCA_013044075.1 Gallionella sp.
CATAGCCCGCGTAGGGGTCGCCGGGCTGGTTAAAATAATAGCTCTCCAGTTTTCCGCCTTGCTCCAGTGCTGTGCCGCTCAATTTGCTGTTGATGCCGAACATGCCGTACAGCGGGCTGTCCAGCTTGCCCGCCATATCGCCGACCACGTACACCACGGGCAGCAGGTCTTTGTGATAGATCGGATAATCGCGTTCCATCTGCACCGCCTGCACGACTTCCGAGAGCGGTACCAGCCCCCCGTCTTTGGCGCGCACTTCGAGCTTCAATATCTCGTCGATATGGCTGCGGCGTTCGGCGGGAAACCCGATGCGCAACGGCGGCGCGTATTTGGCATGGTCATCGTGCAGCGACGTGACATCCTGGCCGTCCAATGCCACGCCGATCACATCGACGATGTCGCGCGGCGACACGCCCAGCAACGCCGCCTTGCTTTGCAGTACACGCAGCATCAGCTTGGGCGCGGTCGCCGTCACGCTGTCGTCGATGCCGACGATGTCCGGCGTCTTGGCGAACTGCTCGCGCACCCGGGCTGCGACCTTGCGCGCCCCCGCGTAATCCGGCCCGTAGATCTCGGCGACGATGGGCGACAGCACCGGCGGACCGGGTGGTACTTCGACGATCTTCACGTTCGCGTTCCAGTGGTTGGCGATCTTTTGCAGCGGCTCCAGCACGGCGGCGGCGATCTCGTGGCTGCTGCGGCTGCGATGATGCTTGTCGCGCAGATTCACCTGCAGGTCGCCCTGCTCGGCGGAACTGCGCAAATAGTACTGGCGCACCAGCCCGTTGAAGTTGATCGGTGATGCCGTCCCCGCGTAAGCCTCGTAATCCGTGACTTCAGGCACGGTCGCCAGATACGCGCCGATGTCGTGCAGCACCGCGCCGGTCTGTTCCAGAGCCGTGCCGGCGGGCATGTCCACCACCACCTGGAATTCGGATTTATTATCGAAGGGCAGCATTTTCAAAATGACCAGTTTCGTCACGCCCAACCCGACCGCCAGCAGCAGGCCAGCCAAAATCGCCAGCCACAGTTTGCGCCGCGCGGGTTTGCCCTGCGCGCCATTCAGGAACGGCGTCAGGCGGGCGCGAAAGAACCGGCTCACCACCGTGTCGTTTTCATCGTGTGCCGCCTCGTGTTGTGCCCCGGCGAACTTGAATACCAGCCAGGGCGTGATGACGAACGCCACCGCCAGCGAGATCAGCATGCCCATGCTGGCATTGATCGGGATCGGGCTCATGTACGGTCCCATCAACCCGCTCACGAACGCCATCGGCAACAGCGCGGCAATTACCGTCAGGGTCGCCAGGATGGTGGGGCTGCCGACTTCATCGACGGCTTCGGGAATAATCTCGGACAAGGGCTGGTGGGTCGCCAGCGCGCGTCTGCGATGTATGTTCTCCACGACGACGATGGCATCATCGACCAGTATGCCGATGGAAAAGATCAGCGCGAACAGCGACACGCGATTCAGCGTGAAGCCCCACGCCCAGGAAGCGAACAAGGTTGCGGACAGGGTCAGCAGCACCGCGATGCCCACCACCATGGCTTCGCGCCGCCCCATGGCCAGCCACACCAGCAACACCACCGCGCCGGTCGCGAAGAACAGTTTCTTGATCAGCTTCATCGCCTTGTCGTTGGCGGTTTCGCCGTAGTTGCGCGTGGTCGTCACCCGCACGTCGGCGGGGATCACGCTGCCCTTCAATTCGTTCACCCGCGCCAGTAGTTTGTCGCTCACGTCGACGGCATTTGCGCCCGGCTTCTTGCTGACCTCCACCGTCACCGCAGCGAACTCGCCGCCGGCCTTGATGCCTTTGTCGGCGGCGGCCGGACCGGTCCCCAGCCACACATAGCTGGTCGGCTGGTCCGCGCCGTCACGCACCTCGGCGATGTCGCGCACGAACACCGGTTGGGCATTGAACACGCCGACCACCAATTGTTTGACATCGCCCGCGTTGTTGAGAAATCCGCCGGTCTGTACCAGCACCTCGCGGTTGTTCTGCGTCAACACGCCGGCACGCTGCGACACGTTCGCGGATTGCAGCGCGGCGCGCACATCCTGCACGGTGAGCTGGAACGCATTCAGGCTTTCCGGGTTGAGCTGCACTCTGACCACGCGTTGCGTCCCGCCCACGGTCGTGACCTCGCGCGTGCCCGGCACCCGCTTGAGCTCACTCTCGATGGCATGCGCCACCTGCGTCAATTCAACACCGCCGCCTGCGGTCTGCTCGCGCCACAAGGTCAGTGCCAGCACCGGCACATCGTCTATGCCCTTGGCTTTGATGATGGGTGGCAGCACCCCCAGCGTGGGTGGCAACCAGTCGGCGTGGGAATGCACCACGTCGTACAACTTGAGCAGCGATGCGACATGCTCCTGCCCCACCTTGAACTGCACGGTGATCATCGCCATGCCCGGCTGGGATACCGAATAGACATGATCCACGCCGGCGAGCTGCGACAACACCTGCTCGGCGGGCGTCGCGACGGTCTGCGCCACATCGGTGGCCGATGCGCCGGGATAGGCGATCATCACGTTCGCCATCGTCACATTGATCTGCGGCTCTTCCTCGCGGGGCGTGACCAATACCGCGAACACGCCCAACAGCACCGCGACCAGAGCCAGCAACGGTGTCATCGAGGAATGCAAAAAATGTTTGGCGATACGTCCCGAAATACCCATGGTTTTTTTTGCTCCGCCGGTCACTTCAGTTTGGTGATGCCCATCGCGCGCATCACCAGTTTTTCATACAGGGGCTCGGACGAGCCGCGCTTCACTTTGCGGATGAAATATTTTTCAAACGCGATCTTCGCCAGATGCACCCATTTGCCGGACGACACGCGGTTGACGTTGCGCGGGGGGATCTGCGGAAGTGCCACAAAAGCCATGCCGGTATCGCCGAAGTCGGCCAGGCACACCGCGTTCCAGGTCGCCTTGGCAGTGGGCGGAAGCCCCGACAGTTCCGCAGCGATGTTGTGCACGGTCGCCGTTACCATGGACTCGATCATGTAGCCGGTCTTGGGTGTGCCGATCGGAACCGGGGTCTTCTCGACAGGCGGGATCGCGATACACACGCCGACCGCGTAGATGTTCTGAAACTTGGGATTGCGCTGATGCTCGTCCACCAGTATGAAGCCGCGCGGATTGGTCAGGCCTTCGATGCCGAATACCGCGTCCACCCCCTTGAAGGCGGGCAACATCATGCTGTAGGCAAACGGCAATTCGTGTGCGGCCTTTTCCTTGCCCAGGTCGTCGAATTCGGTGACGAACATCTTGCCCGCCTCGACTTTGCTCACTTTCGCGTTGCATATCCATTTGATGTGCTTGTCGCGCATCGCCGATTCCAGCAGGCCTTTGGAGTCGCCCACGCCGCCCAGACCCAGATGTCCGATGTAGGGTTCGGAGGTGACGAATGTCATGGGGACGCGGTCGCGTATCTTGCGGCGGCGCAGATCGGTCTCGACGGTGAAAGCGTATTCGTAAGCCGGACCGAAGCAGGACGCGCCCTGCACCGCACCGATTACGACAGGGCCGGGGTTGCGGGTGAAATTCTCCCATTCATCGTGCGACTTCATTGCATGATCGACATGGCAGACCGAATGCGTGTGTCCGCCATGCGGGCCCAGTCCCTCGACCTCATCGAAGGCCAGCTTGGGGCCGGTGGCGATCACCAGAAAATCGTAATCGACCATGCTGCCGTCGCCCAGTTCGACACGGCTGTTTTCGGGATGGACGCGCTTCACGCCGGTGGAGATGAAGCGGATGCCTTTGCGTTCCAGATAAGGGCGGATGCCGAACTCGATGTCCTCGCGGTCGCGCCATTTCACGCCCACCCACGGATTGGAAGGCACGAAGTGAAAGTTCTCGCTGTTCGAGATCACGGTGACCTGATCACCCTCGCGTATCTTTTCCTGCATCTCGTAAGCCATCGGCATCCCGCCTATGCCCGCGCCCATAATGATGATGTGTGCCATTTTCCTTGCTCCTCAAGGTTGATTGAACCGATTCATTAACCGCATTTTTTTACTTGCCCCGCATGCCCGCCTTGACCGGATCCAAAGCGACTTTTTCGCCGGGATTGACGCCCGCCAGCACTTCCACGCCGCCATCGGTACTGGTTTCACCCAGCCGCACCTGGCG
The DNA here is from genome assembly GCA_013044075.1 of Gallionella sp. Classification (GTDB taxonomy): domain Bacteria; phylum Pseudomonadota; class Gammaproteobacteria; order Burkholderiales; family Gallionellaceae; genus Gallionella. Next base: position 4,136 of record JABEVG010000035.1, read on the forward strand.
CAACTTCACCCCGCCTGTTTCATCCACCACATATACCGCCACCAGCTCGCTGCGATGCAGCACCGCGCTCGCGGGCAGCATCAGCCGCCGCACTTTGCCCACCACAAAATAGGCGCGCACGAACATGCCGGGATAGATGCCCGGCTCGTTGGCGGGCAAATAGACGCGCACTTCGGTGGCGTGGGTGCGCGCATCCGCCAGCGGTTGCACCACCACCGAGGTCGCTTTGATGTAGCGGTTCAGGGTAGGAACTTCCACCGTCACCTCGGGATGCTTGCCGATCTCGGCCAGTTTGTATTGCGGCACGCTGACCAGCACACGCATCTCGGACGGGTCGAAGCCGGTCATCAGCGGCTGGCCCGGCTTCACCATTTCCCCAACCTCGACGTGACGCGCGGCGACCACGCCGCCATATGGTGCGGTCACCGCCGTGTAGGCGCGGGTCAATCCGGCCTGATTTGCACCGGCATGGCTGGCGGCGGCCTGTCCCGCCGCGACTTGATAGTCGGCCTGTGCTTTATCCAGTGCCGCCTGACTGATGAACTTTTGCGCGTACAACTGTTTGGCACGCGCGTAGGTCGCTTTGGCGTTGTCCAGGTTCGCCTGCGCCTGGGCCAGTTGCGCCTGGCTGCCCGCCACCGCTTGCGCCGCCTCGCGTTCATCGATGCGCAGGATCAGCTGGCCCGCTTTGACGCGATCGCCCACGTCGAACAGGATTTCTTTGACGCGCCCCGAAATCTGCGCGGACACCGTGGATTGCCGGGTCGCCTCGACCAGACCTTCCGCGCTGTATGTTTGCGCGACCTCGCGAAACTCAACAGGCGCGACCGCCAATGGCTCCGCAGCCTGCGCGGCCATTGCACTGCCCAACAACACGATAGAAATCATGCGCACGATTTTCATATGACCCGCTCCAAAATCATCAATTCAATGTATTAGAATATACTAATATTACGCACAAGCAAACAATTTTTCAATTGCTGCAAAAAACATCGCGCATCAGACCCACCAATTTCAGGGTGCGCGGGTCGTTGATGCGGTAGTAGACGAAATTCGCTTCTTTGCGTGTCGCCAGCACGCCCTTGTCGCGCAAAATGGCCAGGTGCTGGGAGATATTGCTTTGCGACGTGCCCACGTTTTCGACGATGTCCTGCACGCTGACTTCCTGATCGCCCAGCAGACATAAAATCTTAAGGCGCAAAGGATGAGCCATCGCCTTGATGGCTTCAGCCGCCAGCCGTATGTCCTGGTCGCGATCGATGACGGGATATTTCATATAAACCTCCTGGTGCGTAATTTAACGCGGCGAATTCGGCTAAAATGGCGGCCTTCAAATCACCGATTGCTTATATTTTACCCGATGAACATCACACCTGTTTTACTGATTATCCTGGACGGCTTCGGTTATCGCGAGGATACCGATTTCAACGCCATCGCAGCCGCGCGCAAACCCAACTGGGATCGCTACTGGCGCGACTATCCCCACACCCTGGTCAATGCCTCGGAAAAAGCGGTGGGCTTGCCGGGCAAGCAGATGGGCAATTCAGAAGTCGGGCATCTGAACATCGGTGCGGGGCGGGTGGTGTATCAGGACATCAGCCGCATCGACGTGGACATCGAGGAAGGCGGCTTCTTTGACAACGCCGCGCTGCGCGCTGCCATCCAGACCGCGCTCACCAACCACAGCGCGTTGCATATTCTGGGGCTGCTTTCGGCGGGCGGGGTACATAGCCACGAGAACCATATCTTTGCCTTGCTGGAGATGGCGGCGCGGGCGGGCCTGAAAAAGGTCTATCTGCATCCTTTCCTGGATGGCCGCGACACGCCGCCAAAGAGCGCGGATCCCTCGCTGCAAGCTCTGCAAACGCTGTGCGACAAGCTGGGTACAGGCCAGATCGCCTCGGTGACCGGACGCTATTATGCGATGGACCGGGACAATCGCTGGGAGCGGGTGCGGACCGCTTATGACGTGGTGACGCGGGGCGCGGGTGCATTTACCGCGACATCCGCGCTCGACGCGCTGGAGCAGGCCTATGCGCGGGGCGAGAACGACGAGTTCGTGCAAGCCACCGCCATCGTCCCGGCGGGCGGGCATGCTGTCCGCATGAACGACGGTGACGCGCTGGTATTCATGAATTTCCGCGCCGACCGCGCCCGCGAGATCACCCGGGCCTTGAGCGATGAACAATTCGACGGATTCGTGCGCGACTATTTCCCCCGGCTGGCCAACGTCACCACCCTGAGCAGTTATGGAGAAGACTTCCACCAGCCCTGTGCCTACCGCGCCGAGTCCATCCACAACACGCTGGGCGAATATCTATCCGGGCTGAAGCTCAAACAGTTGCGCATCGCCGAAACCGAAAAATACGCGCATGTGACCTACTTCATGAACGGCGGCCGGGAACAGCCTTATCCCGGCGAAGACCGCATCCTCGTGCCATCGCCCAAGGTCGCGACTTACGATCTGCAACCCGAGATGAGCGCGTATGAAGTGACCGACAAACTCGAAGCGGCGATCCGGTCCAACCAATATCAGGCGATCATCTGCAACTATGCGAATGGCGACATGGTGGGGCACAGCGGCGATATGGCGGCGGCCACCAAGGCTGTCGAAACACTGGACGTGTGCATAGGACGGGTGGTCGAGGCCATGCAGGCTATAGGCGGCGAGGTCATCATCACCGCCGATCATGGCAACGCGGAGCAGATGATAGATCACGCCACCCATCAGGCGCATACCGCCCACACCCTCAATCTCGTTCCGTTGGTCTACATAGGCCGCAAAGCCGGCATCACGGACGGCGGCGCGTTGCGCGACATCGCGCCCAGCCTGCTGTATGTGATGGGTCTGCCCAAGCCGGATGAAATGACGGGGCAGAGCCTGATCCGCTTGCTGTGATCCCTTTTCTGCGCCGCGCTGTTCTGCTCGGCTGCGCGCTGACTGCCGCCGGTGGCGCATGCGCCGGGCAGCAGGAAGAGCTGGAGAATCTGCGCTCACGCATCGCGGCCGTGCAGCGTGACATGGACAAGACCAGCGAATCGAAAGCGGAGGCTGCCGACGCGCTGCGGGAATCGGAACGCGCCATCAGTGACAGCAACCGCAAACTCGCCGCACTCGCCGCCGAGCAGCGCGCGGCCGATCGCAAGCTGGCTGAACTTCAGGCGCAGCAACAGCAGCTCGCCGGAAACATGTCCGGCCAGCAGGTACTGCTGGGGCGGTTGCTCTACCAGCAATATCTGGGCGGACAGCAGGAATACGCCAAGCTCCTGCTCGGCAACCAGGACCCCGACCAGGTCGCGCGCGACCTCCAGTATTACCGCTATATCGCGCGTGACCGCGCCGCCTGGCTGAACACCCTGCGCGCCAATTTGCACCAGGTCGCCAGTCTCAGCGAGGCGACCCGCGAACAACGCGCGGCAGTGGCGGCGGTGCAGGAAGAGCAACGATCGCAACAACAGTCCTTGCAGCAAAAGCAACGCGAACGGCAGCAGATGCTGGTCCAGATCTCGCAACAGTTGCGCGGGCAGCGGCGCGAGATCCACCGCTTGCAACGCGATGAGAATCGTCTCGCGCAACTGGTCGAGAAGATCACCCGGATGCTCGCGCAACCCCAGTCGAAATCGTTGTTCCGCAATGACAAGCTGCCCGACAGCCGTTTCGACGGCAAACCGTTCGGGCAGCTCAAAGGCAAGCTCGCTTTCCCGGTCAAGGGCGACATCACCAACCGTTTCGGCACGGCGCGCCCGGACAGCACGGTGCTATGGAAGGGCATTTTCGTGCGGGCGGCGAGCGGACAGAACGTCAAAGCCATCGCCGCCGGGCGCGTGGTGTTCGCCGACTGGCTGCGCGGGTTCGGCAATCTGCTCATCGTCGATCACGGCAACGGCTATATGAGTCTGTATGGCAACAATGAGACGCTGTACAAGCAGGTGGGGGATGAATTGCGCGGTGGCGACACCATCGCCACGGTGGGTAACAGCGGCGGCAATGAGGATTCCGGTTTATACTTCGAGCTGCGTTTGGCAAGCAAGCCGCTCGATCCGCTCAAGTGGCTGTCAACAAAATAATTATCGGAGCGAATAAAACATGCGTCGTTTAGAAAAAATGGGTTTGGTCGGGCTGGGACTGTTCACGGGCGTGGCTCTGACCATACATTTCACCGCTTTCGCCGAAAAGGACAGCGTCGTCACCCCCTTGCCGGTCGAGGAGTTGCGCGCGTTCTCGGAAGTGTTCGGGCGCATCAAAACCGACTATGTCGAGCCGGTATCCGACAAGACACTGATCACCCAGGCGATCAACGGCATGGTCAGCGGGCTGGATCCGCACTCCGCCTATCTGGACGCGGAAGCCTTCAAAGAACTGCAATCCACCACACAGGGTGAATTCGGCGGTCTGGGGATAGAGGTCGGCATGGAAGACGGTCTGGTCAAAGTCATCTCGCCTATCGAAGACACCCCGGCGTTCCAGGCGGGGGTCAAGAGCGGTGACCTGATCATCAAGCTCGACGACACGCTGGTGAAAGGCCTCACCCTGAACGATGCGGTCAAGCGTATGCGCGGCAAGCCGGGCAGCAAGATCGTGCTCACCATCGTGCGCAAGAACGAAATCAAACCGCTGGTCATCGTCGTGACGCGCGCGGTCATCAAGGTGCAAAGTGTCAAAGCCAAGTTGCTCGAACCCGGCTACGTCTTCGTGCGCGTCACGCAATTTCAGGAGCACACCGGCGAGAATCTGGCCGCCGACCTGACCAAACTGTTCAAAGAAAACAAGGGCGAGATGAAAGGTCTGGTGCTCGACTTGCGCAATGACCCGGGCGGCTTGCTGACCGGTGCGGTGGGCGTTGCGTCGGCTTTCCTGGCGAAGGACGCGCTGGTGGTCTATACCGATGGCCGCACGGCGGATGCCAAGATGCGTCTTACCGCCAATCCCGAGAACTATCTGCACAACAGCAGCAAGACCGATTACCTGAAAGACCTGCCCGCAGCCGCGAAGAGTGTGCCTATGGTGGTGCTGGTGAATGGCGGTTCGGCCTCGGCTTCGGAGATCGTCGCGGGTGCGTTGCAGGACCACAAGCGCGCGGTCATCATGGGTACACAGACTTTTGGTAAAGGCTCGGTGCAAACCATCCTGCCACTGGGCAACGACACGGCCGTCAAGCTCACCACGGCCCGCTACTACACCCCGGGCGGCCGCTCCATCCAGGCCAAAGGCATCGCCCCCGACATCCTGGTGGAAGACCCGTCCACCACGGCTATGGACAAGGCCTTCAGCTTGCACGAGGCCGATCTGGAAAAGCATCTGAGCAACGATACCCAGACGGATGAGAAAGTGGACAGCAAGAAGATCGCGCCGCCCACCGATAGCAAGGGTGAGCCGGTCAAGGGCGCACCGGCAGAATTCGGCTCGAAGAATGATTACCAATTGAATCAGGCCGTGAATCTGCTCAAGGGCATGCAAATCCTGTACGGAAAATAACCGCCATACCAGCCGAGGACACCATGATCGATCCCTCTGATATGCACAAGCAGCGCGAACTGGTCTTCGCCGATGCGCCGCCCGGTCAGGTCGCCCGGGCGTACGCGCTGCTCGACGGATTGGCCGACTGCGAGGTGCGCCACAGCGACAAAGCCAACACCCTGGTGGTCAGTTACAGTCTGGAGCATTACACGCTGGAGGGCTTGGAACGCGCGCTGGCCGAGCAGGGCTACGTGCTCGACAACACCCTGCTGCACCGTATCACGCGGCAGGTGATCTACTACTGCGAAGACACCGAGCTGCACAACATGGACGTTCCCGACCATCCCACCAAGAAGCGCGAAAAGGAAATCTTCGTGCAGGCTTACGACCATCATCTGCACGGCGATCACGATGACACGACCCCCCCGGAGCTGCGCCGCTACAAATAATGGCAACCTCGACAACCTACTGCGCGGTTCGATTGCTGCGTATTTAGAGGCTGTCTGACCTTACCAATGAACGATCAGCAACTACTGCGCTACAGCCGCCATATCTTGCTAGACGAGATCGGCATCGAGGGGCAGCAACGCCTCTCATCCGCCAGCGTATTGATGGTCGGTCTCGGTGGCCTGGGCTCGCCCGCCGCGCTGTATCTGGCCGCCAGCGGTGTGGGGCAGCTCACTTTATGCGACCATGACACGGTCGAACTGAGCAACTTGCAGCGTCAAATCGTGCACCACACCGCCAGCATCGGGCAAACCAAAGGCGCTTCCGCCGCCGCCACGCTGCACGGCATCAATCCAGAAGTGAACTGCATCCCGCTCGCGCTGCGCGCCGATGCCGCAGGCCTGCACCAACTGATAGCGCAAGCCGATGTGGTGCTGGATTGCTCGGATAATTTCGCCACGCGCTATGCCATCAACCGTATCTGTCACGCGCTGAAAAAACCGCTGGTGTCCGGTGCGGCCATCCAGTTCTCCGGTCAGGCGGCGGTATTCGATTTTCGCCGCGCGGACACGCCCTGCTACAACTGCCTGTATCCCGAAGAGACCGAGGCGCGGGAATTGCGCTGTGCCACCACCGGCGTGTTCGCGCCCCTGGTCGGCATCATCGGCACGATACAGGCGGCGGAGGCACTCAAGTTGTTGCTCGGCATTGATGGCGGCTTGTCCGCGCGCCTGCTCACGCTGGACGCGCTGGACATGAACTTCCGCCGGATCACGCTCAGGCAAGACCCGCTGTGCCAGATATGCGGCAGCGCAGGTCGGTTTTGTAGTAAAATAAGCAATAAGTAATATTCTTTTAAGGAGTGGGACGATGGGAAACGAGCTTGCTGGTGATGGGGATAGGCGCAATTTTTTGCTCAAGCTGACCGCTGTAGTGGGGGGCGCGGGTGTCGCGGCGACCTGTGTGCCGTTCGTGGCGAGCATGAATCCCAGCACCGATGTGCTGGCCAAAGCCGAGACCGAGGTCGATCTGACCGACATCACGCCGGGCGGGGTGCGCACCGTCGCCTGGCAGGGCAAGCCGGTGTTTATCGTGCATCGCACCCCGGAAGAAATTCAGGCATCGGCTGCGAGCAACGGGGTCATTGATCCAGAACCGGACAGCAAGCGCGTGCAGAAACCGGAGTGGCTGGTCGTGGTGGGGGTTTGCACCCACATGGGCTGCGTGCCGAACAAGGAAGGACCCGGCTGGACGTGTCACTGTCACGGCAGTCAATACGACGATAGCGGCCGCGTCACGCGCGGTCCCGCACCCAAGAATCTTGAGGTCCCACCGTACCATTTCGTGGCGGACAACAAGATCGTCATCGGCAAGGCTTAGAGGAGAGGAACATGCCCAATCGCATCATCCAATGGATAGACCAGCGTTTTCCGCTCACCAGTTTCGTCAAGCATGAACTGACGGATTACCCGACCCCGCGCAATCTCAGTTACTGGTGGAACTTCGGCTTTCTGGCGGGCGTCGTGCTGGTGCTGCAAGTCGTCACCGGCATCTTCCTCGCGATGCATTACAGGGCCGACATATCGCTCTCTTTCGACTCCATCCAGCACATCATGCGTGAGGTGAATTACGGCTGGTTGCTGCGTTACATGCATGCGATCGGAGCCTCGGCGTTCTTCTTTGTCATCTTCGTGCATATGGCGCGCACCCTGTATTACGGTTCCTACCGTGCGCCGCGTGAGCTGCTGTGGTGGACGGGTCAGGGGCTGCTGCTGTTGCTGATGGCGACCGCCTTCATGGGCTATCTGCTGCCCTGGGGGCAGATGTCTTACTGGGGTGCGACGGTCATCACCAACCTGTTCCAGGCCACGCCGTTTTTTGGCGATCAGATCGTCATATGGCTGCGCGGTGATTACACCGTGGGCGATGCCACGCTGACGCGCTTCTTCGCCCTGCATTACCTGTTCCCGTTCATCATTATCGGCGCGGTGGTGATCCATCTGGTCGCGCTGCACACGGTGAAGAGCAGCAACCCCAGCGGCATCGACCTGGCCGCCAAGGACAACATCCCGTTCCACCCCTATTTCACCATCAAGGATCTGTACGGTCTGGGCTGGTTTCTGATCGTGTACAGCGTGTTCGTGTTCTTCATGCCCGACAGCCTGATCGAACCCGCCAACAACATTCCGGCCAACCCGATGCAGACCCCCAATCATATCGTTCCGGAGTGGTACTTCCTGCCGTTCTACGCGATCCTGCGTTCCGTGCCCAACCTGGTCGGCGGCGTGGTGGCGATGGGGTTGTCGGTGATGATGTTCGCTTTCATGCCGTTTCTGGATCGTTCGCGCATCCCGGGTGGCGCGCATTACCGTCCGATCTATCGCGTGCAGTTTTTCCTGTTCCTGATCGACATGCTGGTGTTGGGCTATGTCGGCTACACGCCACCGACCAGCCAGACCCTGTTCATCGGGCAGATCGCGACGCTGTGCTACTTCGGCTCGTTCTTCCTCATTCCCTTGGTTTCCAGAATCGAGGAACGCTGGCTGGTCAAGCGCGGCTTGCCGCCTGCCGTGATAGAGCTGATGGAGAGCGAGGCACTCGCCATCGAAGAACACCGACTCAAGCATCGCCGCCGGGGAGATCAACCATGAACACATTCTTGAAATTACTGCTGTTGTGCTGCCTCAGCGCGGGCGCGTGGGCGAACGAGGTGCCGCTTGAAAAAGTGAGTGTGGCGACCGATGCGACCACCGTGCAACGCGGCGCGGACGACCTGATGAACACCTGCCACAGTTGCCACAGCATGAAATACATCCGCTATCGCGACCTGGTCAAGTACGGCATCGCCAAAGAAAAAGTCGATGCCTGGCGCGGTGATCAGCCCATGGATTCCGCATTGCTGGCGCAGATGTCGGATGCCGATGCCATGCAGTCGTTCGGCATCGTCCCGCCCGACCTGAGCATCATGGTCAAGGCGCGCGATGGCGGGCCGAACTACGTGTATTCCTACCTGCTGGCTTACCATAACTCGCCGGATGGCGTGTTGCAGAACGCGGTCTATCCTGCCACCAAGATGCCCGACGCGCTGGGCATCAGCACCGCCACCGATGACGCGCAGCGCAGCGTGATACAGGGCAGGGCGCGCGACATCACCTCGTTTCTGGCGTGGGCCGCCGATCCGCACGCGGCGGAACGCACACAGCTGGGCTACTATGTGCTGGCCTATCTGTTCGTGCTCACCCTGTTGCTGTACTTCCTCAAGAACCAGATCTGGGCACGGTTGAAGTAAGCCCGGAAATCCATTAGCCCGTCATTCCCGCGCATAACCAGCGAGTTGGCTGGCGTTGTTTGACAGCTTATTGATCCGGTACGCTTTGAACCTAATTGCCGTTCGTGCTGAGCCTGTCGAAGCACAAGAATCCATTCACATTTCGACAAGCTCAATGCGAACGGATTCTTGGATAAAGA
>JABEVG010000036.1 GCA_013044075.1 Gallionella sp.
GCGCTAGAATGCGCGCCGCCGTCCCCGTAGTTAAATGGATATAACCGGCCCCTCCTAAGGGTCAATTACAGGTTCGATTCCTGTCGAGGACACCAAATTCGATGTCTTGGATTCAACCTTCCGGCAACGCCAGCGAATAACCCATCTAGCGCGTCTGAATGGATCGGAATGACACTGTGTATGTGCGGAGTTCTTTGCACGGCAGTCGCGCGAATTGCGTTATTCGCTGGCGTTGGTGCCGATGAGCATGATGCAGACATAACTTTGCAAAGCGATGCGTGCCTTGGTGCTGACACCGACGAATTCCAAACCGTAAGTCACGGTCGTACCCGCGCCGACATCTCCCGCATTGCGTATCACCGCCGGCATGACCAGAACCGACTCCTCGCCTTCAATAGACAACTTGAAGTTGATTTGCACGGTGTCACCGGCCTTGCCCAATTTCGCGGCACTTTGAATACTCGTGCCTGAGGTACTCAAGTCAGCGATGGTCGCGGGTATTTTTAAGCCGCCAACCGAGGCGACTACAGAACACGGCAGATTGACCTTGATACGCATGGCTCCCCGCAGTTCAAGTGTGCTCACTTGCTCGGGAAAAGACAGGTGCAGATGCGGGTAGGGGTGCGTGTAGATGCTCAGTATCCGGGTATCAAACTCGTAAGTCGTCCTGCCTGAAAATCCACGCACGAAAAAAGCATCCCCCACTCCGGCCCCTAGCAGTTTTTCGCCCGCCTGGGGATGCGTCACGACGATGCTGAGCTTGTTCACATAGCCGATCAGCTTGGTGTAATAACGGCTTCTGGCGGGACTGTAATCCTGCAACTGGAGCGCGTCGCCGACACTCGCCGACATGAACAGAAATTCATCGGCACTTACCTGCTTTTCATTACTCACGAAGTTCCCCTGTGTCGCTAAAGATGAACCGGCACACGTTTGGTCAGGCCGCACAACAGCTCGTAGCTGATCGTTCCCGCCGCGCGCGCCACGTTCTCGACCGGTATCCCCTCTCCCCACAGCACGACCCGGCTGCCCACGGTGGCGTGCGGTACACCACTCAGGTCGACCGAGAGCATATCCATCGAGATGCGCCCCACGATTGGTGCGAGTTGCCCGTCTACCAGTACCGGCGTGCCGTTCGGCGCGTGACGCGGATAGCCGTCGGCATAACCGCAGGCCACGATACCGATACGCATGGTGCGGTCGGCGCGGAACAACGCGCCATAGCCGACTTCATCACCGGCTGCCAACTCCTGGATGGCGATGATCTCGCTGCGCAACGTCATCGCGGGACGCAGTCCCAATTGCTGCGCACTCGTATCCGCGAAGGGTGACGCGCCGTACAACATGATGCCGGGACGCACCCAATCGCCATGCGTGTCGGGATAACGCAACAGCGCGGCGGAATTCGCCGCTGAACGCGGCACGCGGTACGCGCCGGCCAAGTTATTGAACACCTCGAGCTGGTCGGCCACACCGCGCGCCTCGTCGGCACAGGAAAAATGCGTCATCAGCGTGATTTCGCGCACCGCCTGGTGCGCGCGCAACCGCTCCATCGCCGGAGCCACGGCTGCGGGAACGCAACCCAGGCGGTTCATCCCGGTATTGACCTTGAGCCAAACATCCAATGCCGCCCGTCCGGGATAGGCATCCAGCATGGCGATCTGCCCCGCGCGATGAATCACGCACGACAGATCATATTCGGCGACCAACTGAAGTTCGTCCGCCTGAAAACATCCTTCCAGCAACAGCATCGTCTGCCCGTATCCGGCTTCGCGCAGCCGTACCGCATCCCGAATATCAAGCACGGCAAAGCCATCCGCCCCTGCCAGTGCTTCGGCGGCGCGCAGCAAGCCGTGTCCGTAGGCATCGCCTTTGATGGCTGCCATGATGCGCGAGCGGGTGGCGCGCCGCGCGATGTGCAGATTATTGGCTAGTGCATTCTGGTCGATGTGGACTTGGATAGGACGTGGCATGACGAATTGAAAATGTAGCGTTGCGCAATGATAGCAGGGGCAATGCTTTCGTGTTATAAAACGCCCTCTTAAAAAAACGCCCTTCCCGAATGAAAATCGGCTTCTACATCATCCTTGCGGCGCAATTCTTTTCCGCGCTTGCAGACAATGCTTTGTTGTTCGCCGCGATCGCTTTATTGAAAGACCTGCACGCACCCGCCTGGCACACACCGGTATTACAGGAAGCCTTCATTTTTTCTTACATCATCCTGGCTCCGTTCGTCGGTGCCTTCGCCGACTCGCTGCCCAAAGGGCGGGTGATGTTCGTCAGCAACAACATCAAGATCCTCGGCTGCATCGCGATGCTGTTTGGCGTGAATCCCCTGATCGCATATGGCCTGGTAGGTCTTGGGGCGGCGACCTACTCACCGGCCAAATACGGCATCCTCACCGAATATCTGCCACCGGGAAAACTGGTGCTGGCGAATAGCTGGATGGAAGGATTGACGGTCATGGCCATCGTGTTGGGCGCGGTCATCGGCGGTATTTTCATCAGCCCGACGATCGCCACGCCGATGTTGCAATGGTGGGATATCCCATTCATCGACACCGGCATCGATACCGCGCCGGAATTGGCGATCAGCATCATCGTCGGCATTTATTTTTGTGCCGCCCTGTTCAACCTCTATATCCCACGCGTCGCCATCGACCATAAACCGCTGAGCCGCAATCCGATGTTTTTGCTGCGGGAGTTCTGGCACGATTTCAAATTGCTGTGGCGCGACCCGCTGGGTCAGGTATCGCTGGCTGTCACCACATTGTTCTGGGGAACGGGCGCGACCCTGCGGCTTATCGTGCTGGGCTGGGCTGCGGTGGCACTGCATTACGACTTCAGCTCCGCCGCCAAGCTTACCGCCTGGGTGGCGGTCGGTATCGCCGTCGGGGCGATGCTGGCGGCGAGATTCGTCAAGCTGGAACATTCGGTCAAGGTGTTGCCCATCGGCATCGCAATGGGGCTGGTGGTGTTGATCATGATCCCCGTCACCAACAGCACACTGGCTATCGTGCTATTGGTCGCCATCGGCGCGATGGGCGGTTATTTCGTCGTACCGATGAACGCCCTGCTGCAACATCGCGGACACTTGTTGATGGGTGCGGGCAGCTCCATCGCCGTGCAGAACTTCAACGAGAACCTGAGCATCTTCGCCATGTTGGCCCTGTATGCGGTGATGGAAAAAATGAGTCTCAACATCTACATCATCATCACCATTTTCGGCCTGCTCCTGTCCGGCACGATGGCGGCACTCTACAAGCGTCACGGCCACGACCAGGATGGCGGGAAAATCTAGGGATGCACCGAATGCTGCGCTAAAGCCTTGCTCATCACATCCACCGCGAAACACAGATCCTGCCAGGCTTTGGCCTTTTCGGACGGGCTGCGCAGCAGATAGGCGGGATGGTAGGTCACAACCAGCGGGATGCCGCGATAGTCGTGCAGTGTCCCGCGCAACGAAGCCAAAGTTGCCTCGTTCCCCAGCAGGCTGTTCGCCGCGACCTTGCCCAGAGCCACGATGAGCTTGGGTTGGATGAGCTCGATCTGGCGCGCGAGATAAGGCATGCACTGCGCGACCTCCCCCGCTGCGGGGTTACGATTGTCGGGCGGGCGGCACTTGACGACATTGGCGATAAAGACCTGCTTGCCGCGCGCGAGTTTGATCGCCGTCAGCATGTTGTCGAGCAGTCTGCCCGCCTGTCCCACGAACGGCTCGCCCAGTGCGTCCTCCTCCGCGCCCGGCCCTTCGCCGACGAATAGCCAGTCGGCTGTTTCGTTGCCCACCCCGAAGACGGTCCGGGTGCATCCGGTACGCAGACCGCACCGGTTACACTCGCGCACTTGCTGTTTGAGTTCCGGCCAGGTTGTTGCGGGAGAAAAAGGCGCGCTTACGGAGACATCAGGTCCGATATTTTGCACCGACGGAATGTCAGTCGATGTTTCGATGGAACGAGCCGCTTCGATAGAAGCGGGACTGGCTTGCTCGCGAATTGATTCCCGTTCGCCCTGAGCCTGTCGGAGGGGCGCGAGCGAGCCCGCGCCTACATCATCAACGTGTTCTATTGCAGCAGGCTGTTCCACAGGCGCGCGCAACGTCCATTGCGGGTAGAGATGCAACTCGCGCAACATCGCTTCGTTTCTATCCACGGTCTTCTCCTGTCAACTCACACGCCATCAGTAATGCATCCTCGCGTCCTTGCGCATTCCGGTAATAGCCGCGCCGCATGCCTATCTCTACGAAACCGACTGAGCGATACAACGCGATGGCAGACAGATTCGACACGCGCACTTCCAAAAAGACACGCCGCATCTTATTCGCGATTGCCCATTGCATCAGAGCCGCCAACATCGTCCTGCCCAGTCCCCTGCGCTGCCGGGTCGCAGCCACCCCGATAGTCAACAACTCGGCCTCGTCCAGCACGGGCATCAGCACGGCGTAACTGACGATCTCGCCTTGAACCTCGTCCACCGCACAGCGATAACCGCTGCTTAACGCATCGCTAAAATTTCCGCGCGTCCACGGATAGGCTTGCACGATTTTTTCTATCGCCAGGACCGCCTCCACATCCTCCGTGGTCATGTCACGCATCGAGCTTTTTCTGTACCGCGAGTGCATCGCGCTCGGCGGTTTTCAACGCCACTTTATCGCGCAGATACAGCGGAAGTGCCCGTGCCGCGTCCAATCCCAATCCTTGTGCAAAGGCCGTTGCAGCCAGCTCTGCAATCGCCGCCGCATGTGGCACCGCCGTGCCATCCACGCTTTGCAAGTGACCGGCATAACGATGTTGCAAGGTGTCGCCGTAGGTGGCAAAACCGCTGCCCACACCCGCCCAATCATCACCCTCGACCAAGGGCGCATCTTCGGCTTTGCACAGACACGGTTCACTCACGGTTGTCCAACCGCCGTCATGCGTTTCATATACCGCGTGATAAATCTCGCCCATGCGCGCATCCAAAGCGGCGATCACGCGCAGGCACTTGGCTGCCTGGGTCAAGGCTTGCAGGGTACACACGCCGAACACCGGCAGGTTCGCCCCCAACGCCAAACCTTGCGTTACTCCGCACGCGATGCGCACGCCGGTGAAAGAACCCGGTCCGGCACCATAAGCGATGCCATCCAGATCGGCGAGTTTCACGTCCGCCTCGCGCAGCATATCCGCCAACATGGCGATCAACAGTTCGGAATGTTTTTGCCCGACCCACTCGAAACGTTCAATGATTTTCCCGTCCAGATTCAAGGCGACTGAACAATATTCGGTGGAGGTTTCCAGCGCGAGGATTTTCATTGCTTAGTTGGCAAGCAACAGCACCACCGCCTGCGCCGCGATGCCTTCGCCGCGTCCGGTGTAACCCAGCTGTTCGGTGGTGGTCGCTTTCACGTTCACCGCGCTTCTTTCGATGCCCAGATCGGCGGCGATGTGCGCCACCATCTGGCCAATATGCGGTGCCATCTTGGGAGTTTGCGCGATGATGGTCGCATCCACGTTGCCGACGCGAAACCCCTCACCGCGCACCAGATGCAGCACCTCGCGCAACAGGATACGGCTGTCGATATTCTTGAATTTCGCATCGGTGTCCGCGAAGTGACGACCGATGTCACCCAACGCCGCCGCACCCAGCAGCGCGTCGCAGATCGCGTGCAGCAACACATCCGCATCGGAATGTCCGAGCAGCCCTTTTTCATAGGGAATATCCACGCCGCCGATGATGAGCTTGCGACCCGCGACTAATTGGTGCACATCAAAACCTTGCCCGATACGCATAACAGTTTTTCCTCACTCGTCATTCCCGTGTAGGCGTGAATGACAAGCTTTTAGTTTTTCTGATTCAACAGCAATTCCGCCAGCAATAGATCCTGCGGATACGTGACTTTGAAATTGGTCGGTTCACATGCGACAAGTTTGGGCTGATAGCCCAATGCCTCGATGGCGGAGGCATCATCGGTCACTTCCCTGCATTGCAGCAAAGCTGTCGCCAGCAATCCGGCACGAAACATTTGCGGGGTCTGTGCCTGCCATAACTGTTCGCGGCTTTCGGTGCGCAATACGCGTCCCGCCGCATCGGCGCGCTTCAGGGTGTCGGCGACCGGCACAGCCAGCAGCCCGCCCACCGCATCGTCGCGCAATTCATTGATGAGTTTATGCAGATGGTCTTGCGTCAGACAAGGCCTGGCCGCATCGTGAACCAATACCCAGTCGTCCGGTTCGAGCTCCGCAGCAAGCAAGCCGTTCAATACCGACTCGGCGCGCGTCGCACCGCCGCAATACAGCGGCTGCAATTTTTCACCGAAACGGGAAAATTCGTATTGCTGGAATTGTGTGTCTTCGGGCGACAGCACCACGAACACGGTGCTGATTTCAGCGCAGGCGCACAACGTCGCCAGCGCGTGAAAGATCATCGGCTGCCCCGCCAGGGACAGATATTGCTTGGGTGACTCGTTGCCCATGCGCGCGCCGAAACCGGCGGCGGGGACCAAGGCGTGAAAATCGGACACAGGCACTATCCTCTTTTGTTGAATCCATTTGCCTAACATTGTTGATCCGGCACTCTTTATCCAAGAATCCGTTCGCATTGAGCTTGTCGAAATGTGAATGGATTCTTGTGCTTCGACAGGCTCAGCACGAACGGCAATTA
>JABEVG010000037.1 GCA_013044075.1 Gallionella sp.
GCAAGGCTGGCGCATGCTGATGGAATGTCTCGCGGCGGGGCGTTCGATCTCGCTCCCGGCGAGCAGTGTGGGCGGCATGAAACTGGCGGCGCGCACCTGTGGCGCATACAGCCGGGTACGCAAACAATTCAAAGTGCCCATCGGCAAGTTCGAGGGTGTGGAAGAACCGCTGGCACGCATCGGCGCGCACACCTATATGGTCGATGCGGCGCGCCGTTTCACCGCGCTGGCGATCGATCTGCGCGAGAAGCCCTCGGTGATTTCCGCCATTATCAAGTATCACGCGACCGAGCGCGGGCGTGTCGTTATCAATGACGCGATGGATGTGCACGGCGGCAAGGGAATTTGTCTGGGCCCGGACAATTATCTGGGGCGTTTCTACCAGCAGATGCCGATCGGTATCACCGTGGAAGGCGCGAATATCCTGACGCGCACGCTGATGATCTTCGGCCAGGGCGCGATCCGTTCCCATCCCTATGTGCTCAAAGAGATCGCCGCCACACAGGACCAGAACCACAAGCGCGCGCTGCTGCAATTCGATGCCGCGCTGTTCGAGCATCTCAGCTTCGCGTTGGGCAACGCCGCGCGCAGCTTCGTGTTCGGCTGGACCGGCGGGCGCGGTATCCCTGTACCGCACGGACATGAGACCGCTCGCTACTACCGCCAGTTGACGCGCTTCTCGGCGGCGTTCGCGCTGTCTGCCGATGTCGCGATGGCGGTGCTGGGCGGGACGCTCAAACGCCGCGAGAAGATCTCCGCGCGCTTGGGCGATGTGCTGAGCCTGATGTATCTGTGCTCGGCGACGCTGAAACGCTTTGCGGACGACGGCCGTCCGGCGGAGGATCTGCCGCTGCTGCATTGGTCCATGCAGGACGCGCTGTACAAGATCCAGCAGGCGTTCGACGGGGTGATACAAAATTTCCCGAACCCGCTGGCGCGCGGCTTGTTGAGCGTGCTGATCTTCCCGCTCGGCCAACGCTTGTCGCCGCCTTCCGATCATCTGGGCCACCAGATCGCCGCTTTGCTGATGCAACCGGGCGCGACGCGCGACCGCCTGACAGCGGGCATGTACCTCCCGACTGCGCATGGCAAAACTTCGTCTGATGATATTCATGCGCCGTCCCCTCACCTCAATCCTCTCCCGCGAGCGGGCGAGGAGGCAAACGAATCGCTGCGCGAACGGGTTGTTTACGATGAACAGGATGCGGTCGGCGCGTTGGAAGCGGCACTGCTCAGCACGCTGGCATGCGAGCCCTTGCAGGTCATCGTGGAAGATGCGCGCAAGGCGAAAAAACTCAAGGCACTGGATGAGCTGTTGCGCATCGCCGAGGCGCGCGATGCGGGCATCATCACGGCGGACCAAGCCTTGCAGCTTGAACGCGATTACGCCCTGCGGCGCAAGGTCATCATGGTGGATGATTTTGCGCCCGAACAATTGCGTGTCCGTCAGCCATGAATACGCTGCGCGATAAAGTCATCTTCATCTCCGGCTCCACACGGGGCATAGGCCGGGAAGTCGCACTGCGTTGCGCGCGCGACGGCGCGAAGCTGGTCATTACCGGCAAGACCGCCGAGCCGCATGCCAAGCTGCCCGGCACGATACACAGTGTCGCGGAAGAGGTGAGGCAAGCGGGCGGACAAGCTCTGGCGATACAGCTCGATGTGCGCGACGAGCAGGCGATACAGGCCGCCGTGGCGCAGACGGTGGCGCATTTCGGCGGCATCGACGTGCTGGTGAACAACGCCAGCGCGATCAGTCTGACCAACACGCTGGCGACACCGGCGAAGCGGCTCGATCTCATGTGGGACGTGAACATGCGTGCTACCTTCCTGTTGTCGCAAGCCTGCATCCCGCATCTCAAACACGCCGCGAACCCGCACATCCTGACCTTTTCACCCCCACTGAACTTCGATGCCAAATGGTTCGCGCCGCACGTGGCCTACAGCCTGTCCAAGTTCGGCATGAGTCTGTGCACCCTGGGCATGGCGCGCGAATTCGCGGCGGACGGCAGCGGGTTTAACGGCATCGCGGTGAACTGCCTGTGGCCGCGCACCACCATCGCCACCGCCGCCATCGAATTCAATTTCCCGCAGGAGATCCTGCGCGCCTCGCGCAAGCCCGCCATCATGGCCGATGCCGCGTATCAGATACTCACGCAGCCGGTTGCGGCGGCGAGCGGTCAGTTTTTTCTCGATGAGGACGTGTTGCGTGCGGCGGGTGTAACCGATTTTGAGCGGTACGCCGTGTCGCCGGGTGTGCCGTTGTTTGGCGATTTATTTTTGGGCTGATAAGGAACGAGAATGGATAGGCAAGATGTGATCTCACCGGAACAGGCTGTCACGCTGCACGGTCTGTTCGTCGAGCGGGCACGCCGCACACCGGACAAAGTCGCATACCGTCATTACCAAAACAATACCTGGCAGGAATTGACCTGGCGCGAGATGCGCGCCGAGGTGGCGCGCTGGCAGGCGGCACTGGGCAAGGAAGGATTGCGGCGCGGTGACCGCGTCGCGATCATGCTGCGCAACTGCCCGCAATGGATGACCTTCGATCAGGCAGCGATGTCGCTTGGCCTGGTGGTCGTGCCCTTGTACACCGTCGACCGGCCGGATAATCTGGCTTACATCCTCAACAACGCGGACGTGAAGGTGTTGCTGTTCGAGAACGCCGAACAGTGGCAGGCGTTGCGCACCGTTCGCGAGCAATTGCGCGGCGTGGCGCGCTTCGTCAGCATCGACATGGTGCGCGACAGTGATGAGCCGCGTCTGCTGCCCGCCGCAGATTATCTGCCGAGTGCCGCTCAGTTGCAGCCCGCCGTGCCGGTCGGCATAGGCGAACTGGCCAGCATCATCTACACCTCCGGCACAACCGGAAAACCCAAAGGCGTGATGCTCAGTCACAACAACATGCTCTCCAACGCCCATGCCGCGCTGGACACCTTCGTGGTGCGCGGTGACGACCTGTACCTGTCGTTCCTGCCGCTGTCGCACACCTTCGAGCGCACCTGCGGTTACTACCTGGCGGTGATGGTGGGGGCGACCGTGGCGTTCGCGCGCTCTATCCCGCAGCTATCGGAAGACTTGCTGACCATCAAGCCGACCATCATGGTTTCCGTGCCGCGCATTTACGAGCGCGTGTACGGCGCGATACGCGCCAAACTGGAAGCGGGCTCGCCGCTTAAGCTCAAGCTGTTCCATCTCGCCGTGGAAACCGGCTGGGCGCGTTTTGAATACGGACAGGGGCGCGGTCCATGGAAGCCGGGTTTCCTGCTTTGGCCGATCTTGCAAAAGCTGGTCGCGCAAAAGATCCTCGACAAGCTGGGTGGACGTCTGCGCGTCGCGATCAGCGGGGGGGCTGCACTCGCGCCGGAGATCTCCCGCGTGTTCGTCGGGCTGGGGTTGTCCGTGGTGCAGGGCTACGGCCTTACCGAGACCAGCCCTATCGTGACGGGCAACCATCTGGAGAATAACTTCCCCGATAGCGTCGGGCAGCCGATACGCGACGTGCAGGTCAAGCTGGGCGAGAACAACGCGCTGCTGGTCAAGGGGCCGAACGTGATGATGGGTTATTGGGACAACGAGGAAGCCACACGCGCCATGATAGATGCCGACGGCTGGCTGAATACCGGTGACACGGCGCGCATCAGTGCGACCGGCCACGTTTACATCACCGGGCGTATCAAGGAGATCATTGTCATGTCCAACGGCGAGAAGATCCCGCCCGGCGACATGGAGCTGGCGATCTTGCACGACCCGCTGTTCGATCAGGTGATGGTGTTCGGTGAGGCACGTCCCTATCTGGTCGCGGTCGCGGTGTTGAACCACGATGCGTGGCTGCGCTTCGCCAACGAGACCGGGGTGCGCCCCGACATGCCTGAAGCACTGACCGATAGCCGCGTGCAAGGCAAGATACTGAAACGCATCGCGCTCAATCTGCGCGAGTTCCCCGGCTATGCAAAAGTCAACCGCGTGCTGCTGCTGCAAGAACCCTGGAGCATCGAGAACGGCCTGCTGACCCCCACGCTCAAGATCAGGCGCGCCAAAGTCGCGGAACGTTACGCCGATCAGATCAGACAACTATACGAGGGGCATTGAACGTGGATGAGAACGAACTAACGACGACGCTGCCGCAACGCCATGCCACCTTGCGCGTGGTGGCCATGCCATCCGATTGCAATTACACCGGCGACGTGTTTGGCGGCTGGATCATGGCGCAGGTGGACATCGCCGGCAGCATCCCGGCGGTACATCGGGCGCGTGGCAGGGTGGCCACCGTGGCGGTCAATTCATTTGTTTTCAAACAACCGCTGTTCATGGGTGATCTGGTGAGTTTCTATGCCGACATCGTCAAGGTCGGGCGCACCTCGATCACGGTCGATGTCGAGGTGTACGCGCAGCGCGATCCGGTCAAGCCGACCTGCGTCAAAGTCACCGAAGCGACGCTGACTTATGTGGCGGTGGGCGACGACCGCAGGCCCCGTGTCGTGCCGGCGGAAGGCTGAGCGAGTGACGGGCAGGAATTTTTTGCAGTTCGTTTTAATCACAACCTAAGGAGAAGCGATCATGATGTTCAAGCAAAAGATGTTGGGTTTGTCTGTGGCAAGCGCGTTGTTGGTGCTATCGGGTAATGTGGCTGCATCGGGCTTCGCGCTCATCGAGCAAAGCGGTAGCGGCTTGGGGAATGCCTTTGCTGGCGGTGCGGCCAGTGCGGAAGATGCCTCGACGATATTTTTCAACCCGGCAGGGATGTCACGCTTGAGTAGCAACCAGGTGGCGGTGGTGGGCAGCTTGATCCAGCCATCAATGAAATTCAACAATACAGGCTCCACTGGAGCTGCATTGCAAACACCGGGTGGCAATGGCGGTGATGCCGGGAGTCTGGCTTTCTTGCCGAATGCGTATCTGGTCATGGAAATCAATCCTAAGTTGCGTTTTGGTTTGGGCATCAACTCCCCTTTCGGTTTGCAGACACAGTATGACGCGAACTGGATAGGCCGCTTTCAGGCGGTCAATTCCAAGATACAAACCATCAACGTGAATCCCGCGCTGTCTTACCAGGTCACCGACGCGCTGAGTCTGGGGGCGGGCTTGAACTATCAACAGATCACCGGCGATCTGAGCAGCGCGGTGAACTACAGTGCTGCGGCATTTGCGGCGGGCGGCGGCGGGCTGCTTACTGCGGTGGGCGGGCCGAACGTGGCGGGAATCAGCTCTATCTCCGGCAGCGACGCAGCGTGGGGTTATAACTTCGGCGGATTGCTCAAGCTCAGCGATGCCACACGCATCGGGGCTGCCTATCGTTCCAAGATCAAATACAACATGACCGGTACGGTGAGTTTTAGCGGAGTCCCTGCTCCTTTGGCAGGCGCACCCACCCTGCAAAATGGCGCAATCACTTTGCCGATCACCATGCCGGACACGTTCTCGTTGAGCGGCTTTCACCAGTTGAACGACAAGTGGGATCTGATGACCGATGCGACCTGGACAGGGTGGAGCGTATTGCAGCAGCTCCAGATCAATCGCGCCACGGGTGCCAATGTGCAGACTGTGCCGGAAAATTGGAAGAACACCTGGCGTGTCTCGGCGGGTGCCAATTACCACTATAACGAGCAATGGACGGCGCGCACCGGTATCGCACTCGATCAGACACCGGTTTCCGATGCTTACCGCACCGCGCGTATCCCCGATAATAACCGCACCTGGTTGTCGGTTGGCGGGCAATACAAAGCCAGCAAGACCAGCACCTTCGACTTCGGCTATGCGCATCTGTTTGTGGGCAACACCACTATCAGCCAGAATCAGGCACTTGCTGGTGCGGGATTTTTGCTTGGGACGTATAACAGCAGCGTGGATATCGTGAGCGCGCAATACACTTACAGTTTCTAAGCAACAGGAGTGCATGACGGGAAAGTCAGCTTTCCCGTGTTTGTTTAGAATCGTTTCAGCGGGGTTGAGACCCCGGATAATTTTGGAGGATTGCGATGCGCAATTTTCAGATACGCAAAGTCGCCGTGTTGGGCGCGGGTGTGATGGGTGCGCAGATCGCCGCCCATCTGGTGAATGCCAATGTGCAGACCCTGTTGTTCGATCTTCCGGCTAAAGAAGGCGCGCCAGCCCTCACTCCTAGCTCTCTCCCGCACGCGGGCGAGAGGGACGCGGTTTCGCTACGCGAAGTTCCGTTAAATGGCATTGTCAACAAAGCACTGGAAGGTTTGAAGAAGCTCGATCCCAGCCCGCTGTCGAGTCCGGCCAAAGTGCAATACATTCAGGCTGCGAACTACGAACATCATCTGGAAAGATTACGCGAGTGCGATCTGGTGATCGAAGCGATCGCCGAGCGCATGGATTGGAAATCCGACCTGTATCACAAGGTCGCGCCGCATCTCAACGAGCATGCCATCTTCGCCACCAACACCTCCGGCCTGTCGATTAACCAACTGGCGGCGGCGTTTCCCGAAGCGTTGCGCCATCGTTTTTGCGGCATCCATTTCTTCAATCCGCCGCGCTATATGCACTTGGTGGAATTGATCGCGTGCGAGAACACCGACGTGGGTTTGCTCGACCAACTCGAAACCTTTTTGGTGTCCGGTCTGGGCAAGGGGGTGGTACGCGCCAAGGACACGCCCAACTTCATCGCCAACCGCATCGGCGTGTTCTCCCTGCTTGCCACCGCGCATCACGCCAGGCAGATGGGGTTGGGCTTCGATACCGTGGACGCGCTCACCGGGCGTTATCTCGGTGGCCCCACGAGCATCACAAACAGAACACTGGACGTGGTCGGGCTGGACACCTTCGCGCACGTGGTCAACACCATGCGCGACAATCTCGCGGACGACCCCTGGCACCAATATTTTGCCGTGCCGGACTGGCTGGAGAAGCTGATCGCACAAGGTGCGCTGGGGCAGAAATCCAAACGCGGCATCTACCAGAAGTTCGGCAAGGAGATACGCGTGCTCGATCTGGCCAGCGGCGAGTATCGCGTCGCGGACAACGAGGTGGGGCTGGGCATGAAAGAGCTGTTGCGCGAACGCGACTGGGTGAAGAAACTCGCACTGCTGCACAGCAACCCGCACCCGCAAGCGCAATTCCTGTGGGCGATGTTCCGCGACGTGTTCCACTATTGCGCGCTGCAACTGGAGTACATCGCCGACAACGCGCGCGACCTCGATCGCGCGGTGCGCTGGGGCTTCGGCTGGGACAGCGGCCCGTTCGAGATCTGGCAGGCGGCGGGCTGGCAACAAGTGGCGGGCTGGATCAATGAGGACATCGCGGCAGGCAAGACGATGTCCCGAGTACCGCTGCCCGCCTGGGCGAACGAGGCAAGTCGCACAGCAGTACACACCGCGCAAGGCAGCTATTCCCCTCGCCCTTCGGGAGAGGGGCGAGGGGTGAGGGAGCAATCTGTGGGTGGCTATCAACCCCGTTCCACGCTCTCCGTCTATCAACGTCAACTCTTCCCCGAACGCTTGCTCGGTGAAGCGGCGGACAAAGGCGAGACCATCTTCGAAAACGAATCGGTGCGGCTCTGGCATACCGGTGACGACATCGCCATCCTCAGCTTCAAAACCAAGATGCACGTCATCGGCGACGAGGTGTTGGACAGCATTATCAAGGCGGTCGGTGAGGCCGAAGCGAATTGGCGCGGCCTGATCATCTGGCAGAACGAACCGCCCTTCTCGGCGGGTGCGAACCTGCTGCAACTGATGCAAGGCTTGCAGGAACCGGCATCGGATGCGGGCATGTTCGGCAAGCTCAAGCAGGCTGCAAACCGCGTCAAATATACCGTCGCAGGAGGTGGCAGCATGGGCGACCTGTTCAATGCGGCGACCGGCAACGTGCCCAGAGTCGAAGCGGTCATCGCGAAATTCCAGCAAGCTACGATGCGCATCAAGTATGCGCAAGTGCCGGTGGTATCTGCGGTCGATGGGCTGGCACTGGGCGGCGGCTGCGAGATCATCATGCACTCCGCGCGCGTGGTCGCGTCGCTGGAAAGTTATATCGGCCTGGTCGAGGTCGGCGTGGGCGTGTTGCCCGCCGGGGGCGGCAGCAAAGAAGCCACGCTGCGCGCGGCAAGTGAGGCGAAAGGCGGTGATCTGTTCCCGTTCCTGCGCCGCTATTTCCAAAACATCGCGATGGGCGAAGTTGCCAAGAGTGCGGAACTCGCGCGCGAGATGGGCTACCTCAGACCGTCCGACCGCATCGTGCTCAACCGCTTCGAGATATTGCATGTCGCCAAGCAAGAGATACACGCGCTCACCGCCACCGACTATCGTCCGCCACTCCCCGCGACGCAGATTCCTGTCGCGGGCCGACCCGGCATCGCCACGCTGCAAGCCGCGATGGTCAACATGCTGCAAGGCGGCTTCATCTCCGAACACGACTACAAAGTCGGCTGCGCTGTCGCCGACACCCTGTGCGGTGGTGACGTCGAAGCGGGCAGCCTGGTCGATGAACAATGGCTGCTCGATCTGGAGCGCAAACATTTTATGGCCTTGCTCGCGACCGACAAGACGCAGGCACGGATCGAGTACATGCTGAAGAACGGCAAACCGTTACGGAATTGAATACGGTTGGGGGCAGTATTATGACAATAAAGATTATGAGATGAATCGTTCAACAACATTGCAGTTACTCGCAGAGCACAAGAAGGAGTTGATGCGGCGTTTCGGAGTGACGCGCTTGGCCTTGTTCGGCTCGGTGGTACGCGGTACTGCTCGGCAGGGTAGTGACGTGGATATGCTCGTGGCCTTCGATGGTCCTGCGACTTCGGCGCGTTACTTTGGCGTGCAGTTTTATCTGGAGGATTTGTTGGGTTGTCCGGTCGATTTAGTCACAGAAAAAGCCTTGCGTCCTGAGTTGCGCCCGTTCATCGAAAAAGAGGCTGTGCATGTCTGATAAAACCGAACGTGAATAGTATTTCTATCTGGACGACATGATAGCGTTTGCAGAAAAAGTGTTGGCATATACCGACGGTTTGGATCAAACGAGTTTTGTTGCCAGTGGTTTGAATTACGATGCCACGGTGCGCAATCTGGAGTTGATAGGCGAGGCGGCGACGAACATTCCTGATGAGGTGCGCCAGAAATATCCGCAAATTCCTTGGCGTACGGTAGTTGCCACGCGCAACAAATTGATACATGGATATTTGGGAATAGATAACGATACGTTGTGGAGCATTATTCAAGGCGACGTGCCAGTGCTGCTGCAAGCGTTACAAAAAATAAAATCTCAGATGCTCGAATGACATGTGGCTGTGACGGCTGAACGCAAGTGAGCGGATTGCCGAGACCTGTTTAGCGTGCTATCTTGAGTGCTGTTAAAAATTCAGGAGTAACTCATGGCTAGTGTTATTTTGGCGGAGACGACCGCGAGTGTTTCGGAGCTGAAAAGAAATCCGATGGCGACGGTGGCGGCGGGCGAGGGATTTCCGGTGGCGATATTGAATCGCAATGAGCCGACTTTTTATTGCGTTCCCGCCAAGGCTTACGAAGCGTTGATGGATAAGCTGGAAGACATGGAGCTGAATGCCATTGCCGATGCGCGCTTGAAGGATGGCAAGCGGTTGGTGAAAGTCACCCTCGATGAGCTATAAGCCGAGTTTTCATCCCGACGCGCTGGTGGAATGGCGCAAACTGGATGCGACGGTAAGCGAGCAGTTCAAGAAAAGGTTGGCCGAGCGTCTGCAACGTCCGCGTGTGCCTTCCGCGCAATTGTCCGGTCATAAAGACCGTTACAAGATCAAGCTGCGCAGCGTGGGATATAGATTGGTTTATGAGGTGCGCGACACCGTGCTGTTGGTGATCGTGGTGGCTGTTGGCAAGCGCGAGCGCAATGCGGTTTATCGTGTGGCTGCGAAACGTTAGATAGAGGGAGTTACGCAATGAGCAAACAAATTCAGGAAGCCTACATCGTTGCAGCCACGCGCACGCCGGTGGGCAAGGCTCCGCGCGGGATGTTCCGCAACACGCGGCCGGACGATCTGCTGGCTCACGTCATCAAGGCGGTGCTGGCGCAAGCCCCGTCGCTGGATCCTTTGAGTATCGGCGATGTGATTGTCGGTTGCGCGATGCCGGAAGCGGAGCAGGGCATGAACGTGGCGCGCATCGGGTTGCTGTTGGCGGGGTTGCCGGTTGGTGTGCCGGGCGTGACGGTGAACCGCTTTTGCTCGTCGGGCTTGCAGGCGGTGGCGATGGCGGCGGATCGCATCCGGCTGGGCGAGTGCGAGGTAATGATCGCGGGCGGGGTCGAGAGCATGAGCATGGTGCCGATGATGGGCAACAAGATCGCGATGAACCCGGCGATCTTTGCGCATAACGAGAATCTCGCCATCGCATTCGGCATGGGCATCACCGCCGAGAAAGTGGCGGAGCGTTGGAACGTGTCACGCGAGGCGCAGGACGAGTTCGCGTATACCAGTCATCAGCGCGCCATTTCGGCTATCGCTAGGGGAGAGTTCAACGATGAGATCGCCGCTTACGCCATCGCGGATCATGTACCCGACCTGGTCAGCCGCGAAGTGCAGGTGAAGGCGCGCAATGTGGCGCAGGACGAAGGTCCGCGCGCGGATACGTCCATCGAGGCACTCGGCAAATTGAAGACGGTGTTTGCGCAAAATGGTTCGGTGACGGCGGGCAACAGTTCGCAAATGTCGGACGGCGCGGGTGCGGTGTTGCTGTGTTCCGAAGCGGCGTTAAAACGCTACAACCTCACACCGATAGGCAGGTTTATCGGCTACAGCGTGGCGGGTGTGCCGCCGGAGATTATGGGCATCGGCCCGAAAGAAGCGATCCCGCGCGTGTTGAAGCAAGCGGGGTTGAGCTTGGATCAGATGGACTGGATAGAACTCAACGAAGCCTTCGCCGCGCAGTCGCTGGCGGTGATACAGGATGTCGGATTGGACAGAGCGAAGGTCAACCCGCTGGGTGGCGCGATCGCACTCGGCCATCCGCTCGGCGCGACCGGCGCGATCCGTACCGCGACCTTGCTGCACGGCCTGCGCCGCCATAAACAGAAGTACGGCATGGTGACGATGTGCATCGGTACGGGCATGGGGGCGGCGGGAATTTTTGAGGCGTTGTAAAAGCCGTCATTCCCGCGTAGGGGGAATGACGCAGTGGGCGGCGAAAGGTTAAAAATGAAAAAAATATTATTGCTGGGCGCGATGCTCCTGAGTTTGAACGTGCATGCCAAGGAACTGGCGGGTGTGGCGGTGGCGGACAGCGTGCAGGTGGGCGGGCAGACGCTGGTGTTGAACGGTGCGGGCATACGCACCAAATTCTTCTTCAAGATTTATGTGGGCGCGCTGTATCTGCCGCAGAAACAGACCTCGGGAGAGGCGATCATCGCAGATGAACACCCACATCGCATGGCACTGCATATCCTGCACGAATTGAGCAGCGAGAAATTGTTCAACGCCGTCAAAGACGCGATGGAGGATAACCAGACCGCTGCTGGAATGGCTGCATTGGCCGAGCAGATGCAGCAAATGGGGAAAATATTCGATACGGTAAAAATGGTGAAGCCGGGCGATGTCATCACGCTGGATTATCTTCCCGACAGCGGCACGCAGATCAGCGTGAACGGCACGGCATGCGGCACGATAAGCGGCGTGGCGTTCAACCGCGCACTGCTGAGGATATGGTTGGGCGAAAAACCCATACAGGCGGATTTGAAGAAAGAGCTGCTGGGTGGCTGAGGTGCCGGATGCGGCCAGCTTGAGCACACCACAGATAGATCGCCCGGCTCTGGATGCGGCATTGCTGGGTGAGGCGTTGCCAGCGGCGATGACCGACGCGCATCGCCATCTTTTTTCCGCTGCCGTGGTGTGCGTGAGTGCGGCGCAAGTCGCGCAGATGCAGGCGGTGATCGCGGCAGTGGAAAATGTCGTCAAGCGCGACGATACAAATTCATCTTCATACCTTCGTGGTGAGCTTGTCGAACCACCCGATTCGTGTGCCCCTCAGGACGAACGGTCTTTGAAGTACAAGCAAACGTTGGGGGTGTTCTACGGTTACGATTTCCATCTGAACAACGACGGCGCGCATCTCATCGAGATCAACACCAATGCGGGCGGCGCGTTCCTCAATGCCTTGTTGATCGCCAGCCAGCGCGCTGCGGGCTTGCCGGGTAAAGCCGTGGCCGATGATGATCTGGAGCAGAGCTTCATCGCGATGTTCCGCAACGAGTGGCGGTTGGCGCGCGGCGATGCGCCGTTGCATAGTCTTGCCATCGTCGACGTGCAACCGCAGTCGCAATATCTCTACCCCGAGTTTTTGCTGGCTAAAAATCTGTTTGAACGCGCGGGCATCGCGGCGCACATCGTCTCACCGTCTGACTTGCAAACGCGTGAGGATGGTTTGTACGTCGGTCGGCAGAAGATCGACCTCATCTATAACCGCCTCACGGATTTTTCTTTGCAACACCACCCGCACCTCCATTCGGCTTGGCGGGATCAGCGCGTGGTGCTCACGCCCGACCCCGCGCACTACGCGGGCTACGCGGACAAACGCAAGCTGGCCTTGCTCACCGACGAAGACTATTTGCAAGCGGCGGGCGTGTCGCAAGCCGGCATCACCACGCTGTTGCAGGGCATCCCGCAAACCAGACTGGTGGAGGCGGACGCTGCGGAACCGTGGTGGGAAACACGCAAGCAGTGGTTCTTCAAGCCGGTGAACGGCTACGGCGGCAAGGGCGCGTATCGCGGCGACAAGATCACCAGGCGAGTGTTCGAGGAGATCATGCGATCGGACTATGTCGCGCAACGTTTGGCGATGCCGGGCGAGTGCGTGGTGAGCGGGGATACCGAACCGCAATCGTTCAAATACGACGTGCGCTGCTATGTGTATGACGGACGAATCCAGCTGGTTGCAGCACGGCTCTATCAAGGCCAGACCACCAATTTCCGCACGCCCGGTGGCGGCTTCGCGATGGTGAGAGTGGTCGGGTAGAATGCGCGCATGTTGATCTATTCATTTTTAGCAATTGGTCTCGGCGCGGCTTTGGGTGCCTGGCTGCGCTGGGGATTCGGGCTGTGGTTCAACCCATTGTTGCCCGAATTGCCGCTCGGTACGCTGGCCGCCAATCTGCTGGGTGGTTATCTGGTCGGCCTGTCCGTGGCATTCTTCATGCAGCATCCCGGCTTGTCGCCCGAATGGCGATTGCTGATCATTACCGGATTCCTCGGCGGACTGACGACCTTTTCCACGTTCTCGGCGGAGACCGTGACGTTGCTGATACGCGGGCAATACGCTTGGGGTATGGGCATCATCGCGGCGCATCTGGGCGGTTCGCTGCTGATGACGGTGCTGGGCATACAAACTTTCAAGTGGCTGCAAAATTAAAGGGGGCAACATGAATTTGCTATCTTTTTACGT
Source organism: Gallionella sp. (assembly GCA_013044075.1). Taxonomy (GTDB): domain Bacteria; phylum Pseudomonadota; class Gammaproteobacteria; order Burkholderiales; family Gallionellaceae; genus Gallionella. Next base: position 13,374 of record JABEVG010000037.1, read on the forward strand.
GAGCGAAAAACAGCATCATGCGGGTATGCTCCTGTATGAATGGTTGCTGGAACAGGGCAAGTCGCAGGGGGTCAGTGGCGGCTCCGCGTTCCGCGCCATCGCGGGTTTTGGACGGCACGGCAAGTTGCACGAGGAGACATTCTTTGAACTGGCCGGTGAGTTGGCGGTGAAAGTGGAATTCGTTGTGGATGAGGAGCTCGCCGAAAAATTGCTGGATAGCTTGCATGCCGAGGATTTGAAGATTCTCTACATCCGCCAGCAAATCGAGGTCGCGCAAATCTAGCAGCCAATTTAACCCAGAGGGAAGACCATGAAAAAATTCTTGTTGATGATGTCCTTGTGCTGTTGGGCTGGTGCAGTCGCCCAAGCGGCGGTGATCGGCAAAGACGTCAGTTATGTCGCGGATGGGGCTACCCTCAAGGGTTACATCGCCTATGACGATGCGTTCAAGGGCAAGCGTCCGGCGGTGTTGGTGGTGCATGAATGGTGGGGGAACAACGCCTATGCGCGCCATCGTGCCGACATGCTCGCCGCACTGGGCTATACCGCGCTGGCGGTGGATATGTACGGCGACGGAAAAGTGGCGAACCATCCCGATGATGCCGGGAAATTCGCCGCCGCAGTGAGCAAGAATATGCCGATGGCGAAAGCGCGTTTTGAGGCAGGTATGCGGCTGTTGCGCGAACAGCCGACGGTCGATGCCGGGGAGATGGCGGCGATCGGGTATTGCTTCGGCGGCGGCGTGGTGTTGAACATGGCGCGCATGGGCGAGCCGTTAAAAGCGGTGGTGAGTTTTCACGGTTCTTTGAGCACCGATACGCCCGCGCAAGCCGGACAGATCAAGGCTCGGATCGAGTCGTTCACGGGTGAAGCAGACCCGATGATAGGCGCGGATAAAGTCGCTGCCTTCAAGCAGGAGATGACGGATGCGAAAGCAGATTTTCGCGTCGTCACCTATCCCGGCGTGAAACATGGCTTCACCAATCCAGAGGCGGACGAGCTGGGTAAGCGATTCAACCTGCCGCTGGCCTACAACGCCGATGCCGACAAGGATTCTTGGCAGCAGGCGACGGCGTTCCTGAAGGCGGTGTTCGGTAAAGATTAGCCGTGTTTCGTTGGAGTAGTCGGTACCTGTATCCGAAACATTAGAAAAATTCATATTCCAACCGGGCCAGAAGCGTTTTAGCGGGAGCACCCTGGTTGGTGCCGAACACGATGCCGACGCTATAGTCGAACTCCCGTCCGGCATCTGTGCGGAGTTCTCCGTAAAGGACCGGGCCGACTTGGTAGGCGTTGTCATTGGGGCGGTAATAGAATTCGATGCCCGGTGCAAATCTGGTCCTGGCGTAATCGATGTTGTAGCGGATGCTATAGGCGGAACGGAACTGATATGTTCCGCTGGCTTGGCCACCCAGCTGTTTGCCAAAAATAAGATTCAGACGCTGATCGATATGCCCCGACAGCTTCTCCAATAACGGGCCGAATTCAACACCGTTCGGCATTCCGGGTTGTGTGTTGTTCGCATAGGAAGCCAAAAATCCCACGTCTACCCATAGCTCACCCGGATCGGTGAGTTGGAAAGTGTTCTCGAATTCGTATCCGGAAGGATGTGTTGAACCGCCGGGGGCGCGATTGAGTTGGGCGAAATACACTTCCGTCTTCCACCAGCTGGTGAACGTATGCGCAACGGAAAAGTTGGCACCGCCCGCTCCGTTAAGATTGCTGCGACTATCTTGGGAGACGTAGCCAAAGGTTTCCACTTCACTTTGTCCTTGGACGACGTAGGGCGAGTAAACGATGAAGTCGTTTTCGGCACAGGCAGCTTGCACGCCCAAAAAAAACAGCATGGCAAGAACTGCAATGGATACGTTGATTCGCTTCATTTTCATCGAGCACCACGCTTTTTGTGCACAACAGAGTTTTTAGGCAAGGACCGTCTCGCCAACCCGATTCGTGTCCGGGCCAGCGATTGTTTTCTAGCTTGGAATTTTGACGGTTTTTAGTCGCTTGTCCCGCTTCTTGCCGCAGGTATGCATCAGCGTCAGGATGATCAGGAATGTGCCAATGTAGAACACCACTTGGATGCCTGTGGGACGGGCGATGTAGCCCACCAGTATGTGCAGCAACTGCCCGATCAGACTGGTCTGGCTGAGAATGTTAGAGGTGTTCCACACCCCGTTCCCCAAGGACGGCAACAGACCGGCCTGGTTGAGGAAGCCGGCCGCCTGTGCCGCCAATCCTGCGGAGAGCAGCAAGATCAACCAGCTCGTGATTGAAAAAAAATGTCGGACCGGGATGCGCAACAAGCCTAAATACAGCAGCAGGCCGACCATGATGCCCGCGACCACCCCGCCCATACCGCCCAGCAACATATCCAGACTTTGCTCGCCACCGGTGGCAATCGCCCAAATAAACAAAACCGCTTCCGATCCCTCGCGCATCACGGCCGCAAACGTGATGACCAGCAACGCAAGCAGCGGACGGTGACCAGACTGCACGCTTGAACCGACTGCTGTCACCGCCGATGAGTATTTTCGGCCATGTGAACTCATCCATACGTTATGCCAGGTCAGCATGGCGACCGCGCTCAACAGGATGGTCGCGTTCAGAATGGATTGTCCGTTACCGGAAAAAACCGAGGAGGCGACATTGGCCAGAAAAGCCACGATCAATGCGCCAAGCAAGCCGAGACCGATACCGCCGACGACCCATCGACCGCGCCCGGCGATCCCGCGACTGGTGCCGAGTACGATGGCGATGATCAGTGCCGCTTCCAGTACTTCACGAAACATAATGACTGACGTTGCAAGCATGTGCTGCGCTCCTTATTTGACGTTGGGTGTTACCACAATCGAGCCGCGCATCTCGTGGTTGAAATCGTTAAAGAACTGATAGCTTCCTGATTCGAGTGGCCCGACATAGATGGTCACTTCGCCATGCCCCGGTACGATGACCTCGCGGGATAGATCGAAGCTTTCGAACTCGGTCGGAATAGCGTCCAGATTGCGGATAAGCAGTTTGAGTTTGATGCCGGATGGAAGGCTGAGCTGTTCAGGCTCAAACCGGTTGTCATGTATCGTCAGTACCACCGGCGGAGACTCGGTCGCGAGTGCGCTGCCGTTAAAAGAAAATACACATGCCAGAATGGTCGGTAACAAGAAGATCGGACGCATTATTTTACTTTCCGTGATTTGGTTGTAGGTTGAATGTGATGTTAATGATAATCATTCCTATTTGTATTTGCAATAGACTTGCGATAAAATTCGCCGGACTAATCCAGACCTAGAGAATTCACCATGAATCAACCGATCCATCTCAAAAGTGCCGGGCTGAAATCCACTTTGCCCAGAATCCGGGTGCTGAATCTGTTCGAAAGCAGTGACGAGCATCATTTGAGCGCGGAGGATGTTTATAAAAAACTGCTGGCTACCGGGGACGATGTGGGGTTGGCTACGGTCTACCGGGTGTTGATCCAGTTTGAGCAGGCCGGCTTGCTGGTCAGGCACAATTTTGCGGGGGACAAGTCGGTGTTCGAGCTCAATCAGGGCAAGCATCATGATCACATCGTTTGTCTGCAATGCCATCGTGTAGAAGAATTTTACGATGCGACCATCGAGTCACGTCAAAACAAGGCTGCTGCAGAGCGGGGCTTCACCGTCCAGGATCATTCGCTTAATATCTATGCGAACTGCATAAAGCCGAAATGCCCGAATAAGCCGCGCTGAATAAACCGGGAGAACACTGTGGAAGATACGGATCGAAGCGGTTTATGCATTGAAAAAGCTTTTTGAAAAACCCACGAAACACCGAAACTAAAAATCGCCCATCGGGGCGATTTTTAGTTTGTGCTAACGACAAAACTACTCGGCAAAAAAGTCTTTGACTTTATTCATCCAGGATTTGGCACGGGGATTGTGCCTGTCGTTATCTTTATCGCTGATGCTCTCGAATTCACGCAGCAACTCCTTTTGCCTGTCTGTCAGATTGACTGGCGTCTCAACGATGACATGGCAATGCAGATCGCCATGCGTGGCACTGCGTATACCCTTAATGCCCTTGCCGCGCAGACGGAATTGCTTGCCGCTTTGCGTCTCGGCAGGAATCTTGATGCTGGCTTTGCCATCCAGAGTCGGGATCTCGATCTCGCCACCGAGCGCGGCAGTGGAAAAGCTGATTGGCATCTCGCAATGCAGGTCGTTGTGGTCGCGTTGGAAAACTGCATGGGGTTTGAGTTGCACTACTACATACAGGTCTCCTGCCGGGCCGCCATTGACGCCGTGTTCTCCCTCGCCGGTCAAGCGAATTCGATCATCGGTATCCACGCCTGGCGGAATTTTGACCGACAAGGTCTTGTGTTTCTTGATGCGTCCTTGACCGTTACAGGGTTTGCATGGTGAGGCGATCATCTTGCCCGTGCCATGACAGCGCGGACAGGCTTGCTGGACCGAGAAGAATCCTTGTTGCATACGCACCTGACCATGCCCGCCGCAGGTGGTGCAAGTGGTCGGGGTCGTACCGGGCTTCGCGCCGGAGCCATGACAGGTTTCGCATTCCGCCATAGTCGGGATGCGTATCTCGGTCTCCGTGCCGCGCGCCGCTTGCTCCAGCGTGATCTCCATGTTGTAGCGCAGGTCGGAGCCGCGTTGCACGCTGCTGCGACCGCTACTGCCACGTTGGCCGCCGCCGAAGATGTCGCCGAAGATATCGGAGAAATCGAAACCCTGCGCGCCGCCTTGTCCGAACGGATTACCACCGCCCATGCCGCCCGCTTCAAATGCCGCGTGACCATGCTGATCGTAAGCGGCGCGTTTTTGCGTGTCGCTCAAGGTCTCGTAGGCTTCCTTGGCTTCTTTGAAATGCGCTTCGGCGGCGGGGTTGTCGGGATTGCGGTCGGGGTGATACTTCATCGCCATCTTGCGATAGGCTTTCTTCAGCTCATCCTCGGACGCGTCGCGGTTCACGCCCAGCGTTTCGTAATAGTCTTTTTTTGACATAGTTAGCCCGTGGCTCGTAGCTTGTAGTCTGTAGCTGGTTCACAGTTGTATTGGCGACCAGCTACAAGCTACCGGCTACAAACTTACTTCTTATCCTTCACTTCGGTAAATTCCGCATCCACCACATTGTCGTCATGCTTGGGTTGCTCGGAATGCGCCGCGCCACCAGCTGCTTGCTCGCCTTGCGCCTTGGCTTGTTCGGCGGCGTACATCTTTTCGCCCAATTTTTGCGCGGCAGTGGACAGAGCTTCGGCCTTGGCTTCGATGGCGGACTTGTCGTCGGATTTCACAGTTTCTTCCGCATCTTTCAACGCGGCTTCGACTGCAGTCTTTTCATCCTCGCTCAGATGGTCGCCGTATTCTTTCAGTGACTTGTGTGTGGAGTGGATCAGACCATCCAATTGATTGCGCGCGGTCACCAGTTCCACCGCCTTTTTGTCCTCCTCGGCATTGGCTTCGGCATCTGCAACCATGCGTTGGATCTCTGCTTCGCTCAATCCGGAACTGGCCTTGATGGTGATGTTGGCTTCCTTGTTGGTCGCTTTGTCTTTCGCGCTCACGTGCAGGATACCGTTCGCATCGATGTTGAACGACACTTCGATTTGCGGCATGCCGCGTGGTGCAGGCGGGATGTCGGACAGATTGAATTGCCCCAGGCTCTTGTTGCCGGAAGCGATCTCGCGTTCACCTTGCAAGACATGAATAGTCACGGCAGATTGATTGTCTTCCGCAGTCGAGAACACTTGCGATGCCTTGGTAGGGATCGTGGTGTTCTTCTTGATGAGCTTGGTCATCACACTGCCCATGGTCTCGATACCCAAAGACAAGGGTGTCACGTCCAACAGCAACACGTCTTTCACTTCGCCTTGCAACACGCCGCCCTGGATGGCCGCGCCAACGGCGACCGCTTCATCCGGGTTCACGTCTTTGCGCGGCTCTTTGCCGAAGAAGGCTTTGACGCGCTCCTGTACCAGGGGCATACGGGTCTGACCACCGACCAGGATCACGTCGCCGATGTCGGCAGCAGACACGCCGGCATCCTTCATCGCGATCTTGCACGGCTCGATGGTGCGCGCGATCAGGTCTTCCACCAGACTTTCCAGTTTGGCGCGGGTGATCTTCACCGCTAGGTGTTTCGGGCCGGTCGCATCGGCAGTCACGTATGGCAGGTTCACTTCGGTCTGTTGTGCGGAAGACAATTCGATTTTGGCTTTTTCCGCCGCGTCTTTCAGGCGTTGCAAGGCCAGCACGTCTTTGCGCAGGTCGATCCCGCTTTCCTTTTGGAACTCTTCGACCAGAAAATCGATCACGCGCATATCGAAGTCTTCACCGCCCAGGAAGGTGTCGCCGTTGGTGGACATCACTTCGAACTGGTGTTCGCCATCCAGCTCGGCGATGTCGATGATGGAGATATCGAACGTGCCGCCGCCCAAGTCGTACACGGCGATCTTGCGGTCACCTTCCTGCTTGTCCATACCAAACGCCAGAGCCGCAGCAGTCGGCTCGTTGATGATGCGCTTCACGTCCAGACCGGCGATACGACCGGCGTCCTTGGTGGCTTGACGCTGTGCGTCGTTGAAGTAAGCCGGAACGGTGATGACCGCTTCGGTGACGGGTTCGCCCAAGTAGTCTTCGGCAGTCTTCTTCATCTTCATCAGCACTTGTGCAGAAATTTCTGGAGCAGAAAATTCTTTGTCACGTACCTTGATCCATGCGTCGCCGTTCTTGGCTTTGACGATCTTGAAAGGCACCATGGCGATGTCTTTTTGTACCATCTTTTCATCGAAGTTGCGGCCGATCAGACGCTTCACGCCGTACAGTGTGTTGGTCGGGTTGGTCACTGCCTGACGTTTGGCGGGCGCGCCCACCAGCACTTCGCCATCTTCCATGTAGGCGATGATAGAAGGCGTGGTGCGCGCACCTTCCGCATTCTCGATCACTTTAGTTTTGCCGTTTTCCATGATGGCCACGCAGGAGTTAGTCGTGCCCAAGTCGATACCGATGATTTTTCCCATGATGTTTCCTTTCAGTTAAATGTATAAATCTGCTGTCGCCCAAGGTGGGGCGGGTAATTCGAATTTCAAGGGGTAGGCATGGCTGGTAGCTCGTAGCGGGTAGCCAACCCCGGTTTTGCTACTGGCTACGAACTACCTGCTATGAGCTTTTGGCTACTAGCACCAATGCTGGCCTCAGTACGCGGTCGTTCAGTGCGTAACCTTTTTGCATCACGCTGACCACGGTGTTGGCGGGCTGGTCGCTATCCACCATGCTGATGGCTTGATGTTTGTGCGGATCCAGCTTCTCGCCGACCGGATTGATCTCGCGGATGTTGAACTTCTCGAACACGTTGGACAGTTGCTTCTGGGTCAGCTCCATCCCGCTCTTGAAGTTTTCTATGGTGCTGTTCTCCACCGCCAATGCCGCCTGCAGGCTATCCATCACCGCCAGCATCTCGTTGGAGAAACGCTCCACTGCGAATTTCTGCGCCTTGCTGATGTCTTCGGCGGCACGGCGGCGGATGTTCTCACCTTCCGCTTTGGCATACATCCACGCGTCGTAATGCTCCTGCGCCTTGCGCTCGGCGGCCTGTAGTTGTTCTTCCATGCTGGGCATCACATCGGATGTGGCCTGGGTTTCTGCCGTTTCAGGCTGTGCTTCGGTCTGTGGGGTGTTCTCGGCTTGTGTCATTGCGCTTCTCCAGATTTCGATTGCTGACTAGTGGGGACGCGTACAGGGTTTTCAAGAGCGCGGATGAAATATTTTTTTGCATGAGATAATGCGCGCCGTTCAGCAGTTTACCGTTATGTATCCCGACAAAAACTACCACTGGCGTATCGCCGGGTTCTACTTCTTCTATTACGCATTCATCGGGATGTTCGCCCCGTATTGGAGCTTGTATCTCAAGTCCATCCACTTCGACGCGGTCGAGATTGCGGTGTTACTGTCGGTGCAACCCGTGATGCGTATGCTCGCACCGAATCTGTGGGGCTGGCTGGCGGACCATTCGGGCCGGCGGCTGCTGGTGGTAAAGATCGCCGCGACCTTGAGCGCGGTGTGTTATCTCGGCGTGTTTTTCGCCACCAGTTTCTGGGGCATGTTGCTGGTGCTGTGCCTGATGAGTTTCTTCTGGAGCGCGTCCATGCCACTGGTCGAGGCGACCACGCTGTCATATCTGGGCAAGCACAGCGCGCGTTACGGGCGCATCCGCTCATGGGGGTCGATAGGCTTCATCATCACGGTGGTCGGCCTGGGTTATGCCTTCGACTATATCGCCATCGCCTGGTTGCTGTGGGCGGGACTGGTGTGCGAGGTCGGCATCCTGATCTTTTCGCGCCAGCTCCCGCATACCGAAACAGTGGCGCATCACACCGACTCCCAGCCGGTCAAACAGATTGTGTTGCAACGCAGCGTGCTGGTCTTGTTCGGTGCGTGTTTTTTGATGTCGGTAGCACACGGCCCTTACTACACCTTTTATTCCATCTATCTGGTCGAGCACGGCTACGCAAAAAGCGCGGTGGGCGGTTTGTGGGCATTGGGCGTGATCTGCGAGATCGCTGTGTTTTTCATCATGCCCTGGCTGTCCAACCGCTACGGCTATACGCGCATTCTGCTGGTGAGCTTCGCTTGTGCGGTGGCGCGTTTCCTGATGATAGGCTGGTGTGTGGATATCATCTCGGTGTTGCTCATCGCGCAGATCCTTCATGCTGCGACCTTTGGCGCGTATCACGCCGCATCGGTAGGCTTGGTACACGAGTTTTTCAAAGGACGACACCAGTCCAAAGGTCAGGCCTTGTTCGGCAGTTTCACCTACGGCGCGGGCGGCATGGTGGGCGGCCTGGCGAGTGGCCCGATCTGGCAACACTACGGTGCGACGGTGCTGTATTCGTGCAGTGCCGCTGCGGCGTTGATGGGCTTGTTGCTGATGATGTGGAAATTGGAGATGGCCCGCGCAACTTGACGGATGGCGGTGTGCGGCGTGATAACCGGCGTACCTTGTGGCATAATTGCGCGCTCTAAAAAAATGTAATCTTGCCGGACGGAACATGATGACTGCGCAAACGCTGTACGACAAACTCTGGGATTCTCATCTGGTGCGCCAGGAAGCCGATGGCACGGCGTTGATTTATATCGATCGCCATCTGGTGCATGAAGTGACCAGCCCGCAAGCCTTTGAGGGCATCAAGCTGGCGGGGCGCAAGCTGTGGCGCACTTCATCCATACTCGCTGTAGCCGATCACAACGTGCCGACCACGGGGCGCGAGCTGGGCATCACCGACCCCATCTCGCGGCTGCAAGTGGAGACGCTGGACAGCAATTGCGCCGAGTTCGGCGTGAACGAATTCAAGATGTCGGATGTGCGTCAGGGCATCGTGCATGTGGTTGGCCCGGAGCAGGGCGCGACCTTGCCGGGCATGACGGTGGTGTGCGGCGATTCGCATACCAGCACACACGGCGCGTTTGCCGCCCTGGCGTTCGGCATAGGCACATCCGAGGTCGAGCACGTCATGGCCACGCAATGTCTGCTGATGCAAAAATCCAAATCCATGCAAGTGTGTGTCGAAGGCGCGCTGGGTCGCGGTGTGACGGCCAAGGACCTCGCGCTGGCGGTGATCGGCAAGATCGGCACGGCGGGCGGCACGGGCTATGCGATCGAATTCGCGGGCAGTGCGATACGCGCGTTGAGCATGGAGGGCCGCATGACCTTGTGCAATATGGCGATCGAAGCGGGCGCGCGCGCCGGCATGGTCGCCGCCGATGACACGACGATCAATTACCTCAAGGGCCGCCCGTTCGCGCCGCAAGCGAATGTGTGGGAGCAAGCCGTGGCTTATTGGCGCACTTTGCACAGCGATGCGGGCGCGAAATTTGACGCTGTCGTGACGCTGGATGCCGCGACCATCAAACCGCAAGTGACGTGGGGTACGTCGCCGGAAATGGTGGTGGCGGTGGATGGGCGCGTACCCGATCCCGCGACGATGAGCGACGCAGTGCGGCGCGAAGGGGCGCAGCGCGCCTTGCAATACATGGGGTTGCTGGCGAACATGCCCATCGCCGAAATCAGCATCGACAAGGTGTTCATCGGCTCTTGCACCAACGCGCGCATCGAAGATATGCGTGAGGCGGCGGCGATTGTCCAGGGCAAGCATATTGCCGCGAATGTGAAACTGGCGATGGTCGTGCCGGGTTCGGGTCTGGTGAAAAAGCAGGCCGAGGAAGAGGGGCTGGATAAGATTTTTATCGCGGCGGGTTTCGAGTGGCGCGATCCGGGTTGTTCCATGTGTCTGGCGATGAACGACGACAGGTTATCGCCTGGCGAGCGTTGTGCCTCTACTTCCAACCGGAATTTTGAAGGTCGCCAGGGACAGGGCGGACGCACACATCTGGTCAGCCCCGGGATGGCGGCGGCTGCGGCGATTGCGGGGCATTTTGTGGATGTCAGCCGACAGGAGTGATGTGATGAATCGATTGTTCATGTTGTTGTTGCTATTGAATGCCTGCCTGATTCAGGAGGTCTGTGCGGCAGAAGAAGACGCCCCTGCTGGTGCGAAAAAAAGCATCCCTGAACGGGTGGGGGATAGCGTGAAGAAGGGCGGCGAATGGGCCGGACACGGCATAGAAAAGGGTGCTAAAGCAGCAGGCAAGGGTATCAAGAAAGGTGGCGAATGGGCGGGTCGGGGGCTTAAAAAAGCGGGCGAAAAACTGGAAAAGGTAAGTAAATAACCATGCAAAAATTCACTCTGCTCAATGGCCTGGTTGCTCCGTTGGATCGCGCCAACGTCGATACCGATGCGATCATCCCCAAGCAATTCTTGAAGTCCATCAAGCGTTCCGGTTTCGGTCCGAACGCGTTCGACGAATGGCGTTATCTCGACCACGGTGAGCCGGGTATGGATAAC
>JABEVG010000038.1 GCA_013044075.1 Gallionella sp.
ATATCGAAATTTACTTTAGGCATAGACCGTTTAGAGCTGTTCTGTATAAAGTGGTTTAAATCCTAGCAATAACTACAGAAAGTGTAAAGCCATTTTTAGGACGCCAGACTAGGTGCCGAAGTCGATATAATGCGAGACGTTTTTCTACCCACCTCAAAGTACATTTCAATCTTGCGGGATATCTTTACATGCTCTCACGCCGACTGACACTCCCTCTATTGGTTCTCACCGCGATTCTGCTGTTACCGCTCATCTTGTTGAGTATCGCCGTCCTATTGACTTATCCCACCTTGCCCTCTTTAGAGTCTCTTACTGACTATCACCCCAAAATCCCATTGCGGGTCTATAGCCAGGAAGGTTCATTGCTGGGTGAGTTTGGCGAAGAACGTCGTGCGCTCGTGACGATAGGCGATGTACCTGATCTCATGAAGAAGGCGATCCTTGCTGCCGAGGATGATCGTTTCTATCAACACGGCGGGGTTGACTATGCTGGTGTCGTTCGCGCTGCCATCTCCAACTTCACTTCCGGAGGAGCCAAACAAGGGGCCAGCACGATCACGATGCAAGTTGCCCGTAACTTTTTTCTATCCAAGGAAAAAACACTCACGCGCAAATTTAACGAGGTCCTCCTTGCCTTCAAAATTGAACACTCGCTGACTAAAGACGAAATTCTACAGCTGTACATCAACCAAATATACTTGGGGCAGCGCGCATACGGATTCGCGGCAGCCTCTCAAGTTTATTTTGGCAAGCCGCTCAACCAGCTATCCATATCTGAATTTGCCATGCTGGCCGGATTACCCAAAGCACCCTCTTCTTACAATCCGGTGATCAATCCGAAGCGTGCCAAACTTCGCCAGCTCTACGTACTCCGCCGTATGCACGAACTGCATTTCATCAATGACGCTGAGTTTCAGCTCGCCCAGACCCAGCCGATCAGCACGCATCACGCTTCCGATACAGACATACAAGCTGACTATCTGACAGAAATGGTCAGGAGCGTTATGTTTGAGAAGTTTGGTGATGCTACTTATACGCAGGGTTTCAAGGTTTTCACAACAATCCGTCGCCAAGATCAGATTGCGGCGTACCAAGCCGTCCGCAAAGGTGTACTTGATTATGATCGTCGTCACGGCTATCGCGGCCCGGAAGGTTTTGCGGAGTTGCCGGAGGGCAGCGGAGACGATCGTTTGGAAGAAGTTTTGCAGGACATCACAGACAGTGGAGACTTACTTGCCGCTATCGTCACGAACGTAACCGGCAAGTCATTGACAGCCTATGTTAAGGGTGGTGAAAGAGTAGAAGTTAAGGGTGATGCACTTCATTATGTCGAGCGCTCTTTAGGTAATAAGGCACCTCTCAATCAACGCATAACTGTAGGCTCCATAATCCGTTTGCAGAAAGATGGGAAAGGTGTCTGGCAAATCAGCCAGCTCCCCCAGGTAGAGTCGGCATTTGTGTCGGCTAATCCGCAAGACGGGGCAATCTATGCTTTGATTGGCGGGTTCGATTTCAATAAGAATCAGTTCAATCACGTCACCCAAGCATGGCGACAACCCGGTTCCAGCTTCAAGCCATTCATATACTCGGCGGCATTGGAAAAAGGATTAACGCCAGCCACTGTTATCAATGACGCGCCGTTGGAGTTTGATGCGGAACAAACCGGCAGTGAGCCTTGGCAACCGAAGAACTACGAGGGTACCTATGATGGTCCTATGCGGATGCGCCAGGCTCTCATCAAATCCAAAAACATGGTCTCGATCCGTATCCTACAATCCATCACGCCGCAATACGCGCAGGACTACGTCACGAAATTTGGCTTTGATGCCGACAAAATACCGCCCTACCTGACGATGGCTCTGGGCGCAGGCTTGGTCACACCGATGCAATTACTGACTGGCTATTCCGTTTTTGCCAATGGAGGATTCAAGGTGAATCCTTATTTCATCCAACGCATCGAGGATGATAGAGGCAACATTCTTAGCCAAGCTAGTCCTGCGGTTGCGGCGAATGGCGCAGAACAGATCATAGACACACGTAACGCCTTCACTATGGTCAACATGATGCAAGACGTGGTCAAACACGGTACTGCGATTCGCGCCATGTCTTTGGGAAGGCAAGACCTTGCGGGCAAGACTGGCACGACCAGCGATTCTATCGATGCTTGGTTCTGCGGCTTTCAACCGACTGTAGTAGGCATCGCATGGATAGGTTTTGACCAGCCGCGCAGCCTGGGAGACAAGGAAACAGGCGGGGGGGCGGCATTGCCGATTTGGATCGGTTATATGGGAAATGTCTTAAAGGATGTGCCAGAAGCCACCTACACCGTACCAGACGGCATCGTTGCGGCACGTATCAATGAGTCTGGGCAATTGGATAGTAACGGTACGCGCGTCGAATATTTTTACAACGAGAACGTACCCTCTGTCCAAACTGCGCCTAATCCGAACGAGACCACTCCCCAAACCGACATCGTCAAGGACCAGTTATTCTGAGGCCGCATGACTAAAGAAACCGTTTACCGACGCGACCTCATGCGGGAACAACTCGCGCACCGGGCCGCCAAGTTGATGGCCGAGGATGGCATCACCGACCACGCTTATGCCAAACGCAAAGCGGCCAGACAGCTCGGCGCGTCCGACACGCATCATCTGCCCAGCAACGACGAAATAGACATGGCTTTGCGCAGTTTCCGCATGTTGTTCCAAAGTGCGCAACACCCTCCCATCCTGCGTGAGTTACGCGTGGAGGCATTGGAAAACATGCGGTTGTTGGCTGACTTCCACCCTTATTTGACAGGCTCGGTATTGACAGGGACAGCGGGTGCGCAATCTGACATCAACATCCTGCTATTTTCAGATGACGCGAAAGCTGTGCTGCTGTTCCTGCTCAAGCACGACATCAAATTCGAAGACGGAGAATGGAAAGTGCGATTGGGCGGGCATGATGAAAATGTGCCCAGCTACACGCTGACAGGCGCATCCGGCGTACAGACTCATGTCATCGTCCTACCCGAAAACGCCCGCCACAGCGGTGGCCGCCACCCGGAGACTCATGCTGACATTGCAGCAGTGACGGTATTGCTGGCTGGCTAACTCGCACCGGGAAAGGTCTCAGGAGGGCTTTTACCTCTTCAACCATCGCGCAGCATCCAGTGCAAAGTAGGTTAGTATCCCGTCCGCCCCGGCACGTTTAAATGCCAACAACGATTCCAGCACGCACGCCTCTTCGTTCAACCAGCCGTTTTGCGAAGCGGCTTTCAACATGGCGTATTCCCCGCTCACTTGATAGACGAAAGTCGGGGCTTTGAACTCGTCTTTGACGCGACGCACGATGTCGAGATAAGGCATGCCCGGTTTAACCATCACCATGTCTGCACCCTCCTGCAAGTCTAAGCCAACTTCCCATAGTGCCTCGTCAGAATTAGCTGGATCCATCTGATAGGTGTATTTGTTGCCCTTGCCGAGGTTGCCACTGGAGCCGACCGCATCGCGGAACGGACCATAGAAACTGGAAGCGTATTTGGCAGAGTAGGCCATGATGCGGGTATGGATGCAGCCTTGACGATCCAGCGCGGTGCGCACGGCGGCAATACGACCGTCCATCATATCCGAAGGGGCAACGACATCCGCACCCGCGCCGGCGTGAACTTGCGCTTGCCGTGCCAGCACCTCGACCGTTTCGTCGTTCATCACATAACCGTTGTCATCAATCAGTCCGTCCTGACCGTGACTGGTATAAGGATCAAGTGCGATGTCGGTCATCACACCGAGCTCAGGAAAGCTCTTCTTGATGGCGGCGACCACGCGCGGCACGAGGCCGTTCGGATTGTAGGCTTCTTCCGCGCCCAGACTTTTCATCGGCGTGTCTATCACAGGGAAGATCGCCATCATAGGAATGCCAAGTTCGACACACTGCTCGGCATCCTTGAGCAACAAGTCCAAAGTCTTGCGCCGCACCCCAGGCATCGACTTCACTTCTTCGACTTTATTCGCGCCTTCCAGCACAAAAACCGGATAAATGAAATCTGCCGAAGTGAGTATATGCTCTCGCATCAAGTCTCGTGAAAAGGCGTCACGACGCATACGGCGCATACGAATCTGGGGGTATTTTCCGAGTGTCTGCATAAATCTCCTAACAAAATTAATTTATTTTTGAACTAATTTTAAAACCGCCACTCAGATGCAGTGAATGATGTGAATCATTCCACGTTTCTCCTCCCTGAGCGTGCATCTTAACCCTGTTAAGATTTTGAGCCCCCGTGATCGGGGGCTTTTTTTGTCCGCGAATTCCAATCGCCCTTAACCTACCGAACGGTCCAGGGATTTATTCTTCAGCACCCAATTCTTGCTCCGCTTCGGCCGCAAACCATCCTGCGATCACCGCCTCGGCTTCCTCTATACCCTGCTTCTTCAAACTCGAAAACAACTGCACGGTGCAATGTGGAAAATACTCCGTCAAATGCGCCTTCACTTTGTTAAGCGTCAACGTAGCTTGTTGGCGACTGAACTTGTCCGACTTGGTCAGCAAAATATGCACGGGCTTGTTAGTCGGCTGGAACCAGTCCAGCATGTTCTCATCCAGCTCGGTAAGCGGGTGGCGCGCATCCATGATGACCACCAACCCGCATAATTCCTCGCGTTTTTGCAGGTACTCGGTAAGCAGACCTTCCCAATGTTTTTTGCTTTCCGGCGGCACTTTCGCATAACCATACCCAGGCAAATCGACCAAGTAAGTATTCGGGCTCAAAGAAAAGAAGTTCAGATGCTGTGTACGTCCAGGGGTCTTGCTGACGTAAGCCAGGCGCACGTGGTTCGCCAACGTGTTGATCGCTGAGGACTTACCCGCATTGGAACGTCCGACGAACGCGACTTCCTTGCCGCCGTGCAACGGTAAATCCTTAAAATGATTTACCGTTGTAAAAAACGTCGCTTGAGAAAAAAGACCCATTATCTCCAGCCTGAAAAAATCTTGTCAGCCGCCGCAACCGTTGCCGCGATGTCCGCTTCGGTATGTGCCGCTGAAACAAAACCCGCCTCGAATGCCGAGGGTGCGAGATACACACCCTCATCCAGCATCGCATGGAAGAATCGGTTGAACGCTGCTTTGTCACAACTCATCACTTCGTCATAACTGGTCGGCAAGGTCTTGCTGAAATACAGCCCGAACATGCCGCCCACGGATTGCGCGCAGAACGCGATTCCATGCTTATGTGCCGCAATCGTCAGTCCTTCGGTGAGCTGCCTGGCACGTTGTGCGAGGTATTCATAGAAGCCCGGGGCTTGCACCAATTTCAGCGTGGTCAGTCCGGCTGCGACTGCGACCGGATTTCCAGACAGTGTACCGGCTTGGTACACCGCACCCAAAGGCGAAAGACACTGCATGATGTCGCGTCGTCCGCCGAAAGCCGCAGCGGGCAGACCGCCGCCCATCACTTTGCCCAGCGTGACCAGATCGGGTTTAACGCCGTAATAACCTTGCGCGCCTTGCAAACTCACGCGGAATCCCGTCATCACCTCGTCGAGTATCAACACTGCGCCGTGCTGGGTACAAAGCTTGCGCAACGCGTCCAGAAACTCGCGCTTGGGCGTGACCAGGTTCATGTTGCCGGCGACCGGCTCGACGATCACCGCCGCAATCTCATGCCCCATCTCGGCAAAACATTTTTCCAATCCTGCCGCATCGTTATAGGCCAGCACCGTCGTCAGCGCGGCGATTTCGGCTGGCACACCCGACGAGCTGGGCTGGCCGAACGTCAACGCCCCTGAACCCGCCTTGACCAGCAGGCCATCGGAGTGTCCGTGGTAGCAGCCTTCGAATTTGATGATGCGGGAACGACCGGTAAACCCACGCGCCAACCGTATCGCGGTCATGGTCGCTTCCGTGCCCGAGCTGACCAGCCGTACCATTTCCAGACTCGGCAACAGTTTGCACAACAGCTCCGCCATCTCCAGTTCGCTGGCAGTCGGCGCGCCAAAGCCCAAGCCTTGTGCGGCCGCATCCTGTACCGCCTTGACCACGTCTGGGTGACAGTGGCCGACAATCATCGGCCCCCATGAGCCGACATAGTCGGTGTATTTTTTTCCGTCTGCATCCCACACGTAAGCACCTAGTCCGCGCTGGAAGAACAACGGCGTACCGCCCACGGAACGGAACGCACGCACGGGTGAGTTAACCCCCCCAGGAATGAGTTTTTGCGAGTCGGTAAAGAGTTGTTGGTTATGTGTCGTCATGTTGATTCATTCCACTTCAAAAAATTATTCGTCCGCCAATGCGGAAAATTGCCGGGCTGTTTGTTCAATATCGTGTGCGGAAAATACCGCCGAAATTACCGCCAGTACGTCCGCGCCTGCCGCCAATAATTGCGCGCCATTCTGTAACGTGATCCCACCTATCGCCACGATAGGCAGTGTCAACCGCGATCTTGCTTCGCGCAACGATTCCAGGCTCGCAACGACTGCACCGGGCTTGACGGCTGAGGCAAAAAACGCACCGAACGCCACATAATCTGCTCCCTCCTGCTCCGCCTGCTGCGCCAAATCCGGTCGATTATAACAAGACACGCCTATCAATTTGTCTGTACCGATCAGCTTGCGCGCGGTGCGGATACTGCCATCCTCTCCACCCAGATGCACACCATCCGCATCGACCCGCCTAGACAACCCAGCATCATCATTGACAATAAAAGTTGCCGCAAACTCATGGGTCAACCGGCGCAACTCGGTGGCCTGATCCAAGCGCAATATCGCGTCCGCAAGCTTGTTTCGATACTGCACAATCCGCGCGCCACCTTGCAATGCCAGTCTGACTTTACGCAACAGTGCCTCCGTATCCAGCTCGTCCGGGGTGATTGCGTACAGGGTTTTAGTTCTAATTGATGAGCGGGGTATCTTCTTCATCCTCTTCACCGCGCGCCCAAAACAAACGGTCGGGAATATGCTGCCCCATACCGGGACGAAAGCCCGCGTTCAGCGTCTGCCAGGTATATTCCTGCGCCTCTTTCACGGCTTCCGGCACGTCCACATTCTGCGCCAGCAAAGCCGCGATAGCGGAAGCCAAAGTACAACCGGAGCCGTGGTAGATGCCGGGCAGCCGTTCCCAGCTATCGCTGCGCACCACGCCGCGCTCACTGTACAAAGTATTGGTAACTTTAGCGGTCTGCTCATGCGTGCCGGTGATGAGCACATATTCACAACCCATCGCGAGTATGCGTTTGGCGCACTCCTCCAGCGAGGGGTCATCGTTCTCGTCATCTTCATTGATAGCCAGTCGGCGCGCCTCGATACTGTTGGGCGTGATGATGGTCGTTTGCGGGATCAGCAATTCACACATCGCTTCCAGCATATCCTCATCGGCCAACTCGTCACCACGTCCGGAAGCCAACACCGGGTCGAGTACCAGCGGCACATCGGGGTAATCAGCCAGCACCTCGGCGATCGCCGGGATGTTGTCCACGCTGCCCAGCAAGCCTATCTTGAATGCCGCCACCGGCACGTCTTCCAGCATCGCGCGCGCCTGATCGATCACCCAATCGGCATCCATCGCCAGCACATCATCCACGCCGCTGGTGTCCTGCACCGTGATTGCGGTGACCACCGACAGCGGGTGACATCCCATGCTGGCGATGGTCAAAATATCGGCTTGCAAACCGGCACCGCCGCTGGGGTCGGTGGCGGCAAAACACATTACTAAAGGGAACGATTCAGACATATTGATGAAGATGTTAAGATGTGAGGCGTACTTGCATTTTACCCTATATGACTACGATTACCGAATACAAAACCTACATGTGCCTGATTTGCGGTTGGATTTACGACGAAGCGGCAGGCGCGCCCGACGATGGTCTGCCGCCCGGTACGCGCTGGGAGGATGTGCCGATGAACTGGTCATGCCCGGAATGCGAAGCGCGCAAGGAAGATTTCGAGCTGGTGGAGATCTGATGCGTATCCTGCACACCATGCTGCGCGTGGTCGATCTGGACAAGTCTCTCGCGTTCTACACCGAAGTCCTCGGCATGCAACTGCTGCGCCGCAAAGACTACCCGGACGGAGAATTTACGCTTGCCTTTGTCGGCTATGGCAACGAATCCGATGGGGCGGTCATCGAACTCACGCACAATTGGGGCGTGCAAGAATACCGACTCGGCAACGCCTACGGACACATCGCCATCGAAGTCCCCGATGCCTGCGCTGCCTGTGCCGCCATCAAACAGCTGGGCGGCAAAGTGGTGCGTGAAGCGGGGCCCATGAAGCATGGCAGCACGGTGATCGCCTTCGTCGTCGATCCTGATGGTTACACCATAGAACTGATCGAAAGAACGCCCCAGCATGCTGCTCAATAAGTGCTGAGTCCGGATCAGACCTGCTCACCAAACCAAGCGGAGGAAAAATGGCTGCTCAACCTGAAATCACCAACATGGCTTTGTTCTGCGATTTCGAGAACGTGGCACTGGGTGTGCGCGATGCCAAATATGCGCAGTTTGACATCAAGAAGGTACTAGAACGCCTGCTGCTCAAGGGCAGCATCGTGGTCAAGAAAGCCTATTGCGACTGGGATCGCTACAAAGAGTTCAAGGCGACCATGCACGAAGCGGCGTTCGAACTAATCGAGATCCCGCACGTGCGCCAGTCGGGCAAGAACTCCGCCGACATCCGCATGGTCGTCGACGCGCTCGACCTGTGCTACACCAAGGCACATGTCGATACCTTCGTCATCATCAGCGGGGATTCGGATTTTTCGCCGCTGGTCTCCAAGCTGCGCGAGAACAACAAATACGTGATCGGCATCGGTGTCAAAGACTCCACATCAGACTTGCTGAGTGCCAACTGCGACGAGTTCATCTTCTACGACGATCTGGTGCGCGAGCAGGAAGCAAAGCAAAAACGCGCCGAGAAAAAAACCCCGGTGAAGGCCGCGCCGGGCAAGGCCAGAACACCGACCGCAAAACCCGAGGATGACAAGCGTCAGGAAGCTCTCGATTTCATCGTGGAGACCGTAGAGGCTCTGATCGCGGAACGCGGCTCGGATGAAAAGATCTGGGGTTCTATGGTCAAGACCACCATGCAGCGTCGCAAACCGGGCTTCACCGAATCCTCTTACGGCTACCGCTCGTTCAAAGAATTGGTCGAGGACGCGCAGCGGCACAAGCTACTGACCGTGATGCGTGACGAAAAATCCGGTCAGTACACCATACGTTTGACTGCGGCGGATTAAGCAAACACCGGCTTATTCCGATTGCCCGGTGTTCTTTTATTGTGCGTCGTTTGCCGCGACGGTCTGAGCATGATTCCACCATCCTCCTCCCAAGGCCTGATACAGCGCGGCGGTGTCGCCCAGTCGGCTGGTCTGGGCCTGCACCAGGTTAATCAAGGCTTGCTGGTAATTCTGTTCGGCCAGCAGCACTGCCTGATAGCTCACATTGCCTTCCTCGTATTGCTTGCGCGTGAGGTGTTGCGCCGCAAGCAAAGCTTGCTCTGTTCTGGATGCCGCCGCCAGAAAATCAGCATCAAACTGTATGGTGTACAAGGTATCCGCGACATTTTGCAGGGCACTGATCACCGTACCGCGATATTGCGCCCCGGCCTGAAGCAGTGCCTGTTCCGCCGCGTGTGATTTGGCACGCAACGTGCCACCATCGAAAATAGTCTGACTCACGCTGGCGGCAAGATTAAAGAATCCGCCACCGCTTTGAAACATCCAAGCCGGTGTATCAGCCATTCCGCCTATCGCTCCCGTGATTGCAAATTGCGGCAAACGGTTGGCGACCGCCACACCCGCCTGGGCACTGGCAAAATGCAGCTGCTCTTCTGCCGCACGGACATCCGGACGTTGTTCGACGATCTTGGAAGGCAGGCTCAACGGCAATTCCTGAGGCAAGCGCAATGCCGAGAGTTCAAATCTTTCTTCGATGTCCTCGTTGGGCAAATTCCCTGCCAGAGCGCGAATCAGATCGCGCGTCTGCGCTAATTGTTTTCTGAGCGGGATGAGCAATTGTTCGGTCTGTGCCAGCGCGGACTCCTGCACCGCCACATCCAATTCGGAGACATCTCCCAGCTCGAGTTGCTTTTTCACGATCCCCAGATTTTCCCGGTTGACGCTGACGATCTTTTCCATTGCCGCAATCTGGGCGCGCAGCGAGGCCTCCTGAATGGCGGCGGCGACCACATTGGAAGCCAGCGTGATGTAGGTGGCTTCCATCTGAAGTTTTTGCACGGCCACTTGCGCCTCGGCCGATTCAACCAGCCTGCGGTTGAGCCCGAACACATCCGGCACATAGCCCACTGATAATTGCGCGACGTGAAAATTATAATAAGCCGGCGCGTTGTAGGGTGCGGGGCCTGCCGGATTCGAATAGGTCTGTATCACATTGCCGTTGCCCTGAACGCCGGGCGAATTTCCGCCCATATTACCCGCCAACTTGTTCCGTGATGGCGAGTAGCTCGCGGCGACGGTGGGATAAAAGAACCCCTGCTGCGCGATGACCGACTCCTGCGCCTGGCGCAATGCCGCTTGCGCGGCCTCTATGCTCGGATTGGCCTTGAACGCGCGTTGGATCAGCGAGTTGATCTGGGGCGATTGAAACAGCGTCCACCAGTCGAACGGAATGTCCGCTGCGGTGTTGAAGCGTTGCGCTTCCCCGGCAAAAACCGGTGCTGAAGTTGTCGTTTCGGTCAACTTGTTGTCGGGCGCGTAAGCCTGCGCGGTGGGTGCTTGCGGCTTTTTGAAATCCGGCCCGACCGCGCAACCCGCAAGCAGCACGAGCGGGATCGACAGCCAACAACTCGATCGATTTTTTTTCATCGCACGCCCTCCCCTACCGCAGCCCTGACCTGCGCCACGGATTTGCGCCGCGAAAACAAATCGATCAGCAAAGGCAGAATGATCAACACCAGCACCGGCGCGAGCAAGATACCGCCCACCACCACCAGTGCCAGCGGTTTCTGTACCTGCGAGCCTATGCCTGTGGCGAAGGCGGCGGGTAACAGACCCACGCAGGCCGCGCTGCAAGTCATCATCACCGGACGCAAGCGCGTGTTGCAGGAATTCAGGATCGCCTGCGAACGTTCCATCCCGCTCTCCAGCATCTGATTAAAGTAGGTCACCACGATGATGCCCTCCATCACCGAGATGCCGAACAGCCCGATGAAACCGATGGCGGCGGACACGCTGAACGGCGTGCCGGTCAGATACAGCGCGAATATCCCGCCAATCAGAGCCATCGGCATCACACTTGCCGCAAGCAACGTGTCGGCAACCGAGTTGAAGTTAAAGAACAGCAACAACAGGATGAGGCCAAGACTCAGGGGCACGACAATCTTCAGGCGCGCGATCGCATCTTCCAACTGGCCAAATTCGCCCACCCATTCCATGCGATACCCGCCAGGAAGCTGGACCTGTTCCGCCACTTTGCGTTGCGCTTCCGTGACCGCGCCACCCAGGTCGCGTCCGCGCACGCTGAACTTGATCGGGATATAGCGTTCCTGGTTTTCCCGATAGATGAAGGATGCGCCGGAGACCAGATTGACGCTGGCGACATCGGTCAACGGGATCTGCACCACGCCGTTGCCGTTCGGATTCGGCGCGCCGATTGTGATGCGCCGGATCGACTCCAGACTCTGGCGATAGTTCGCGGCCAGACGCACGACCATAGGGAAATTCCGGTCGCTGCCGTCTTCATACAGATTGCCCGCCGCCTGCCCGCCGATGGCGGCTTGCACCGTCGCATTGATGTCGCCGGGCGCGAGTCCGTAGCGTGCCGCACGCGCCCTGTCC
Source organism: Gallionella sp. (assembly GCA_013044075.1). GTDB lineage: Bacteria > Pseudomonadota > Gammaproteobacteria > Burkholderiales > Gallionellaceae > Gallionella. The sequence goes on from JABEVG010000038.1 coordinate 11,773, forward strand.
ACATCGATCTTCACCGTCGGTTGGCCGAGTGCCTTGAAGATCGACAGGTCGGCGATCCCCGGCACGGTCGCCATCACCGCCTGTATCTTCGTGGCGGTCTTTTCCAGCTCGGCGAGATCGTTGCCATACAGCTTGACCGAGTTCTGACCTTTCACACCCGAGGACGCTTCTTCCACATTATCTTCGATGTATTGCGAGAAATTGAACTCCACGCCCGGAAATTCCGGCTGCATCCTGGCACTGATTTCCTCGGTCAGTTTTTCCTTGTCGACCCCTTTCGGCCAGGTATCGAAGGGCTTGAGCGGCACAAAGAATTCCGCATTGAAATATCCCGTGGCATCCGTGCCATCGTCGGGTCGGCCATTTTGCGAGATGACGGTTTCAACTTCGGGGTATTCTTTGATCAGCGTGCGCATGCGGTTGACGTAGGCATTGCCCTCTTCCAGCGAGATCGATGCGGGCATGGACGCTCTGACCCACATGTTGCCTTCCTCCAGCTTGGGCAGGAATTCGAGCCCCAATGAATGCACCGCCAGCCCGGCGGCGATCACCAGCATGGCCGTACCGGCCAGCATCAATATCCGGTTTGCCAGCGAGAATCTGATTAACGGTTCGTACAGTCGGCGCATCCCGCGCACGACGATGGTTTCGGTCTCTTCAACATGTGCGGGCAACAGCAAAGAACTAAGGGCGGGCGCGATGGTGAAGGTCGCGATCAGCCCGCCGATGATGGCGTAGGCATAAGTCGATGCCATGGGGCCGAAGATGTGCCCTTCCACCCCGCTCAAGGTAAACAGGGGGATGAATCCGGCAATGATGATAGCGGCGGAAAAGAAGATCGAGCGATTGACTTCGGTCGCGGCGAAAGCGATGGTCGCCATTTTTCCATGCAGCGACGTGTCCGGAAAAATGTGCTGCATAAAAAGCGGCGTCCCCGCGTCGCGCTTTTCTTTGCTTTCGGCGAGATGGCGGAAAATATTCTCGACCATGATTACCGTTGCATCGACAATCAGACCGAAATCTATCGCTCCCACCGACAGCAGATTGGCCGACTCGCCGCGCAGCGTCATAATGATAATCGCGAAGAACATCGCGAACGGGATCGTGGCACTGACGATGATTGCGCTGCGCAGATTGCCCAGGAATATCCACTGCACGAAGAAGATCAGCACGATGCCAAATATCAGGTTTTCCAGAACGGTATGGGTGGTGACGCTGATCAATTGGGCGCGATCATAGATGCGCTCGATGTGCACGCCCGGCGGCAACACTCCCGACTTGTTAATCTTTTCCAGCTCGGCTTCCACCCTTTGGATGGTAGGCGTGCTTTGCTCGCCGCGCCGCATCAGCACGATACCCTGAACGATATCGTCATCGGCATCATTGCCGGCCACACCCAGGCGCGGCAGATTACCGACGCTGACCGTGGCGATGTCGCCAATCAATACCGGAGAGCCGTTGTTCGATGCCAGCATCGTGCTGCGTATATCCTGCATCGAACGGATCAATCCGACCCCGCGCACCACCGCCGCCTGCGCGCCGAAATTAACGGTCTGTCCGCCCACATTGATATTGCTGTTGTTGAGCGATGCCAGCACCTGCGGGATGGTCAGACCGTAGCCCGCCAATTTGGACATATCGATGCTGATCTCATAGTCCTTGGTCTTGCCACCCCAGCCATTAACATCGATCACACCGGGTACCGCTTTGAAACGGCGTTCCAACATCCAGTCTTCGATGGTCTTCAAATCCTGCACCGAGTAGCCCGGCGGGCCGTACACGCGATAGCGAAATATCTCGCCTATCGGGCTGGTTGGAGAGATTTGCGGCACGACACCATTCGGCAAGGGCGGCAGTTGCGAAAGCCGGTTGATAATCCGCTGCTCCGCCTCTTTGTAGGTCGCGTCGTAACTGAACTGCACTTTCACATCGGACAGACCGAACAGCGAGATCGTGCGTATCGCGGTGACATGCGGAATGCCAGCCAACTGGATCTCCAGCGGAATCGTGATGTAACGCTCCATCTCCTCTGCGGACTGCCCGCTGCTCTGGGTGATGATGTCCACCAAAGGGGGGACAGGATCGGGATAGGCTTCAATATTCAGTTTGACAAAACAAAACAGACCGACGATGAACAGTGCCGCCAGCATGACGACGACGGCGATCTGCTGTTTGAGCGAAAAGGTGACGACGCGATTCATGGCTAGTCCCCCAAGGTCGCGCGGTCGATGAACAGCGCGCCGTGGGTCACGATCTTTTCTCCGGCGGCAAGCCCGGCGGTCACTTCCAGCATCGAGCCGCTAATGCGGCCGGCCTTGATGGGGCGCACCGCCAGCGAGTGGTCGGCATTGGCAACGAACACATGTGCGTCGCTGCCTTCATACACCACCGCGCTTTGCGGCACACCCAACGCCTGCACTTCATTGCCGGTGACAATGCTGAAATTGGCGAACATCATCGGCTTCAACATACCGTCTTTGTTGCCGATCTCGGCGCGCACCGGCAAACGGTGCGTGTTGGGGTCGACCGCCGGGGCGACCCAGGCGATCTTGGCTTTAAAGACCTGTCCGGGCAACGCCAGCACATGGACTTCTATGCTTTGCCCGACACGCATCAACGGCGCGTCGGCCTCGCGCACATTCGCCACCAGCCATACACTGGACAAATTCCCTATCGTGTATACCGGAACAGCCGCACCGCCTACCGCGCTCTGGATGTTCTGGCCGTTACCCACTTGGCGTTGCGTCACGGTGCCAGAGACCGGAGCGCGTACCAAGGCCTCCGGACTGACTGCCAGCGCGCCCGATTCGTTTTCGATGGCGTTGATCTCCTCCTCGGACTTTCCCAGGATGCTCAGTTGATTTCGGGCGGATAGCAGATTGGCCTTAGCCGTGGCCAGATCAGACTGGCTTTGCAGCCAGTCCTTGAGGGCGGCGGCTTTGGCCTCATAAAGTCCGTGCAGCCGTTTCTCGTTCGCCGTTGCCAGCGTCACTTGCGCATGCGCGACCAGCAGATTGCTGCGCGACTGGGCGAACTCCGTCGCGGCCACCGCCATCAGCGGATCGCCTTTCTTGACCGCATCCCCGAGTTTCGCAATCACCCGGGTCACTTGACCCGAGTAAGGCGAGAAGACAGGTGTCGTCGTGTCGTCGTTATACGCGATGACCCCGTCGGTGATTTCTTCGCTGCGAAAACTCATGGCTAATACCGGTGCGGTCTTCAGACTGTCCCATTGCGTCTTGGTAGGCAGAAAAGTCCCCGGTGGCGCAAGGCGCGCGGGTGGCGCGACCGGCGCATCTTCCATGCGATGGAATATCCATACACCGGCGATAAGCAGCAGGCTGATGCCGGCGGTGATCGCTATCTGGATACGCGGTGAGAACGCGGTCGCCCGGCGGGAAATATCGCCTGAAATTTCAGTGTGCTGGTTCATATTGATTCACTTCAAAGATTGAGCGTTACCGTTACGCGGATTGCGGACAGCAAAAGTGCGCGCAGTCTACCCACGCAACCTTGCAAGTCACGCCGCAGCTGCTTTCACGACACTGACAATCTGAAATGTTTTTGTAAACCCATTTTATTTGTTATATGGTGAACGCTTGGGTGAAGGTTTCTGATCGGGGCTCGTCGCGGGTCCAAACCTAAGGTTGTCTCTAAAATATTGATGAGGTGATTCGTGCGTATATTGTTGGTGGAAGACGACCCTTCGTTGGGAGAAACGACAGCCCGGGCATTACGCTCGCAGAATTGGGCGGTCGATTGGGCAAAGAACGGCGAGTCCGTTGCCAATGCCGTGAGGTTGGTCAATTACGATCTGGTGCTGCTGGATGTGGGCTTGCCGGACATAGACGGCTTTGAAGTGCTGCGCCGTCTGCGCGATCAGCACAAAGCCATGCCCGTCCTGATGCTCACCGCCAGAGATGCCGTTGAGGATCGCGTGCACGGGCTGCAACTGGGTGCCGACGATTATCTGGTAAAGCCCTACGCGCTGACCGAGTTGCTGGCGCGCATCCAGGCCCTCTCGCGGCGTTACCATGCGCGCGAACGCAATGAACTCGTGCTGGGCACGTTGCGCATCGACTTGATCGCCAAACGCGCCTTCCTGGCCGACAAACCGCTGGAGCTGTTACCCCGCGAGTGGGCGGTGCTGGTGTATCTGCTGAATAATATCGGCAAGGTGGTGAGCAAGGAGCAAATCATGGAAGCGATCTCGGGGTGGGACGAGACACCTTCGGCTAACGCGATCGAGGTGTATATCTCGCGTCTGCGCGCAAAACTTGCCGGCTCCGGCATTTCGATCCGATCCATACGCGGCTTCGGATATCTGGTTGAGGACACGGTCCATGATCCCCAGCCTTAAACGGCTGCTGCTCATCTGGCTCCTCGTGCCGCTGCTGATCATCATGCCCGTTGCGGCAGTGGTTCAATACTGGCTCGCGCTCATCCCCGCCAAACAGGAGATTGATCATCAGCTCGGGGATATCGCCATCGCCATTTCCGGTTTTCTCAAAGTGGAGGGCGACTCGGTACGCTTCGACATGAACCCGGAAACCGAACACCTGCTGCGCACCGATCAACTGGATAAGGAATTCTTTGTGGTGCTTGATCCGGCGGGAAAAATGATCGCCGGTGATGCGGTGCTCGACCTCCCCGAAGCGGCAATCGCCGCGGGTGAATTACGCTACGTGGACAGGGAGATTGCCGGGCGGGCGATACGCATGCTGGTATACGGTGTGCCTTGCGGCTCGAACACCTGTCAGGTACGCATCGCCGAAACACTGGTGAAACGCGAACGGCTGCATTTCCAGGCACTGATCGCCACCCTGCTGTCTATTCTGGTGTTGGGGTTGAGTACGGCCGGGGTGATGTTGCTGGCCGTGCGGCATGGTTTGCGTCCGCTACAGGATCTTCGCACCCAGCTCGCCGAGCGTTCTCTCGGTGATCTGCGTCCGCTGGATGTACCCAAAATACCCAGCGAAGTTCAACCGCTGGTCAACGCACTCAATCAATTATTGGTCCGCCTGGACAAAGCCAGCAAGGCGCAACAATCGTTTCTTGCCGACGCGGCACATCAGCTGCGCACCCCTTTGTCGGTCCTCCAGACAGAATCCGAGCTGGCACTGTTGGAGCCGCATCCCCAATCCTTGCACGCCACACTGCAACGATTGCAGCATTCGGCGAGTCGCGCAGCCAAATTGGCCAACCAGCTTTTAACAATCGCCCGCGCGGATTCCAGCGTCCAGAAGCAACCCGATTTTGGCCCGTTGGACCTCAAGGACATCGCTTCCTGGGCGGCCAACGAGTGGTCACATCTTGCCTTTGTCGCGGGAGTCGATCTGGGTTTTGAATTGCAGACCGCACCGGTGAACGGTCAGTCCCTGCTGCTTCAGGAACTGTTATCCAACTTGATACACAACTCAATAGAGCACGCCGGAAAAGGGGCGCAAGTCACCATCAGGACCTATATTGGAAATAACGCCCCGATTCTCGAGGTTGAAGACGACGGGCCGGGAATCATGGAAGAAGAGCGGCAAAAAGTTTTACAGCGTTTTTTTCGCGGTAGTCAGGCAAAAGGCAGCGGCAGCGGGCTGGGCCTGGCGATCGTCAAGGAGATCGCCCGGACACATAGTGCGAAGGTCAGCCTGAACACGCCGGATAGCGGTCGCGGATTATTGGTGCGCGTGACATTCAATGCCAGTCGCGGCACGGGCTGACAAGGCTCGCCTTTTTATAACGAAAAAAAGCACCCGATTTTCAGCAACCAACAAAATAGTCGATGGTCAATTCTAGAAAGTTCGGGTGTTCCCGGATGAGAACTAGAGAATCTGCTGCAACACGGGTTTCGATGTCGAGTTGTTGGGCAAAGATCCGCAGAAAGAAATGAAAAATGAGTACGCACACAGAGCCAACCGAAATGGGCGACATGCATGCCTATACCATCCCGAGACTTTTGCGGCATTATCCCAAATCATTCCTGAAACTCATCCTTGTCGGGTTCCTGCTCGCCGCATTGCCGTTAATTTTCGCGCTCATATACAGTGCCGTTTCAATTGATCGACTGGCCAATCAAAGTCGAGAAACCGTATATCAGGCCGAACAAATAGCGCATGGCAGCCGTGTGCTTGTAAATGAAATCGCAGAAATGGAGCGCAGCGTCCGTTTATCACTGATCCTTGGTGACGCATCTTTGCTCGAAGGTTATTTCCAAGCACACACAAAATTCGAAAACACGGCAGAAAACCTTGCCACCCTGTCTTTGAGTGCTGATCAGAAGCTGTTACTGAACAGTCTGCATGGTTCCGAGACCACAATCTTTCAACGTATAGCGGGTGCGCGCAAAACACCCAAAGAGCTCAACAAGTGGGTGGATGAGTTTGTGCCCTTGCTGGATAGCGCGCGAAATTTTCTGGCCCAGGGTTTTGTGCCGATTGAGCGTGAGGTGAATGCCATGCAGGAACAGGCGGCTCAGGCTCGTCAAATTGTCGTTTGGCAGTTGCTCGCACTAATCCCATTCGCGGTTTTATTGGCTTTGGGGTTTTCCGTATTGATAGCCCGTCCCATTCGTCAAATCGACGAGGCCATCCGCCATATGGGGCAAGGCGAACTAACGCATACCGTGACCGTGGATGGCCCGCAAGATTTAAGACAACTCGGGGTGCGTTTGGATTGGATGCGCCGCCGCTTGCTGGAACTTGAAGAACAAAAGACCAGATTCCTGCAGCATATTTCGCACGAACTGAAGACTCCTCTCACCTCAATCCGAGAAGGTGCAGACCTGCTGGCGGAAGGCGTGATCGGTGAACTGAATCTGGAACAAAAGCACGTAGCGAAGATACTCCTCGGCAACAGTGTACAATTGCAAGCCCGCATCGAAGACCTACTGAGCTACAGTGCACTTCAAACCGAAAAACCCATATTTGTCGGCCACAGGGTGTGGCTCCGGCATGTTCTGGAAGATGTTGTGCAAGATCAACAACTCGCCATCAGAAGCAAGGGGCTACAAGTCGATCTTGCTTGCCCGGACTTGACGATTGAGTGCGACGAACAAAAAATCAGGACCATCGTGGACAACATCCTATCCAACGCAGTGAAGTTTTCACCCCTCAACGGCCGTATCAAGATTCGTGCCTGTCAAGTAATCGGGCATATCCAATTGGATATCATCGATGCGGGGCCAGGCGTGGCTCCCGTAGACCTGGACAAAATATTCGACGCGTTCTACCAGGGCCAAAGAACACCTCAGGGTCACATCAAAGGAACCGGGCTAGGATTGTCCATCGCGCGCGAGTACGCGCTCGAACATGGTGGGCTCATCGAGATAGTAGAACAATCGGATACCGGCGCACACTTCCGCTTGACCTTGCCCGCAGAACATAGTCGGGTGCCGCATGCGTAATCTCGCCCGGCGATTCCTGGTTCTGCCAACAATAATGGCGGCCGTATTGTTCAGCGCGTGTTCGAACATAGCGGACCGGCCCCGCAAGGCATGTGCGGACATGCCGGCACTGACTGAAGCCAGCCGAACTGCTGAGATCATGCGGAATTACGACACCCTGAGCAGACAGCCCGCGTCCGAGCTCGCCAATGAATACTCGAAAGCCTTACAGGACTTTTCGATCACAAAGAGCGACTCGAACCGACTCAGGGTCGCGATGTTACTTGCCTTACCCGACACCCCTTTTCACGATATATCAACAGCACTCAAGCTACTCAACGACTGGCCACAAGACTCGACCGCCCCACCCTCTGCCCTGCGTGGTTTCGCCCGCCTGTTAAACGAGATGCTGATACAGCAGCAGCAATCGAACATCGCTTTGAATGAGATGGCGCAAAAAAACAAGGAGGCACAAAAACATAGTGATGCACTTCAAGAGAAAATAGATGCCGTCAAAGACATGGAAAAGAACTTGATGGGCCGAAACAAGCAATGAGTGTGATGTAAAAATGAACGTACCCCGCCACAATATCCTGATCGTGGATGACGACACGGATCTGTTGCAACTTCTTTCTATCCGTCTCACCGCAGCTGGCTTCAAAGTTGAAACAGCTGAAAGTGCCGAGGCCGCACTCAACCGTTTGGACGTGTCTCACCCACATCTGGTGATCACGGATATGCAGATGAGCGGGATGGACGGCATGACCCTGTTTGAACGCATTCATCAGACCACCCCCACACTGCCTGTCATTATCCTGACGGCTCACGGCACGATCCCTGATGCTGTTGCCGCGACACAGAAGGGGGTATTCGGCTACTTAACCAAACCGTTCGATAGCAAGACACTGATGGATCAGATTTCGCGCGCGCTCAGACTGCACGCGGGCATCGCGCCTCAGAATGAAGCACTGCAATCTGCCTGGCGCAAGGACATCGTCACCCAAAGTGCCACGATGGAAAACCTCCTCACAAAAGCCAGACTCGTCGCGGAAAGCGATGCCAGCGTGCTGATCCATGGCGCAAGCGGTGCGGGTAAAGAGCTGTTCGCCCGTGCCATCCACAACGCGAGTCGGCGCAAACACCGACTCTTTGTGGACATCAATTGCGCTGCCATACCGGAACAACTGCTTGAGTCCGAACTCTTCGGACACGCCAAAGGCGCGTTCACCGGAGCGGTCAGGGATCACAAAGGACTGTTCCAGATAGCGGAGGGAGGCACGATCTTCCTCGATGAAATCGGCGATATGCCGCTTCCGATTCAAGCCAAGCTATTGCGTGTTCTCCAAGAAAGACAGGTACGGCCTATCGGTTCCAGCCAGACGATCGGTTTGGATGTGCGCGTTATCTCCGCGACCCACCGTGACCTGAAAGCGGAAATTGCCGCCGGCAACTTCCGCGAGGACATCTACTACCGGCTTAACGTGGTTGAACTGGCAATCCCGTCTTTGTCCCAGCGGCGCGAGGACATTCCTTTGTTGGCCAACCATTTTCTGGCATCTCTGGCCGAGAAGTACCACAAGAGCATAAACGGGTTTTCTACCGATGCGATGGAGATGCTTGTTGACGCATCCTGGCCGGGCAACGTGCGTCAGCTTCTGAACGTGGTCGAACAAAGTGTCGCCCTGTGCACGACACCACTGATTTCGTCAGCACTGGTGCAGGGTACGATACACAAAGAGGAAGAACACCTGGTTTCGTTCGAGGAAGCCAGAAGACGCTTCGAAAGGGATTACTTGGTTCGCATCCTGAAAATTACAGCGGGAAACGTGACCCAGGCCGCACAGTTATCCAAGCGGAATCGCACCGAATTTTACAAGCTGCTTCAGAGGCATCAACTCACCCCAGCTGCATTCAAACCCTAAAGTGTAAGCTTTGACTAATCAGCTCTTCAGGCAGGGTGGTATTGATAGAGCCAAGTTTCGCTGAGTGTTTTTCCCGCGATCCGGAGAAAGAGGCGTATTTCGACGGGATCTGTCCCTGTTTCCAATGCACCTAAATCAAACAGGGTGCGCCAATGTCCAGGCACGCCATTCGGGTTGGCCTCTGTCCATGCGTTCAATATCTTGCCACGAGAAATCGTTAATACTGTCTCGGGTACGGAGCCGGGCGGCAATTGGTCGAGTGCGCCTCCCTTGAATTCCACCTCAAACTTATGAGCATCTGACAGACGTTTTGCCGGTTCGCCAGCGCGTCCGATACGAGTAGCCACACAGTGCGCCAGATTGGTTTTAAACGGTTCTTGTGACCCCCAGTGCAGGCGGTAGTGCAAACGATAACTGGAGCCAGCGATGGCCTTTGCACGGGGGACCCACATTGCGACCACGTTATCGTAGATCTCTTCGTCAGTGGGCAGCTCGACTAACTGCACCGAACCCTCGCCCCACTCTTCCAAAGGCTCGATCCATAGACTGGGTCTGCGCTCATAATGAACAGCATCCAGATACTCGCTGAAACGGCGTTCTCGCTGCATCAGGCCAAATCCCCGAGGGTTGTGGTCAGCAAAGGCCGAAACATTGATGCCCTTGGGATCAATGAGGGGACGCCAGATATGTTCATTGGCACCCGTCCACAGGGCCAGGCCATCCGAATCATGTACTTCAGGACGCCAGTCTATATTGGATGCCTTGTCCTTTTCCGAAAACCAGTACATCGAAGTTGCTGGCGCAATACCAAATCGTGCAACGTCTTTACGCAGGAACAGGTTGGCTTCAATGTCCATCACCACGCCGGATCCCCGTGTCATCGCAAAGCGATAGGCACCGGTGATGCTGGGGCCATCCAGCAGGGAGTAGACGATTACCGTATCAGCACCCTCTTTAGGGGGTTCAAAATAGAATCGGCTGAAAACGGGAAATTCTTCTGCTTGGCCTGTTTCTACGACGTTGATTGCGATGCCACGCGCAGACAAACCATATTGGTATTCATCGCCAATTGCACGAAAGTAGGAGGCACCCAAAAATGCAGCCCAGTCGTTATGTTGCCAATTGAGGCGCGATTGATCGCCAAAACGGCTTTCCTGAATGCGAAACCCGGCATAGTGGGTCTGCACTCCCATATGTTGAGCGGGGCTGTCGATCGGCATCTCAAAATGGTGTTTGTCGAACAGAATTTCGCGCGCGATGACATGAGGTGATTTTTCGTTCGACGATCTATCCAGACGATACATCTGCACCGGAGACTGAAAAAAACGCCCCGGATGAAAGAACTCGATAGGATACTGTCCGGGACCGTCGGCAAACAAGGCATCTTGTGACTTGAATCGGATTTTTCCGTGGGCTTCCCAATCAATTTGTTCGAGCACGCCCCGGTCAAGTTGCGTGGCGGGCAGATAAGCGTGCTTCGCCATGAGCCGCGCCTCATTGATTAGTCCTTCCCAGGAAAAGACAGAGGCTGAGCCTAGAGCCAAGCCCGCCTCGGCGGATATGGCATTAGACCAAGGGAAGGCAGTTGTGGCGGCAGCAGTGGCCAACAGGCCAAGGAATCGGCGGCGGTTAAATTCGGGCATAGATAAAACTTGGTACATTATTGATTCGTTATTGAATCGATCAGCAGCGATATCGCTTTAGGAAATAAGCGAACCAATCACACCCAGGCGCGTAGCAGGACGGCTGGAATCGTGCGTTCTTCTGGCGTGAGCAGCCAGAGGCGACGGCGTAAGGACAGCCCCCAACGGGATTCGCTCGTCAGCACCGTCAATGGGGCTGACAGTAGCAAGGGCAAACCTACGGGCAACAGCCACCACGCCGCATCTTGATGAACTTGAAAGGTCGTCAACAGACCCAAGGCAACAATGATCATGATGGGCACGAACCGCAGTAACGCATCGCGCCATTGTATAGAGTGGGCTTCACGCATCGGAGACTTCCACTCCAGATCCAGTCCGGTGAGTGCTGTAATTACGAACAGCGTATGAGCAATCATACGGATGGGTGCTTGCAGGGCAGATAGGATGGCTTCCAGAATGGAGCTTTTGATCAATGCCGAGCTGCCACCATAATTTGCCTGTTCCCCACGAAGCAGAATTGCGGCTACTGCTAGCAGCCGTGGCAAAAACAACAGTGTCAGGGTTAGTCCCCACAGCCATTCCAGCTGGGGAGACAATTCCAGATAAGAAAAGAATCCCGTCGCTCCGGTATGCGGTTCCAGCAGTCTCAGGCTTAAACTGACCAGAAGAAAGCACAGCCACAGCGGAGCCGAAACATAAGCCATCGCACCGGTGAACAACATGGCGCGATGAACCGGCTGGAATCCCGGTTCGGTAATCAGACGAAAATTCATCAGATTACCTTGACACCAGCGCCGGTCGCGCTGAAGCTCTTCCATCAGGTTGGAAGGTTGCTGCTCGTAACTGCCTTCCAGGTCGGTGGTGAGCCAGGTGTAATAACCGGCACGGCGCATCAGTGCTGCTTCGACAAAATCGTGGGAAAGTATTTCTCCGGAGAGTCCTCCGCGACCGGGCAATTTGGCCAATGCGCAATGCTTCATGAACGGTTCGACACGGATGATGGCGTTATGCCCCCAGTAATGGGATTCCCCCAGTTGCCAATACATCATCCCGGCTGTGAACAAACGTCCAACCACCCGTCCGGCAAACTGCTGGGCACGGGCATGCAAGGTCTGTACGCCGCAGGCACGGGGGGCAGTTTGAATAATTCCTGCTTTCGGATATGCCTCCATCATGCGAACCAACATGGTGATGGTCTCTCCGGTCATTACGCTATCCGCATCGAGTACCACCATGTAACGGTAATTGCCTCCCCAGCGGCGGCAAAAATCGGCCACATTGCCAGCCTTGCGCCGGGTGCGGCGTTCGCGCAGCCGGTAATAAAGCCGGCAACGATCACCCAGTTGCGATTGCAGCGTGGACCAGGCAGCCAGTTCTTGTGCACGCATGACGGGGTCGTAAGTGTCGGAAAGCACGTAAACATCAAACAAGTCGGCTCCCTCGCTATCCGCCAAGGATTCGCAGGTGGCGCGCAATCCCGCGAACACGGGATCAACTGGCTCATTACAGATTGGCATGATGACGGCTGTACGTGCATCACGACCCAAAGTCTGGCGGCGCGCAACATCAAGAGACAGCGCGTGCGGGTCGGGTCGCCATAACACCCACAATCCCATCAGCGCGGTCACGAAACCCGCCGTCACCCAGCCGAGCAACAAAGCAAACAGCACCAGCTGAATAAAATGCAGAACCGGATGGATGCTTTCAACCGTCCCGGTGTGGGAAAGGAGGCTGGCAGCGGCGCAGGCACTGGCGACCACGAGCGTCGTCAAAGCCATACGCCGCACAGATGCTGCCTTTTTCCAAGAGGGTGAGGGGGAGCTTACCTCTTGGACTAAACCGATTCTGCGAAACAGTATGATCCATAGCCCACGCCAGAAACCAGTCCAAGAACGCGGGGTCATGCTGACGCGACGGATAGGTGGAGCAATCTTTACGGAATGAGTTACAACCTCGACGTTGTGTGGATTCATGGTCTATCTTTATGTTGAACTGAATTGGCTCAGTTACCATAGAGCAATTATCAGGCCATTTACTTTATAAATTTTTAACCTATTGATTGTTATATGCCTTGACCCGTCTGTGTCGGAATAAAAAGCCGTTTTTATTGAATTGTTCTTTGGATTTGGAATGTGGTGTCGCTATTTAACGACATTATTTTTGAGGCGTATCGACAACGTGGCTGTAACTTGACGAAAACAAAGGGAATTATTCTGTCTCAAAAAGGAGACAATGTCGCAAGATATCGCGGTAAGTTAGAATGTCCCCAGTAAGTTTTAAAATGCGCGCCGACACACTGAACACCGTCAGTTTATTTGCTGTCGCCAGCCAACAATACAGTGACGGCCATATTTGGGTGATGAACATATTGCGAAAAATCATGTTGGGTGTAGCCGCTGTTTCGGCATGTGCCGTGGCTCGTGTCGCATGGGGCGAGGTGGACGCGCGCATCGTAGTTCAACCTAAGCCGCAAGCCGAGCAGCGTACCATCGAACACAAGCCGCAGCGTTCGGTCGGGTCTGGAGAGGCCAATAAAAATGCCCCAGTTGCTGCAGCAAACCTTCGGCACCAGATTGGAAAACCGGCGGGACAGTTACGAACCCCGCAAAGAGTCATAGAGCTGGCACCGGTGACACGGAAGATACCATCTGGGAACCTGCTGACAAAACTCATAAACAGCGATCCGGTTGAAATGAACCTTCAGCAAAGTACTCTCGCTAAATCAGAAATGGCAGGGAGTACAGAAGCTGCTGTTGGATTCGGTCTCGATATCGGAAATGGTCTTCCCTTGCCTACCCCGGATAGTGTTTTGATTGCACCCCAGGACAAGCCTGCTGGATTTCATGTCGGCGTGGATTACAGCCTGGATCAAAAATGGGGATTAACAGGGCTGGCAGGCGTGATGACGACAGGAGGTATCGTTGCAAATCCCGTGAAACCTTCCGTCAACCAGGTCGGAGTCCGGGCCAGTTACCGGTTTTGAAGTGTCTTGCAAGACCGGTTGCTCATGGCTGTGGCGGCCCGTTCAATTCCTTGGTTTTCTCATCTGCAATTTTTTTCGGCGGCGCAAGAAAATCCATCGGTGCTGTAAAGAAACGCATCAGTACTGCCTTGAACAATTTTGGCCATTGGGCGAAACGCACCTGGCGCGAGCGCAATGCCACGAACAGTGCCAGGGAAAAGCTGACCAACAGGTTTACTGCGCCTATGCCCAGTACACCCAAAGTGGAAATAACGGCGGTTTGCCACGTGATGGAATTTTCCAAGCCGACCAATGAGGTGGCGAAATAGGCGGTAGAAAACGTGACGTGACGAATATCTATGGGCAGGCCGAGCAGGAAACCCAGTGTTCCCATGCTGCCGAGCAATATCCCGAAATAGAAATTACCCATCAACCCTCCCAGATTATTTTCGATATAACCCGCAAGTTTTTTTAGGCGGATTTCTCCCAGCAAGCGACGCAGCCAGCGCAACTGGGCTATACGCGCAGGAATGTGGGCGTAAGCGGCTTTGTTATCGTAATAACCGGATATCAGCCCAGCCACAAACAAACACCCCCCCGCGATAGCCGCATAAAAGAGTGCGAGGCTGTGTATAGGGTCGATGTCGTGCAATAGATGCCCCGCTTTTTCCGGTGTGACAAGGTGATGTCCTTGCAGGTAAAAATATCCCCAGGCGATCAGATAGGCCATCGGGAAGGCGATGATGATATTGCCTAACACCGCGACGAATTGGGTGCGTATTACCTTAACGATCAGTTCCACCAGACTATCAAGATCGAGGTTGCGGCCGTCGCGACTGTGCAAGCCGGCGGCGATGTGTGAGGCGGTCATGGCCGGCTGCTTGGTAGCAACCGTAAAGTGCAGCACGTGGATCAACATGAAGCCCAGCGAGTAATTCATGCTGAACAGGAAAGCCTCCACCAACGGTGCGGCACGCAAGTAGGAAGCGAGGATTTTGAACATCGCCATGAAGCTGATAAAAAAACCGGCACCGGCTGCCGAACGTAACATCGCAAAATATTCGCGGCGATTTTCCGCGACATAGTGCTCGCCGGTGCGGCTGGCATTTTCCGTGACATTGCGCGCCAGCAGGTTGATATTGCTGGCGAACAGCTCACGCAGCGCATATTTGCGATTGTGTGCCTCAATCAGCTCCAAGCCCAATGCCAAGGCGGCACTACACTTTGGGGAGTGCGTAGTACCGGTGTCGCAGTCCTGAACAAGGGAGGAAGCGTGGGTCACATCTACCAGCACCAGCAACTTGCGCAACCGGTCGATACTCTGGGTGAGTCGTACCAGCAAATAGGTAAGTGCCACACTGGTGCCATGGTGCAGCGTGTTTTTGCGAATTTTGGTGACGACCGTTGCGCACTGGTCCAACATCACCAGCAAATGTCTGGCATCTTCGACTAGCACCGAGTCACCATTTAAAAAGCGGGCATAGTCATCAAGGTAGCGGTGCACCTCGACATTCTGCATCAAAAAGGGTGATGCGAAGGTTTCGAGATCCGGGTTGTTGCGGATCAATTCCGGCTCCAGCCCCATCGCACCGATGCGGTAAGACAACGTCTGAATCGCCTCCAGCAGCTGCACGGTCGTTTTTTGCTGGCCTGCTGTGTCTTCCCCTGTCTCACCGGCGTTAGCCAAGGTGTTAAACAGTGCCAGCCAATCTGCCGCAGGCACGCCGCTCATCCACAGGTAATCGGTATTACCGGGCAGTATCCGGTCCAGACAATCGCGCAAATAATTATCATCCACTGCGGGTGGCAGCAGGCGGTAGGCGAGACGCTGGAACAGCTCGGTGAAAAACCCGCTGCTGGAAAGGACACCGGTATCGGTATAAAGACTGGTCTGATGCCGTGCCGATAGCACACGCAGCAGGTAGCGGCGTAAAGCCACGGCGTGGCAGTGATTGCCTTGCAGCAACTGCGTGAGGGTGCGGACGTTGGTGGTGGCCCGATCAATCTGGTGTGGCTTCGCCGGCCGCAATCTCTGGACGAGATCCGCCAGATTGTCGATGGTGCAGGTGTCGGGGTGGGCGGCAATACGTTCAAGTAGGTTTAGCATCGGGGAAATTATAGTGCCGATTCAGGTCGAGGTGATCGGTCTAGCGCATCCGTAGACACTTGACAAGCTAGAGACGGGACCCAGAACCCGCCGCGACGGTCGGCATTCAGTGTGGATTTTATCAAGCTGCACTCCGAAATCTTTTGACCGGGCCGCAGGTGAAAAACTTATCCGGCCCACGAAGCAAACGACGCCCGCCATGCACTGCTTATTGCCGTGCAATCTCATGTAGCGGAAAAATTAGCGCGATAGTTCCCAAACCATTTGCAACAGCAGAATCAGCGCGATCACCATAAGCAAGGTATTGCGGCGTTTCTGCTGCACCAACAGTTGCTGCATGATGCCGTCGAGTTCGGCACGGGTATTTTTTTCATGCAGACGCTGATGCAACAGACGCGGTATCTGCGGCAACAGCGTGGCGTAATGGGGTGCTTCTTCGCGCAAGGTTTTGAGCAGTCCGCGCCAGCCGACCTGCTCGCTCATCCAGCGTTCCAGCCAGGGCTTGGCGGTCTTCCACAGATCGAGCTCGGGATCAAGTTGCAGCCCCAGACCCTCAATGTTGAGCAATGTCTTTTGCAGCAGCACCAGTTGCGGCTGGATCTCGATGCCGAAACGGCGCGAGGTCTGGAACAGGCGCAGCAGCACCTTGCCGAACGACACTTCGCGCAACGGTTTGTCGAAGATCGGTTCGCACACCGCGCGTATCGCGGCTTCCAGCTCATCGACGCGGGTGTCGGCCGGGGCCCAGCCGGACTCGATATGCACTTCGGCGACGCGCTTGTAATCGCGGCGGAAGAAAGCGATGAAGTTCTGCGCGAGATAATGTTTGTCGCTATCGGTCAGCGTGCCCATGATGCCGAAGTCCAGCGCGATATAACGGCCATCGCTGGCCACCTGGACATTGCCGGGATGCATGTCGGCATGAAAAAATCCGTCGCGGAAAACCTGCGTGTAGAAGATCTCCACGCCGTCCGAAGCCAGCTTGGAGATGTTCACGCCCGCGCTGCGCAAACTCTCCACCTGATTGACCGGCGTGCCATACATCCTTTCCATCACCATCACTTCCGAGCTGCAAAAGTCCCAATACATCTCGGGAACCAGCAGCAACTTGGATGTGGCGAAATTGCGCTTGAGCTGGCTGGCGTTGGCGGCTTCGCGGGTCAGGTCCAGCTCGTCGCCGAGGTATTTCTCGAACTCGTTCACCACCAGTTTCGGCTTGAGACGGCGGCCATCCGCCCACAGTTTTTCCATCAGATCGGCGGCGACTTTCAGCAGCGCGATGTCATGCGCGATGACCTTGGTAATGCCGGGCCGCAAGATCTTCACCGCCGCGTGGCGACCATCCGGCAGCACAGCAAAATGCACTTGCGCGACCGACGCGCTGGCAACCGGCAGCTCTTCGAAACTTTGAAAGACCTCGCCCAAGGGGCGGCGATAGTTGGCTTCCAGGATCGCGATGGCTTGCGCCGAGGGAAACGGCGGCACCTGGTCCTGCAACTTGGCCAGCTCGTCGGCGATGTCGGCGGGCATCAGGTCGCGCCGCGTGGACAACATCTGTCCGAACTTGACGAAGATCGGCCCCAGGTTTTCCAGTGCCAAGCGCAAGCGCACCGCGCGTGGCCGTTTGGTGCTGCGGAAAAACAACAGGATGTTGAGCGGCACGCGCAGCCAGCGTACCCGTTCATGCGCGAGCAAGAACTCGTCCAGACCAAAACGCAGCACGACGAAGATGATTGTGATCAGACGAAAGAGACGCATGCTTGGTGGGTGGGGTCTATTTATCGGAGAGTCGTTTGACGCGCAGTGCCAGCCGCGCCACATCGTCGCGCAAGGTATCGACGGATGCCGAGAACGCCGCGACTTGATCGGGCTTGGCCAACAGGGGGCTTTCCTCGGTCCAGTATTCGGCTGCCGCCTGCGACAGATGCAGAGCGGAATCGCCGACTTGCCCGTGCGCGTTTTGCATGAATTGCACGACGCGCTCCGCGGCGATGTCGCCGGTGACACGGCTCAAATCTTCCGCCGCATCCCAGCGCAGATTCCGCGACAAATAAAAAATCTCGGCCAGCAAAGCGGCATCGCCCTGGCTGGCGACTCCCGCATGGGCCTGCTCGTCTTGCACCAACAAGCGCGGCAACAAGGATGGCGCGATGTTCAGCACCGCATCGGCGGAAGCCTTGCTGTCCGTGGCTTGCAGCGACCCGTCGCTCAACACGATATAGGCAAAAGAAAACGGTGCGATATGGAATCGCACCGTCTTTCCGGCGAACCTCAGCAGCCTGGGCCCCGCCCAACTGTTCTGCGCGAGCACATGATTCAGCGCGGCGGCAGACGGCTGGGCGAGCATGGTTAGTGCAGCACAGTCTGCTGGATGCCCGACAGCAGCCAGACCGCTTTGTCATCGCGCAGGTTTTTCTGCACGTGCCATATCTCATCCACCGCTTCCGGCGCGCCGTTGTTCTCGGTCAACGAACCGGTGAAGCGCACGCTGGCAACCGCCCAATCGCCTTCGTTGGCGACTTCCAGCAATTCACCGTCGATATGAACGACATCGGTTTTTTGCAGCGTGTTGTCGCGTTCCTGCATCTGCATGGAGATCTCGGCGAACATCTCCGGCGTGGTGTACTCGCGGATGTCGTTCAAATCCTTGCGGTCATTCGCGGCTTGCAGGCGGATGAAGGAAGTCTTGGCACTACGCAGGAAACTCTCCACCGGAAAATCGGCGGGGATGTTCTTGGCTGGTGCTGGCGTGCTGAACGAACTGCCGGTCGCCGACGTTGCCTGAGCGGGAATCGGCTCATTGTAGGCGGCACCCGCTCCCGCATACTGCATCGCGGCTGGTGCTTGCTTCTTGCGGAAGTAGGAGATGGCGAACATGACCGCCGCGCCGATCACCAGCATCATCAGGATATTGCCCATTGCACCGCCGAGTCCGCCCAGACCGCCGCCGGCGAACATCGCACCCAGACCCGCACCGATTGCCAAGCCAGCCAATGGGCCCAGCCATTTATTGCCCGAAGGAGCGGCGGCTGGCGCGGCGTTCGGTGCCGGTGCGGCCGTTGGGGCTTTGGGCGCGGCTTGCGGAGTCATGGTGCGTTGTTTGCCGATACTGCTACCACCGCCGAAACGCTTGGCTTCGGCGGTGGCCGTGAACAAACTTAGACTGGTCAGAGCAATCATCAAGATCATCAGAAAACGTTTCATATATTCCTCGTGTGTGGGTGAAACAAAGCTTGTAAACACCAAGCCCGCCTTAACATGGAGTCATCTCGCAAAATTGCAAGCGCGGGTTGTAGACAAGCAGATCGCCGATAGTTCATTAGGGCTGCGCCGCCCTGATACCTGTCACAAAAAATTCGGTATCGCCAAAACACGTTCCCGGCAAGCCTTTGTGCTGCTCATAAATCAGCGAGACGCGTGTGCCCACTTGCAGATTGATGCGTTCGGCTACGGCATCGTCGCGCACGGTAAAGTAGAACTTTTCCGGTATCGCGCCGGGCATCGACACCAGAACCAACTCACCTTCCCAAGTCTTGCACAGCCACCCTTTTTTCGACAGCTTCTGAATGAACCCGGCACGCTCACCTTCTGAATAATTCCAGTGCAGCGCGAGCCAAAGGTAAAGCGCGAAGATCACCGAGATGGCGACGACGAAAGCCGCGAGATAAATCGCTGCACGTTTGGCGGTGGGCATATCCAACTCCGGTTTAATTTCAGGAACGTGTTTCTCGAATGGCCGCGGATTATAGCGGATGACCGGTCGCGCGGGTGGCTGCGCATCGACACGCTGATTCTGGGATGCCGCTAAAAATCCGGCGCACTGATGCACGCCAGCCACTCGCCCCGCTGCGGATGCACAAAGCCCAGTTTGCTGGCGTGCAGCAGCAAGCGGCACGCGCTCGCCGCGTCTCCGTACAAAGCATCGCCGAGTATGGGATGGCCTCGCGTCGTCAGATGCACGCGCAGTTGATGGGTGCGGCCCGTGACGGGCTCCAGCTCCACGCGGCTGGTGTGCGTGCCGCTATCGTATGACAACAGGCGATAGCGAGTGAGCGATGGCTTACCCTGCGCCATATCCACTTTTTGTCTGGGACGATTATCCCAGTCGCTGCCCAGGGGCAGGGCTATCTCGCCCGTCGCGTGTTCCAACTTGCCGGCCACCACCGCGACATAGCGTTTTTCCATGCCACGCTCGCGAAACATTGCGGAGAGTTGTCGCTGCATCTGCTCGCCGCGCGCGAACAACATCAAACCCGATGTCGCCATGTCCAATCTATGCACGACCAGCGCGTCAGGAAATTCGGCTTGCACCCGGGTCGCCAAACTGTCCGATTTGTCCGCGCCGCGACCCGGCACCGCCAGCAGCCCAGCCGGTTTGTTCAGTACCAATAGCAGCTCGTCGCGATAGACTAGGTCGAGATCGGCACGGCGCGGAGGCAGATAATCGGGAGGCATGTTGTGCAATTTCTTGTCGCTGGTGTACCGGGCGGCATAGTGTGAACGATAAATCGGCTTCCCGCCAACGTGTCCGGCAAACTGGCGCGCGCTCAACTGTTGGTTGCTAGGGGCTATGAAATGCCCGATAATTTGCGCGTTTTTCCAAACACACGGTTTGCATCATTTTCTCACCAGCGACCTGGCGACTTCTTTGTCCCGCACGGGGATCATCACCAACGACACACAATCATGGATATTAACCACCAGCGCGCAGTTGATCGATACGTAGGCGTGCCAGTCTGCTGGCTGCTATCTGGCGTGAATCGCCTCATCAGCAACGATCCGGATGGCGTCGCGCCGAAGAAGATCGTGGTGATCCTGCTTTCGGAGATGGGCAGTCTCGTGCTGGCACACCCGATGTTCATGCGTTTGAAGCAGCAATATCCAGAAGCGTCCCTCCATGTGCTGATGTTCGCCAAGAACCGCGAAGTGCTGGACTTGATGGGGATCGTTCCGCGCGTGAATGTCATCACGCTGGATGACAGCGGCTTCAAGAGCCTGGTCAGAGACAGCATCAAGGCGATCTTCACGTTGCGCAGATTGAAGATAGACGCGGCCATCGATTGCGAATTGTTCGCGCGCATCAGCAGCATTTTTTCTTATCTGTCCGGCGCAAGCTATCGCGTCGGTTTTCATCGCCATACGCAGGAAGGTCTGTATCGCGGCAACTTCATCAACCGCGCGGTGACTTACAACCCGTACCGGCACCTGACCCAGCAGTTTTTAAGTCTGGCGGCAGCTCTCGATTCCGACACCACGCCCGCCAACAAACTGTTGCCCGAGCCCTATACCGGCAAGACGCCGGTGCTGGAATTCCCCGACGAGGAATTGCTGCAAACCACCAAAGATCTGCACAACTTCTTCCCACCCATCAAAGACAAGAAGCTGGTGCTGATCTATCCCAGCGGAGGCATTTTGCCTATACGTGCCTGGCCGCTGAAGCACTATTGCCAATTGGCGCAGACATTATTGGACGAAGGCTATGCGGTCGGGGTCATCGGGCTCAAAGGCGATCGTGCGATTGCGCAACAAGTGGTCGAGTTCTGCAAGAACCCGGCCTGTGTGAACCTGGCGGGCTATACCAAATCGGTGCGGCATCTACTGGCGGTGTTCCATCGCGCCTCGCTGCTGGTGACCAATGACGGCGGCCCCGGGCAATTCGCGGCACTCACGCCCAAGTTGCCGACCATCATTTTCTTCGGCCCCGAAACCCCCGCGCTCTACAAGTCGCTGGGCGACAATTCCTATTGCTTCTATCGCGGCCTGCCCTGCTCGCCCTGCCTGACCGCATACAACCACAGAAGCTCACCCTGCGATGGCGACAACCAATGCCTGAAGCAGATCTCAGCGGAGCAAGTGCTTGCCAAAGCGCGTGAGATGCTGGCGACGAAGCAAGCAGGCGGTGTGGCTGCATGAGTCTGTTCGCGCGCCTGTCACAGCAACCTTTGCTGGCCTGGGTATTCAAACGACGCTTCATGAAATTCGGCACGGTAGGCGCGTCCGGCGTGGTGGTCAATCTGGCCGTGTTGTACGTCTGCCAGGAATTCTTATTCCGTGCCATAGAGTCTGCCAACATGCGCCTGAATGTGTCATTGGCAGTGGCGATCTTCTTTGCCACGGTCAATAATTTCTATTGGAACCGCGCCTGGACCTGGCGTGACCGCCAGCATCACCCCGACAAACATCTGCTGCTGCACTTCGGCCAGTACGCGCTGGCGGTGTGGGTCGGCATCGTGTTGCAAGTGATTCTGACTAAACTGCTCGTGCTGCATTTGCATTACCTCATTGCCAACGCCTCCGCCATCGTGCTGGCCAGCGTGTTCAATTTTCTGGTAAACAACTTCTGGACGTTCCGCCACCACAAACCCGCCGACGAAATGGCCTTGCCCAATATTCCCGAGCTCGACGACGAGGCGGTGAAAAAATAGACCATGTCGAACCCGACGCGGCTTTTGCTTTGGTATGTCTGCGCAACCTTGCTTGCGGTCTGCACTTATTTCTACGGTCTGGATAGCCAGTTCATCCCGAAGAACGGCGACGAATATCCTTATGAGCACATCACCCGTCTGACCGCTGCCAGCGGGGAGTGGCTGCCATTGCAGTCGCAGCTGGACAACATGCGCAACACCAAACCACCGCTGCTGTTCTGGCAGGGCATCGCTTCCACCCACGGCGGGCAAAACTGGACCTTGTGGGACTTGCGTTATCCGAGTGTGATCTACACTTTACTGACCGCCGGGCTGCTGTTCCTGCTCGGCTGGAAGCTCACCGCGAAAATCGAGACGGGCTTCATCGCCGCGCTGACGTTTCTCGCCTTCTTCACCACCTACCGTTTCGGTCGGCCCTTTCTGACCAACGCACCGGAAGTGTTCTGGCTGTTCCTGCCCTTTTTCGCATTGTTATATTGGCGGCAGGCTTTCCAATCACGCTTCATTATTCCGGCACTGCTGGGCATCAGCATCGGTATCGCCTTCCTGTATAAGTCATTCGCGCTTGGGCTGCCCGTCACGCTGGGCCTGTGTGGCTGGCACCTGCATCAGCGGCAATATCGCGTGCTTGCCTTCATCAAACAGGACGCTCTGAAAGTCTGCATCACGATCAGCGTCGCGGTAGGGATGTTCGCGCTGTGGTTCGCGCTGGACCCCGATCCGCAAGCGGTGTGGAAGGAGTTCGTGGTCGGCGAGAACGTCGGCAAGTTCGACCCGCACGGCCCGAGTTATCTCGCAAAATTGCTGTGGGGCGGCTCCAGTGTGTGGAGTTTCACCGCCGCCTTTTTGACCAATGCCGGACTGCTCACTTTCGTCGTCATCGCACTGTTCGTCGTGGCCTTTCAAAACCGTCGCCAGATGAGCAACGAACACAAATTATTGTGGCTGTGGATCGCGGCTCTGTTCTTCAGCTTCTGTCTGCCCAGCCAACGCTCGGGACGCTATCTGCTCGCCGCCATGCCCGCCGTCGCCTTGTTGTGCGCGCTAGATTGGCAGCACATCAGCCGCAAAGTTTTTGTTGCGACGCTGGTGTTGTGCGGCGCGCTGTTGCTCGGCCTGGCCTTGCTGGCGGTACGTTTACAAAGCGGGATCGGCGACGCACATTTGTTCCCGTCCAGTTTCTGGTTGCTGCTGACCGGCAGCGGCATGCTGTTGTTGGTGGCCATCGTGTTGCCCGGCTTCACGCGCCCCGCCGTCAACGTGGTGGCCTTGCTGGTGCTGCTGAGTTTCGCGGCGTTCCTGCGCCCGCTGGATAACAGGCTGGCGAACTACAGCGGCGATGCGCAACGTTACGCGCAAGACAAAACAGTCGCCGTGCCGTGCAATTTCCGCGCGCACGACGAAGGGCATCGTTTCCTGTTGCCGGGCGCGCATATCGTCGGCTACCAGGAAAGCCAGAATTTGAGCGTGACGCAATTATCCGAACGGTATGATTTGTTCGCGGTGCAGCTTCCCTTGCAGTCATCCGTTGCGGACAGTGCCTGCGCCGAATGCAAGATCATCGGCCAGCGTCTGGACATACGCGGACGACAAAGCGATGAGGAGTTGCGCGACATGTTCTTCCACGGCAGGTTCTTCGAGCATCTGTTCATCCGCGAAGTGTTGATGGCATCGTCGGTCACGCCAAAAGTCGTGGTCTCGCACACGCTTGCGGAAGTGTGCCGCTGATGTCGCGCATCACTGCCCATCGTGTGCTGCCGGTCTTGATCGTATTGGCCTGCGCGACTTCGGCCTACAAACTCACCCATCGCCCACCACTTGCCGCATTTCAGATGCCGAGTATCGCCACATCGAACGATGCCATGCGGTTCACCACCGACTTCGTTTCCAAAGCGGAATACATTTCGACCCATGCCTCCTCGCTCATCGAATTGAACGATGGCCGCGTGCGCGCCTTCTGGTTCGCCGGGAGCCGCGAAGGGGCGCAGGATGTCGAGATACGCAGCGCGGTGTTCGACGGCAAACAATGGAGCAATGAACGCGGCATCATCGATCGCGAACACACCCAACAGGCCCTGCTGCGCTATGTAAAGAAGCTCGGCAACCCGGTCGCGGCGCGCGCGCCCGATGGGGCGATATGGTTGTATTACGTGACCGTGTCGCTGGGCGGCTGGGCGGGCAGTTCGCTGACCACCATGACTTCGCGCGACGAGGGCGCGACCTGGAGCGCGCCGCGCCGACTCGTCACTTCGCCGTTCATCAACATCAGCACGCTCATCAAAGGCACGCCGTTTGCCTATAGCGACGGCACGCTAGGCCTGCCGGTCTATCACGAGTTCCTCGGCAAATTCGGCGAGCTGCTGCATTTTTCCCGCAACGGCGACATCCTCGACAAACAACGCTTGAGCAAAGGTAAAGCGGGCATCCAGCCCGTCATGCTGATTGAGAACCCCAACCTGGCTCTGGTGTTGATGCGCTACACCGGCGCGCCGACCATGCGCGTGCTCGCCACACAGACCCGGGATGGCGGGCAAACATGGAGCGCACCGGTCAAGACCGATCTGCCCAATCCCGATGCAGCACTTAGCGGTGTGGTGTTGAACGATGGCCGCATGCTGGTGGTGGCCAACGATCTGGAGCAGGGCCGGGATGCCTTGTCTTTATTGGTATCCAGCAATCACGGCACAACTTGGAGCAAGGTCTATAGTCTGGAAGACCAGCGCGGGCAATCGACTCTACCGGACGACTTTCTGCGCAACTCCGCACAGCTTGCGCTCGCCTCCGATGCACACATCACCGATGCGAATGCTTATGCGAAGTCCGCGCAGCGCAACCGCTGCGAAGCCGATCATTGCGGCTATGAATTCTCCTATCCGTATCTGATCCAGACCCGCAACGGCGACTTCCATCTGGTCTACACCTGGAACCGCAGCTTCATCAAACACGTGCAATTCAACCGCGCCTGGCTGGATGCGCGCATGACGGAATCCGATGCCGCACTACACTGATCTGACCGGACTCGCGGGCATCGCCAGCCTGATCGCGGCATGGGTGCTGCGACTGCCGCGCGTCAAACGCCTGCCCAAACGCCATCTGGCGATGCTCGTGGCGGCGGTATTGATCGTCTCGCTCATCCCCTTCAACGGCTTGCCGCTGGCGGCATATGTGCGCGGCATGGTGGGCGATCTGAGCATCACCACGATGGTGTTGCTGTGGGCGGCGTTATTGCAACCCTGCCACGCGGCGACGGAACGCGGGCAGCGTGACCGCTTGCTGATGTTGATCGCGGCAACTGCTCTGGTTTTTTATCCCATGACTCTGGGCATGAGCCTGTATGACCCGTACCGCATGGGTTACGGCAATGCGGTGTTTGTCGCGTTCGTGCTGCTCATCGCCAGCGTGGCCTGGCTGTTGCGATATTCCCTGATCGCGCTTTGCCTCACCCTCGCCACGCTGGCTTGGGCACTGGGCTGGTATGAATCGACCAACCTGTGGGATTACCTGCTCGATCCGCTGGTGGCGGTTTACGCGCTGGGTGCGCTGCTTAGGCTGGGAATAAACAAACACAGAGTTTTCGGCGCGAAATCCAACCGCCAGAGATTAAGCGTTGATTGATGCCAAGACCAAACCGACCACACACAGAATTTCGGATACCCCGCCGTCCCGACTATCACTCTTGTCTCTTCAGAATCTCTTCCATCAAATAGGTATTGAGAGACGACACCAGTTCTTTTTCTGCCTTATGCAAACTGGCCTGTAATTGCACTTCCTTATTCTTTTTTTCGTCTTCGCTCATACTCTTCAACTCATCGCTATTCTCGGTGATGAACGAGCTATCTTTCCATATTATTTGGCTATCCTTGGACGACACCAACCCACCTTCCAAAGTAACCGGTGCATAAGTCTCGCCCATCAGCCAATCGATGCCATTCCAGGTCAGGTACTCCTGACCAAACTCCTCTGCGGCAACAGCAACGCCAAGCCACGGATTTTGAGTTGCAGTACCAACGACGACTCCTTGAACGACCCCTTCTATAATCCCGGAGCCAATAAATATTTTTTTCCACCTTTCATTTAAGCTCCCATAACCGCTCAGCGTAATCGTCAGGTACAGCGCTGTCGGACTGTCGGGCAATGTTGCCGTTAACTCCTGACAGGATGGCAATTTCTTGATCACCAGATAGGGTGATTTGATCATGTTTGCATTCACATAATCGTCAATCGTACCGAGTGATAATTTTCTGTTTTCTTCAAACTTATTTTCATTCTTTTCTTTGCTAAGCGCGTTATCCAATATGTTCATCTGTGCCGTCGATTCAACACAATAGTAGACAGGAACAGCATCCTTTTGCTGTATGGCAAAAGGATCGTGCACAGACACTGACGAGCACCCTGAGCAAATTAACGAAACGATTGCTATGCTTACTGAACAGAGTTTGTACTGTTTCATTTTAGCGAGTCACCAAAAATTAATTGGGATACGGGAACGCGCTAACGTTCACCGTTGCGGTGACTCTACGCTGTCAAAATTAGGGCGGGATTAGTAGGGCTAACGGGATGACGAATAAATCGGCATTTCCCTAAAAAGCCGGTGACATCAAAAATGACCGTTGAAAAGTCATCTTCGGTTTTCGCATTGTCTAAGTGGCGACATGTTGTCTACTGCAAGGCAGCCAGTGCCGCGTCGTAGTTCGGTTCGTGGGTGATGTCATCGACCAGTTCGGCATGCACCACGCGATCATGTTCATCCAGCACCAGCACCGCGCGCGCGGTCACGCCGGCGAGGGCGGTATCGGCGATCTTCACGCCGTAGTTGCGCATGAAATCTCGCCCGCGCATCAGCGACAACGTGACGACATTCTCCAGTCCTTCCGCCACGCAGAAGCGGCTCATGGCAAAGGGCAGATCGGCGGAAATCACCAACACCACAGTGTTGTTCAGCTTGCTTGCGGCCTCGTTGAATTTGCGCGCAGAGGTGGCGCACACGGCAGTGTCCAGACTGGGGACGATGTTCAGCACCTTGCGCTTGCCCGCGAAACTTTGCAGCGACACATCTTTCAGGTCTTTATCCACCAGCGTGAATGCTGGCGCGGTCTGGCCGACACCGGGAAACGTGCCGAACAACGTGACGGGCGCGCCACCCAAGGTGACGGCGGTTTTATTGCTGATATCTTTGGACATGATGGGTCTCCTTTACCTATCTGTCATTCCCGAGCAGGCGGGAATGACAACGTGGTGTTAAATATAATTCTCTATTGGCGGACACGCGCAAATGAGATTCTTGTCGCCGTACACATTATCCACCCTCGCGACGCTGGGCCAGAATTTATTGTCGCGCACATAATGCAAAGGGTAAGCGGCTTGCTCGCGGGTATAAGGCCGCGTCCACTCGTCCGCGCAAACTGTTTTTGCGGTATGCGGCGCGTGTTTGAGGATGTTATCTTTCTTGTCTACCTTGCCGGACAACACAGCTTCGATTTCGCCGCGTATCGCAATCATCGCCGCGCAGAATCTGTCCAGCTCGGCTTTGGATTCGCTTTCGGTCGGCTCGACCATCAGCGTATCGACCACCGGAAAAGAAGTCGTGGGCGCGTGGAAGCCATAATCCATCAGGCGTTTCGCGATGTCGGCGACTTCCACGCCTTCGCGTTTGAAGTCGCGGCAATCCAGAATCATCTCGTGCGCGCAGCGGCCATTCGCACCGCTGTACAGGGTCGCGTAATGATCTTTGAGCGATTCCTTGATGTAGTTCGCGTTCAGGATCGCCATCCGGGTCGCCTCACGCAGCCCCGTGCCGCCCAGCATCTTGATGTAACCGTAGGAGATCAGCAGGATTAGCGCGCTGCCATGAGGCGCGGCGGACACCGCGTGTATGCCTTGCGCGCCGCCGGTCTTGACCACCGGGTGTGCAGGCAGAAAAGGCACCAGATGCGCCGCCACGCCGATCGGTCCAGCACCCGGTCCGCCGCCGCCGTGCGGAATCGCAAAGGTCTTGTGCAAATTGAGATGGCACACGTCCGCGCCGATGTTGCCGGGACTGGTCAGGCCCACCTGCGCGTTCATGTTCGCGCCGTCCATATACACCTGCCCGCCGTTGTCGTGAACGATTTGCGTGATGTCGCGGATCGACTCCTCATACACGCCGTGTGTGCTGGGGTAGGTCACCATCAGGCACGACAGGTCGGCGCGATGCTACTCGGCTTTCTCGCGCAGGTCGGCCACATCGATGTTGCCCTGTTTGTCGCATTTCACCACCACGATGGTCATGCCGCACATCGCCGCACTCGCCGGATTCGTGCCGTGTGCCGATGAAGGAATCAGGGCCACGTTGCGCTGGCCTTCGCCGCGTGAACGGTGATACGCCTGGATCACCAGCAGCCCGGCGTATTCGCCAGACGCGCCGCTGTTGGGTTGGAAGCTCATCTTGGCGAAGCCGGTAATCTCGGACAGGTCGGCATCCAATCCGGCGATGACCTCCTGATACCCCGCAGCTTGTTCGACCGGCACGAAGGGATGCAGGTTGGCGAATTCCGGCCAGGTCAGCGGCAACAATTCCGCTGCGGCATTCAGCTTCATCGTGCACGATCCCAGCGAAATCATCGAGTGCGTCAGCGACAGGTCTTTGTTTTCGAGTCGCTTGATGTACCGCATCATCTCGGTTTCGGAGTGATAGGTATTGAACACCGGATGGCCCAGGATCGCCGACTGGCGCGCTTTGACACGCATCGTCGCGGAAGATATCCGTACCTGTGTGACGCGCGGCGCGGACTTGCCCGCCGCTTGCGCGAACACACTCAGCATCGCATTCAATGCATCCGCATCGGTGGTCTGATCGACGGCGATGCTCAGGCCGTCATCGGTGTAGCGGAAATTGATGCGGGCAGATTCGGCCAGTGTGCGCAATTTCACGTTATCGGTGTGCGCCACTTTGAGGGTGTCAAAGAACACCGCATCGTTCACTGTGTAACCGAGTTTTTTCAATTCGTCCGCCAGCGTCACGGCGGTCAGATGGACTTGCTGCGCGATGCCGCGCAAGCCGTCAGCACCGTGATACACCGCATACATGCCCGCCATGATCGCCAGCAACGCCTGTGCGGTACAGATGTTCGAGGTGGCCTTTTCGCGGCGTATATGTTGCTCGCGGGTTTGCAGTGCCATGCGCAAAGCAGGGTTGCCGTCGGCATCCACCGACACGCCGATGATGCGTCCCGGCATCGAGCGTTTGTGCGCATCGCGGCAGGCAAAATACGCAGCGTGCGGACCGCCATAACCCATCGGCACACCGAACCTTTGAGTCGAACCGAACACCACGTCCGCACCCCACTCACCCGGCGGGGTGAGCAACACCAGACTCAGCATATCCGCCGCGACGGCGATGCTCATGCCATGCGCTTTAGCGCGTGTGACGAAGTCCGCGTAGTCGTGCACCGCACCATCGGCAGCGGGATATTGCAGCAACGCGCCGTACAGGTTCTCGTTCAGCGTGACGGTTTTGAAATCGCCGATGACCAACTCTATGCCCAGCGGTTTGGCGCGTGTTTTGAGTAATTCTATGGTCTGGGGAAAACAATCATGCGACACGAAAAAACTATTTTTCGCCACTTCTTCACGCGAGCGTAATCCATGCAACATGGTCATCGCTTCCGCCGCCGCCGTCGCTTCGTCCAGCAACGAGGCATTGGCGATTTCCATGCCCGTCAAATCGATGACCATCGTTTGGAAATTCAACAACGCTTCCAGACGCCCTTGCGCGATCTCGGCCTGATACGGCGTATAGGCCGTGTACCAACCCGGATTCTCCAGGATGTTGCGTTGGATCACGGATGGCAGGATGGTGTCGTAATAGCCCAGACCGATGTAGCTCTTGTACAACTTGTTCTTCGCCGCGATGCCGCGCAGATGCTGGAGGTACGCGTATTCAGACATACCTTCCGGCAGGTTCAGCGGCTGCTTCAAACGGATGGCGGCAGGGATGGTCTGGTCTATCAGTTCATCCACCGTGCGCGCATCGATCTTGCGCAACATGTCTTGAATGTCCTGCCCGGATGGGCCGTTGTGGCGATTTACAAATTGGTCGGTCTTCATAGGATTCAGGAATCGGGGTACAGGATTCAGGGGTGGTAATTCAGGATGCGCAGGAGTTGGATTCGAAGCAGCGGGGTTGCCGAATCCTGGCTCCCGACTCCTGCCTTTAGTGCGCTTCGCTATCGACGTGTGCCTGGTACGCGGTCGCGTCCAACAGTACCGACACGTCGGTCGCACTATCCGGCTTCATCTTGAATATCCACGCGCCGTACGGGTCACTGTTGATGGTTTCGGGCGAACTGTCCAGCGCGCTGTTCGCGGCGACGACCTCACCGGACACGGGCGCGTACACATCGGCGGCGGCCTTCACCGATTCCACTACGGCACATTCTTCCTTCGCCTTCAGCTTACGCCCGACAGCGGGTGCTTCGACGAATACCATGTCGCCGAGCAGTTCCTGTGCGTGTTGCGTAATGCCTATGGTGATCGTGCCGTCGGTTTCGGTTTTCACCCACTCGTGGGAAGCGGTGTATTTCAGGTTGCTTGGATTGCTCATTTTTGGTTTCCTTTTAGTTGTAAGTCGTAAGTGGGAAGTTGCAAGACGTAAGTCATGTTGTCGCTACGCGACTTAATGATGGGGCTAATAAAAACCCCCAACATTAACTGCCAACTTACGTCTTACGACTTCAAATTGCCTTCCCGTTTCTGGCAAACGGATACTTCACCACTTGCGCCGCCAGCATCTTATCGCGGATGGCGACCTGCACGGTGTCGCCAATCTGCACACCGTTCGGCACCCGTGCCAGCGCGATGGATTTTTCAAGTGTAGGCGAAAAACTGCCGCTGGTGATTTCGCCCGCACCGTGTGCGGTGTGTACTTGCTGATGTCCGCGCAGCACGCCGCGATCCAACAGCAACAGCCCCACCAGCTTGCGTGTAGGCGGATTCGCCAGCAACGTAGCCTTGCCGATGAAGTCGCGTTCGCTCTTCAAGTCCACCGTCCACGCAAGGCCGGATTCCAAAGGGCCGACGCTCTCGTCCATGTCCTGCCCGTACAGGTTCATGCCTGCCTCCAAACGCAGTGTGTCACGCGCGCCGAGTCCAATGGGTTGCACCCCTGCCTGGTTCAGCGCGTACCAGAAGGCTTCCGCTTTTTCCTTCGGCAGCATCACCTCGAAACCGTCTTCCCCGGTGTAGCCAGTTCGCGCAACGAAGTATTCACCGCACTCGGCAGCTTGGAAGTTTTGCAGACCTTCGGTGGCTGCTCGCGTGTGCGGCAAGACTTGCCACACCTTGGCGCGCGCGTTCGGTCCCTGGATGGCGACCATAGCGAGATCGTCGCGGGAGGTGATAGTAAGTGCCGGCGCATGGGTATAGGCCTGCTGCTTCATCCAGGCGATGTCCTTGTCCGCCGTGCCCGCATTCACCACGACACGGAACCACTGCTCGGTCATAAAGTAAATGATGAGATCGTCGATCACGCCGCCGTCCGGGCGCAGCATCGCGGAATACAGTGCTTTGCCGGGCAGGGCAATCTTGTCGGCATTGTTTGCCAGCAGATAACGCAGAAAGGCCCGGACGCCGTCGCCCTTTATGTCCACCACGCGCATATGGCATACATCGAACATGCCGCAGTCATTGCGCACCTGGTGATGCTCGTCGATTTGCGATCCGTAATTCACCGGCATGTCCCAGCCGCCGAAATCCACCATTTTCGCACCCATCGCGCGGTGGGCGGCATTCAAGGGAGTCGTCTTCAAAGTCGTCATGGTCATTTCCAGAAAATAAAAAAGGCGCAGCACGAAAATCGCGCTGCGCCCCATCTGTCCTTGATACCTGAGAGATTACGGATAATCCGCCTGCCCCTTCGGTGGCTGCCTGCGCAGCACTCTCCAGATTTGCCTGTTCCGATTGGTTCTTGAGCCTGAGCGGTTACGGGTGTTGCGCCTTCGGCGGTGCCAAAAATCAGCACACTCTCCCAGTCGGTTTGAACGGCAGGCGAATTATGCCGGAACAAATATATTTTTGCGCGGGGAATTCACGCGCCAGCAATCCCATACTGAAAACAGGCAGGCGGATGTCATCGGGTCGACGGATAGAGCACCACCAGACGATAACCGTTCGGATTGAGGTCTGTCGTATCCAACAACAACTTGAGGCTGAGTTCGTGATTGGGTTGCAGCCCCGTCTGTTCATTTTCGAGCGGGGGCAAATAATCCGCAGGTTTGAATGTGCGTCGCGCGACGGGTTTGTCTTGCCTGTCGTTGAGTGTCAATTCCAGATCGGGGTAGGCGAGCGGATAGGTGGCGCGATTGCGCAACAAAGCGTTCAGGGTGATTTGTGCGGCGTTGCCGGGATCGGCTTCCAGGCTGGACGATTCGATACTCATCAGATCATTTTTCTGCGGCAAGGAAACCGTACAGCCCAGCAATCCGCAATATCTCACCAATACCGGCTTGATGTCGGGCATGCGCGCGGCGATCTCTGCTCGGAAAAAATAGGCGGTTTGGCCAAACAAAAAGAGCACGAGCAGCGATGAGGATAGCCCCCACAACCAGGTTCGTTTTTTTGGCGGCGCGACAATGACCGCTTCCTCCTCCCTCACCTCTACCTGCTCGGCCAACGTGAGGTCCTGTTCTGCCTCTGGGTTAGTTTGTGCCGAGGGTTCGGTGCCGACCGTTGCGAATGGCGGAACTATAAAATCCAGATTGTCCGGATGACGTTCTTCAACAGGCGCGTCCGCAAACTCATCGTTATCCTGGGTGATGATCGGCTCGTCGATAGCCGCTGGGATAGCCGCCGGCGACATCTCCAATTCGAGCTGGGGGTGCGGCGCATCGGGAATGAAATTGGGGCGGGCATCGAAGACTTGCAGGCAATGCCCGCAACGCACCATACCCTGATGTACTTCCAGTTGCGCGGCCACGATTTTGAAGCGTGTTTCGCAATGCGGGCAAAGTGTCGTTCCGTCCATGCTGGTCCGACCCTAACGTTTTCGCCCGGACAAGCACGACCACCCGTCTTCGAATACGGGCGGATTAAGGTCGAACCATTGCCGGTAAATCGCCATCACCTCTTCCGCCTGTTCCTGCAATATGCCGGACAACACGATTCGTCCGCCAGGCTTGGTCACGTCGGCGAGCAACGGAGCCAGCATACGCAAGGGGTTGGTCAAAATATTCGCTACCACCAGATCATAAGTCGCCTGCGGGGCCGCGTCCGGCAAATGAAATTGAACGTTCTCCACCTGGTTCGCAACGGCATTGTCACGACTGGCGATCACGGCTTGTTTATCCACGTCGACCCCGACCGCGCGCGCCGCCCCCAGCTTGAGTGCGGCAATCGCCAATATGCCGGAACCACAACCGTAGTCGAGTACGCTCACGCCTTCGGCCAGATGGCTATCCAGCCAGCGCAGACACAGGCGCGTGGTCGGATGACTGCCCGTACCGAAGGCCAATCCGGGATCGAGGACGATGTTAATCGCGTCCGGGTCGGCAGGTTTATGCCAAGTCGGGACGATCCACAAACGGGGGGAGATTGGGATGGGATCGAACTGCGACTGGGTCAGACGTACCCAATCGTTGTCGGCCAAGGTTTCGATGCGATATTCGGGAAGTTTTACCAAGCCGGTTGCGGCGGCCGCAGCCCGCAAAATTGCCGCCACATCCTGATCGTTATCGAACAAAGCACTGATGCGGTTGTGTTGCCACACGCCGGGAGGCGGCTCACCGGGTTCGCCGAAGATCGCCTGTTCATCCGGCGTGTCCGCGTCCGCATCCAGCAGATCGACCGACAACGCGCCGCGTTCCAGCAATGCTTCGCTAAGTGCCTCGGCATGTTGGGCATCGGTATCGGCGATCAGAGTTAACCAGGCCATTATTTTGCTTTGTTGCGCTCGGCCAGACGTTCTTCCAGATAATGAATACTCGTTCCGCCGCGAATAAAAGCCGCGTCCTGCAACAATTCACGATGCAGCGCGATGTTGGTATCAATGCCTTCCACAGCCATCTCCGACAGCGCGGTGCGCATCCGCGCCATCGCCTGTTCACGCGTGTCGCCGTAGGCGATCAGCTTGCCTATCATCGAGTCGTAATGGGGCGGCACGAAGTAGTTGGCATACACATGCGAATCAACACGGATGCCGGGGCCGCCGGGTGTATGCCAAGTCGTGATACGACCCGGTGAAGGGGTAAATTTATAGGGGTGCTCCGCGTTGATGCGGCACTCGATCGCATGACCCCGGAATTGGATGTCGCGTTGGCGGAACGGCAGTCTCTCGCCGGCGGCGATGCGGATTTGTTGTTGCACGATATCGATGCCGGTGATCATTTCGGTCACCGGATGTTCGACCTGCACGCGCGTGTTCATCTCAATGAAGAAGAATTCGCCGTTCTCGTACAGGAACTCGAACGTGCCCGCGCCGCGATAGCCGATCTTGCGGCACGCTTCCGCGCAGCGTTCTCCGACCTTGTTGCGCATCTTCACATCCAGCAATGGTGCAGGTGCTTCTTCCAGTACTTTTTGGTGACGGCGCTGCATGGAACAATCACGTTCGCCCAGATACACGGCGTTGCCATGCTGGTCAGCCAGTACCTGAATCTCGATATGGCGCGGGTTCTCCAGAAACTTTTCCATGTACACCATGGGATTGTTGAAGGCCGCCTGCGCTTCGGTCTTGGTCATGGTGACCGCATTGAGCAGTGCCGCCTCGGTGTGAACCACACGCATACCGCGACCACCTCCACCGCCCGAGGCCTTGATGATGACCGGGTAACCGATGCTGCGCGCGATTTTGACGATCTCGGCAGGATTATCCGGCAACGCGCCCTCGACTCCAGGAACACAGGGAACACCCGCTTTTTTCATGGCGATTTTTGCCGAAACTTTATCGCCCATCAAACGGATGGTTTCCGCTCGCGGGCCGATGAAGACGAAGCCGCATTTTTCCACGCGCTCGGAAAAATCGGCATTCTCGGAGAGGAAGCCGTAGCCCGGGTGTATGGCTTGCGCATCGGTCACTTCCGCCGCGCTGATGATGGCGGGGATGCTCAGATAACTTTGCGACGAGGCTGCCGGGCCGATACACACCGACTCGTCCGCCAATTTGACATACTTGGCATCGGCATCCGCTTCGGAATGCACGACCACGGTTTTGATACCAAGTTCGCGGCAGGCACGTTGAATGCGTAAAGCGATTTCGCCACGATTGGCGATGAGGATTTTTTCAAACATGATAGGAGACTCCGGGCCAGGCGCAACAAGCTTTTCGCGCCATTGCATTGTTTGATTAACCGATGACGAACAAAGGTTGGCCGAATTCTACCGGCTGACCGTTCTCTACCAAGATGGCCTTGATAACACCTGCCTGGTCGGAGTCGATTTCGTTGAGCAGCTTCATCGCCTCGATGATGCACAAGGTGTCGCCGCTATTGACGTTCTGACCGACATCGACAAACGGTTTGGAACCCGGCGAAGCAGAACGGTAAAAAGTCCCAACCATAGGCGATTTGACCACATGGCCTTCGGCAACCGCAGGCTTGGCAGCTTCAACGGGTGCGGCGGCGACAGCTATCACTGGAGCAGGGGGTGCGCTCGTCATCGTGTGTTGAGGAGGAGCAGAAGAATACATTTGCTGGCCAGCTGCGACAGTACGCGTGATACGCACCCGCTCTTCTCCTTCGCTGATTTCCAGTTCAGCGATACCGGAACCTTCGACCAGCTCGATCAGTGTTTTTAGTTTGCGCAAGTCCATTGTTTACTCCTTATTGTTTTTTATAACTCAGTGCATATTGCACTGCAAATTCGTAACCAGAGGCACCCAAGCCGCTGATGACACCGATAGCCAGATCAGAAAAAAAAGATTTTTTACGGAATGCTTCGCGAGCATGCACGTTAGAAAGGTGTACCTCGATGAAGGGGATGTCCACAGCCGCCAACGCATCACGCAACGCGACACTGGTATGGGTAAAGGCAGCCGGATTGATGACGATAAACGCTGTCCCGTCGTCGCGCGCCTGATGTAAACGTTCCAGCAGGACGGCCTCAGAATTACTCTGGAGGCATTGCACAACCGCGCCACTTTTGACGGCTAAAGCCTTCAAGTTAGCGTTAATTTCTTCTAAGGTGGTGCGGCCATACACCGCTGGCTCGCGGCTTCCGAGCAGGTTAAGGTTAGGCCCATGCAGCACCAAGATGTGTTTTGCGGGACTCGCTGGGTTAGCAGGACTCGTTTTCATGCGCGCAGTTTGCCGTAAATTGGGGAGAGTTGTCTAGATTTTTTCCGAAGATAAGCAAAAAGCATTACAGCTTGGCATGTTGCAGGCTTTTAACAAATTGTGCGGCATCCTGATAGCCCACCACGCGCGCGGTTTGGATTTCCTTGCCTTGTGCATCAAAAAACAGGGTCGCAGGCGGACCGAACAAACCGTATTGCTTGAGCAAGGCTTTGTCCTCAAGCGTGTTTGCGGTCACATCCGCCTGCAGCAGGAGGGCGGATTTTAATTTGGCTTGTACCACCGGATCGGTGAACGTGTAACGCTCCATTTCTTTGCAAGACACGCACCAGTCCGCATAAAAATCCAGCACCACGATTTTCCCGTTCGCACTTGCAATGCGTTGCTCCAGCTCGGCGAGATCTTTGATACGCGTCCATTGCAATGAGCTTGTGTTGGCCGACTCGGCCTTGCCTATCGTACCCAGCGGTCGCAAGATGTCGCGGGCACCGGATAGCGATCCAACCAAATAGGAAATACCCAACAACAACAGTACCAGCCCAATGCCTTTACGCATTTTGTGCCAACCGTTGGTATGCTGCGGTAGCGCATCCAACACACGCATATAAGCCGCCGTGAGTATCAGCAACAATGCCCACAAGAACATCTGCACACCCATCGGCAGCAAAGGTTGGATGATCCATATAGCCAAGGCCAACAGCATGACACCAAAGAATCGCTTGACGGCATCCATCCAGGCTCCGGCTTTGGGCAACAACACCCCGGCGGACGTACCAATCAACAACAGTGGTGACCCCATGCCCAAAGCCAAAGCGAACAGTGCCACGCCACCGAGGGCGGCATCATGTGTTTGGCTGATGTAAAGCAACGCGCCAGCCAGGGGAGCGGCGACACACGGGCCCATGATGATGGCGGACAATGCGCCCATGATGAACACGCCGCTCAGATGCCCGCCATGCAAACGGTTACTGGTGTCAGCCAGTTTGCTTTGCAGCGCAGTGGGGAGTTGCAGCTCGTACACGCCAAACATGGACAGCGACAACAGCACGAACACTGTCGCAAATCCACCCAGCACCCACGGGGTTTGCAGGGCATTGGAAACCAAGTCACCGGAAAAACCGGCGGTCACCCCGGCCAGCGCGTAGGTGATCGCCATACCCATCACATAGGACAATGAAAGAATAAAAGCATGTGTCCTGGTAATGTGATGCCCTCGCCCGACGATGATGCCGGACAAGATGGGAATCATCGGAAATACGCACGGCGTGAATGCCAGCAAGAGACCCGCCCCAAAAAAGAATGTCACGACCAGCCAAAAACTACCGCTTCTAAAAAGCTGTTTGATCCTGGAATCTTCTGTGGATGAATCGAGAACCTCGGATGATGCCACGCTGGTAAGGCTCGGCACAGTGGTCTGCACACCGCCGCCCGGCATATCAAGCACGAACGTTTTTTCTATTGGCGGGTAACACAAACCCTGCTCGCTACAGCCCTGATATTCCACTGCCAGCGAAATCTTATCTTTAGACCGCGCCGTGGTCAGCGGAATCGCCGCCTGAAACGAATGATGGAAGACTTCCATCTCGCCAAAGTTGCGATCTTGTTTGATTTCTCCTTTTGGAAAATCAGGCTCGGAGAATTTTGTCTCATCATCCAGAGACCTGAAAATGATCTTGTTGCGATACAGATAATAGCCCGGCGTAATGCTGAAGTTCGCTTGTAGCGTATTAGCATCCTGAACCAATACGGAAAGTTTGAAGGCTTGATCGGGAAGCAGAAAAACCGGTTTTTTGTCGCCCCCCAAAAGCGGCAGTCGGTCCAGGAAGTTTTCCGCGTGTACCCCCGCATTCAACACACAAAGCAACATGAAACAAACAAAGCGCATAGATTATTCCTTGTGAGTCTGGATTTCAGCATTTACCCAATGCAAATATTCGGGCAAGGCCTCCGTCACCGGAAACGCAATAATTTCGGGCAGTTCATAAGGGTGTGCGGCACGAATTAATTTTTCAAGCCGGGCGTACGCCGGGCGGGTCGTTTTAATCAGCACGGGTATTTCGGTCGCCGTCTCGACCTTGCCTTGCCAGCGATAAACCGATGTACAAGGTGCAAGTCGGTTCACACAGGCCGCCGCACGTGCCTCGATGATTTGCAGGGCGAGTTTATCGGCAGACGCCACATCGGGCAAATTAGTCATGACGAGCAAGCCATCCATCATGCTGCTTTTGCGAAACGCTGGCCCAGTTGCAGCAGCTCGTCCCATACGTCACCTGTCCGCAGGCCTTTGATGGTCTTGTCGAGGCGAGCCGCCTGTTGCATGGCGCGTTCGATGTGGGCGAATTTAATCCGGCGCGCGGCATTCTCGATCTGGCTCAGGCTGGCTCCCCAGATACGCGCCCCACGCATGGCATTGCTGATATTGCTGCCGCGCTGCATAGCTTGCAATACGCGCCCCAATTTTCTGATGTCTTCGCTCATCGCCCACAGCACCAGCGCGGTCGCCGTGCCTTCCGCGCGCAGCCCGTCGAGTATGCGTGCGAACCTTGCCGCATTGCCGCTCAACATCGCCTCGGTAAGTTTGCTGATGTCGTAACGCGCCACGTCCATCACCGCGTCTTTCACTTGCTCAAAGGACAACAAGCCCGCCGGATGCAACAACGCAAGCTTTTGCACCTCTTGAAAAGCGGCAAGCAGGTTACCTTCCGAGCGATCCGCCAAAAATTCCAATGTGGCGGATTCCGCGCTTTGTCCTTGGCGTTTTAATCGTCCGGCCAACCAGCCGGGTAGCGCACCACGCGAAATGTCGTCGGCCTGGATAACCACGCTGTGCTGCTCCAGCGCGGTGAACCATTTACTGTTCTGCGCGGTTTTGTCGAGCCTGGGCAAGCTGATCAAAGTGAGAATGTCCGGGCTCAAGTTAGCAACATAATCTTGCAGGGCCTGCGCGCCTTCTACTCCCGGCTTGCCGGAAGGAATACGGATGTCCATCACTTTTCGTTCGGCAAACAAGGACCTACTTTGCGCGCTGTTGCGCAACTCCGCCCACTTGAAGTATTGCTCAACGACGAAGGTCTCGCGCTCGCTGTAGCCGGCTTTGCGCGCGGCTGCGCGTATGCTGTCCGCCGCTTCGGTAGCCAACAACAGCGCGTCGCCCATCACCACGTAGAGCGGCTTTAATCCGTTCGCAAGGTGGCGCGGCAGGTCTTCGCTGTTGAGGGTGGTCATCATTGGGCTTGCGGCTTGGCGTGGCTCAAGCGGCGCATGATCTTCTGCACCATGTCCGAGCGCATGCCCTGAAAAAGCATATTCGACTCGGCTTCTTTTGCAAGAATGATGGTGTCGTTGTAGGAGTAATTGCGGTACAGCACCATTTGCTCTGCGGGTATCCAGTTTTGCTGCTTGTTATCATATGCCCGTAACGACACCCGAAAATGCATCTCGAATTCATTCACACGTCCGCTACCGGCCACAGTCAGAATCTGCTGATCGGCGATCTCACTAGCGATATTAAGCACCACATCCGCCTGTTCGGCGGTAGCCGCCACAGTGACTTTGTTGATCAGCAGATTGCGCCGCAACTCGTTTACAAACGGTGAATTCAAATCTGGGGCGATGATGTATATCGTCTTGAACGGCATGCCTTCCTGACCGCGCAAATGAAAGCCGCAGGCACTGAGCAAGCAAACCGCCATGACAAGAATTACGCGCAACGTCATGCTCAGATCACCACGTTGATCAATCGCCCCGGCACGACAATGATCTTTTTTGCAGTACCGCCCGCGAGTTGCTTTTGTACCGCCTCATGCGCCAGTGCGAGTTGTTCCAGCGTTGCCTTATCGGTATCTTTGGCGACCCGCAAGTTACCGCGCAACTTGCCATTCACCTGAATAACCAGCTCAATCTCGTCTTGTATCAACGCGGCTTCATCCACTTCCGGCCAGGATGCGTGCAGGATGTTGTCGCCATAACCCAGCTCTTTCCACAAGGTTTGCGCGATATGTGGCGTGATCGGCGATAACAGACGCAGCAGAATCGAAAAACCTTCGGCCATTACGAATCCGAGAGCACCCGTGTTGTCGCTTCCCGGAGCGGGACGTTCATCAACGTGCGCTTCCAGGGCATTTAGGATTTTCATACTGGCGGAAACGACCGTATTAAATTGATGCTTGCCAAAATCGTAATTGGCTTGTTTTAGTATGAGATGAATTTCCCGGCGTTGGTCTTTGATAGTTTGTGCAATGCCGTGCCAATCGACCTGAAGAATGAGATCGGATCCTTTGGGACTGTATGTATGTGCAAAATTCCATGTCCGGCGCAGATAGCGGAACGCGCCTTCAACCCCTGTATCCGACCACTCCAGTTGCTGCTCTGGCGGTGCGGCAAACATCATGAACAGCCGCGCCGTATCCGCGCCATATTTGTCGATGATGGCTTGTGGATCGACACCATTATTTTTCGACTTTGACATTTTTTCTGTGCCGCCGATGATGACAGGCAGCCCGTCGCTTTTGAGCTTTGCCCCCATGACTCGTGTTTTCGCATCGGTCTCCAACTCCACTTCGACGGGATTGATCCATGACTTTTTGCCATTCGTCTCTTCGCGGTAGAAAGTCGGCGCAATCACCATGCCTTGTGTGAGCAAGTTCTTAAAGGGTTCGTTGCCTTGCACCAGTCCTTCGTCGCGCATTAGCTTGTGGAAGAAACGCGCATACAACAAATGCAGGATCGCGTGTTCGATGCCGCCTATGTATTGATCCACCGGCAACCACTGTTGCGCTGCCGTTTTATCGACCATCCCCGTTGCACACTGCGGGCTGGCGTAGCGCGCGTAGTACCAGGACGATTCGACGAAAGTGTCCATGGTATCGGTCTCGCGACGGGCTTTACCGCCGCACTGCGGACAGGCGCATTCGTAGAACTCCGGCATTTTTGCCAAGGGCGATCCCGCGCCGTCCGGCACCACGTTTTCTGGGAGCACCACGGGCAGCTGCTCATCCGGCACAGGCACATCGCCACAGCTCGCGCAATGAATGATGGGGATAGGGCAACCCCAATATCGCTGGCGCGAGATACCCCAGTCGCGCAGGCGGAACTGCACTTTCTTTTCGCCTAAACCCTGGGCAGAAAGGTCGGCGGCGATGGCATCCACGGCTGCCGCATAATTGAGGCCATTATATTTTCCTGAATTCACGCATATGCCGCGCTCCTTGTCGGCATACCATTCCTGCCATGCTGAAACGCTGAAGTCTTGCCCTTTCACTGCGATCGTTTGCCTGATCGGCAAACCGTAAGTCTTTGCGAAATGGAAATCACGTTCATCATGTGCCGGCACCGCCATCACCGCACCTTCGCCATAGCCCATCAGCACATAGTTGGCCACCCACACCGGCACTGTTTCGCCGGTAAGCGGATGAGTAACGTTGATACCTGTGGGCATGCCCTTTTTTTCCATGGTGGCGATGTCGGCTTCGGCCACACCGCCACGTTTGCATTCGTCGATGAACTCGGCAAGGCTGGCATTATCTTGTGCGGCGCGGGTCGCCAGCGGATGCTCGGCAGCCAGCGCGACAAAGGTCACGCCCATGACGGTGTCGACGCGCGTGGTATAGACCCACAACTTGTCCTGCTTACCATCCATTTCATATGGAAAGGCGAAACGCACGCCGTAGCTCTTTCCTATCCAGTTGGCCTGCATGGTCTTCACTTGCTCAGGCCAGCCATCCAGCGTATCCAAGTCTTTCAGCAACTCATCGGCATATTGCGTGATGCGAAAAAAATACATGGGAATCTCACGCTTTTCGACCACTGCGCCCGAACGCCAACCGCGACCGTCCACGACTTGTTCATTCGCCAGCACAGTGTTATCAACCGGATCCCAATTGACTGTCGAGGTTTTTTTGTAGATCAAACCTTTTTTAAATAAACGTGCAAACAGCCATTGTTCCCAGCGGTAATACTCCGGCTTACAGGTAGTCACTTCGCGCGTCCAGTCGACACCTAACCCCAGCGATTTCAGCTGCTGTTTCATATACTCAATATTCGAATATGTCCACGCGGCAGGCGGTACGCTGTTGGCCATCGCAGCATTCTCCGCCGGCAGACCGAACGCGTCCCATCCCATCGGCTGCATCACGTTATAACCCTTCATGTGATGATAGCGGCTCAGCACATCGCCGATGGTGTAGTTGCGCACATGACCCATGTGCAACTTGCCGGAAGGGTAGGGAAACATCGACAGGCAATAGTATTTCGGTTTATTGCTGGTTTCATTTGCGCGAAACACTTGTTGTGCTTCCCAATCTCGCTGGACTTGTTTCTCGATGGATTCTGGATGGTAATTGGCTTGCATAGCTGGTTATTCTGGAGGCAAAAATATTTGTGTCATTATAACGTCTCGACTAGATGCCGCGTTTGACTTCTCAACTGCAGTCGTGCTTATTGGGATACTTGATGCCACAAGGTCAATTGTTACGCGCCGATTTCAGCGGGAATAAACCTCTGTTAGAATCGCGTTCTACAATTTTTTATAATACCTCTGAGGAGATACATACTATGTCAAGCAAACACCCTGTGATTGCCATCACCGGCTCTTCCGGTGCAGGCACTACAACAGCTAAACGCGCATTTGAAAATATTTTCCGACGTGAAAAAATCAAAGCTGCGGTCATCGAGGGCGATAGCCTGCATAGTTTGGACCGCATGGCATTCCGTGCTGCGGCAGCTGACGCCGCCAAAGCGGGCAACAACACTTTCAGTCACTTTGGTCCGGAAGCCAACCATTTTGACAAGATCGAAGGCATGTTCAAGCAATACGGTGAAACGGGCATGTGCAAACGTCGCTACTACGTCCATAGCGAACAGGAGGCGGTGGAACATAACAAGCACTTCGGCTTAAAGGATTTGACACCGGGGGTATTTACCCCCTGGGAAGACATCGAAGCTGACTCTGATTTATTGTTTTATGAGGGCTTACATGGTCTGGCCACCGATGATAGCCAGGGCATCGATGCCGGTCAATATGTTGATTTGGGTATCGGTGTCGTACCTGTTGTCAACCTTGAATGGATACAAAAAATCCATCGTGATAAAGCCGAGCGTGGCTACTCTGCTGAAGCAACGGTGGATACCATCATGCGTCGTATGCCCGACTACATTAAATTTATCACCCCGCAATTCTCCCGAACACACATCAATTTCCAGCGTGTCGCTACGGTCGACACCTCCAATCCTTTTATTGCCCGCGATATTCCTACGCCCGATGAAAGTTTTGTTATCTGCCGTTTCCGTGACCCCAAAGGGGTGGATTTCCAATACATGTTGAGTATGATTCCACACTCCTTCATGTCTCGTGCAAATACCTTGGTCGTCCCCGGTGGAAAGATGAGCTATGCGATGGAAATCATCCTGGCTCCTATCATGCATGACATGATCGCCAAAAAGAAAGGGTAAAACCTGCTGATTGGCCAAATGAAAAGGGGCTGTCATCATCGACAGCCCCCTTATTTATCGGCTTTAAATTTGTCATCAAATGCAACACAGGCTTAAACCAGACTGCATTTTTTCACAACGTTCTGCTTAATGACCGCCGTGTTTACGCAAGTGTTTAATGGCTGCCAACTGTGCAATCGCTTCAGCCAACTCAGCTT
The DNA here is from genome assembly GCA_013044075.1 of Gallionella sp. GTDB lineage: Bacteria > Pseudomonadota > Gammaproteobacteria > Burkholderiales > Gallionellaceae > Gallionella. The sequence continues at coordinate 56,114 of JABEVG010000038.1, forward strand.
GTGCCTGGGCATAGTCGATATCTGAAGTACGATTCTTCATCGCTTCTTCTGCATCCTGTTTGGCTTTCAAAGCACGCGCCTCGTCCAAATCAGCTCCCCGCGTAGCGGTGTCTGCCAAAATGGTGACTACATCAGGCTGCACCTCCAGCATTCCGCCAGAAACATAAATCAACTCTTCTGCTTCCTGGTCGGGCAGCTTCAAACGCACGGAGCCCGGCTTGATACGAGTCATCAAAGCAGTATGGCGCGGATAAATGCCCAACTCGCCCATCTCACCGGGAACAATGACAATTTCGGCGAGGCCGGAAAAAATCAAAGCCTCCGCACTTACAATATCTACATGAACAGTCATTGCCATGATTTACCTCTAATTAGTTGAGTGTCTTGGCTTTTTCAACTGCTTCTTCAATACCGCCAACCATGTAGAACGCTTGTTCCGGCAGATGATCATATTCACCATCCACGATGCCTTTAAAGCCCTTGATAGTTTCTTTCAACGTCACGTATTTTCCTGGACTACCGGTAAACACTTCGGCCACGTGGAAGGGTTGCGACAAGAAACGCTGGATCTTACGTGCTCGCGAAACGGCCAATTTGTCTTCCGGTGATAGCTCATCCATACCCAGAATGGCGATGATGTCGCGCAGTTCTTTGTAACGCTGTAAAGTCTGTTGAACCTTACGCGCCACGGAGTAATGCTCTTCACCCACAACCAGGGGGTCAAGTTGACGGGAAGTAGAATCCAATGGGTCGACCGCTGGGTAAATACCCAGAGAAGCGATGTCACGGGACAACACCACGGTTGAATCGAGATGCAAGAAGGTGGTCGCAGGTGCCGGATCGGTCAAGTCATCCGCAGGAACGTAAACAGCTTGAACTGAAGTAATCGAACCAACTTTTGTTGAAGTAATGCGTTCTTGTAAGCGACCCATTTCTTCTGCCAAAGTAGGTTGGTAACCCACCGCAGAAGGCATACGACCCAACAACGCAGAAACTTCCGTTCCGGCCAAAGTGTAGCGATAGATATTGTCAACGAAGAACAAAATGTCACGGCCTTCATCACGGAATTTTTCCGCCATGGTCAGACCGGACAAAGCCACGCGCAGACGGTTACCAGGTGGTTCGTTCATTTGACCGAACACCATCGCCACTTTGTCCAACACGTTGGAATCCTTCATTTCGTGGTAGAAGTCGTTACCTTCACGAGTACGTTCGCCCACACCCGCAAATACTGACAGGCCGCTGTGTTGCTTGGCGATGTTGTTGATCAGTTCCATCATGTTCACGGTCTTGCCCACACCCGCACCCCCAAACAGACCGACTTTGCCGCCCTTGGCAAACGGACAAACCAGATCGATTACCTTGATGCCAGTTTCCAACAGATCAACTGAAGGAGACAGCTCATCGAATTTTGGTGCTTTTTGATGGATAGAACGACGCTCATCACATTTCACTTCACCTGCATCATCGATCGGTCGACCCAGCACGTCCATGATGCGGCCCAATGTTCCCGCACCCACTGGTACGGTGATAGGGCTATTAGTGTTCAATACCGTCATGCCGCGTTGCAGGCCATCAGAAGAACCCATTGCAATAGTACGAACTACGCCGTCACCCAATTGCTGCTGAACTTCAAAGGTCAATCCGTTTTCCACGATTTCGCTGCCCGTTACTTGTAGCGTCAGCGCGTCATAAACCTTGGGCATCTGATCGCGTGGAAATTCGATGTCAACCACCGCGCCAATACTTTGAACAATCTTACCTTGACTCATTTTGAGCTTCCCCGTCTAAATTAATTCTGTAATTAACTATCTGCCGTGGCCGTATCAGCCTACCGCTGCTGCACCGCTACAGATTTCTGAAATCTCACGGGTAATCGCAGCTTGACGCGCTTTGTTATACACCAACTTCAGGTCCGCAATGACGCTCTTCGCATTGTCCGAAGCGGCTTTCATTGCCACCATGCGTGAACTTTGTTCAGATGCCATGTTCTCGACCACACCTTGATATACCAGCGACTCGATATAGCGCAGCAGCAGTGCATCAATGACTAGCTTGGCATCAGGTTCGTAGATGTAATCCCAGCTGCCCTTTGCTTCTCCCAATTTGTCATTGGTCAGGGGCAACAGTTGCTCCATGCACGGCTCTTGTTTCATGGTGTTGACGAAATGGTTGTAACTGATATGTATCGCGTCAATCTCGCCCGCGACATATGCATCCAACATTACTTTAACCGCGCCGATCAAGTTCTCAACGTGAGGAACATCCCCCAGCCCCGTCAGATGGGACTTCACTTCTGCACCGGTACGATTCATAAAACCGAATGCCTTGTTGCCGATCGCGCAAACAGCCACTGCCTTGCCCTCCGCTTCCCACGCTTTCATGCGATTGATTGCCAAGCGCAATACGTTGGTATTCAAGCCGCCACACAATCCTTTGTCGGACGTAACGATGATTACGCCCACTTTTTTGATGCTGTCTCGCTTGACCAAAAAGGGGTGCTTATATTCTGGATTGGCGCGAGAAAGATGGGCTGCTACGGCACGAATCTTTTCCGCATAAGGGCGAGCTGCACGCATACGCTCTTGCGCTTTGCGCATTTTGGCTGCGGCAACCATTTCCATGGCGCGCGTGATCTTGCGTGTATTTTCTACACTCTTGATCTTTGCGCGTATCTCTTTACTGCCAGCCATGTATCACCTCGATTTAGTAAACAGCTGATGCTTTGAACTTTTCAATTGCAGCGGACAATAGCTTTTCGTTATCAGCATTCAAATCTTTGGTTGATTCAATCGCATCCATCAGGCTCTTATTGTTAGATTTCAAATATGCATGCGCTGCCGATTCAAATGCCAAAGCTTTAGCAACTGGCACGTCATCGAAATAACCTTTGTTGACTGCAAACAATGTCACCGCCATTTCGGCCACAGACAATGGACAATATTGCAACTGCTTCATCAATTCAGTAACCAAACGACCCCGTTCCAATTGCTTGCGAGTTGCCTCATCTAAGTCGGATGCGAATTGTGCGAAAGCTGCCAATTCACGGTATTGAGCCAGAGCCAAACGCACACCGCCACCAAGTTTCTTGATGACCTTAGTTTGGGCTGCACCACCCACGCGAGAAACCGATATACCCGCATTAATCGCTGGACGGATACCCGCATTAAACAAGTCGGTCTCCAAAAATATCTGTCCGTCGGTGATCGAAATTACGTTGGTCGGAACGAATGCCGAAACGTCGCCCGCCTGAGTCTCAATGATGGGCAGAGCAGTCAAAGAACCCGTCTTACCCTTAACTGCACCCTTGGTGAAAGCTTCTACGTAGTCAGCATTCACACGCGCTGCACGCTCCAACAAACGGGAGTGCAAATAGAACACGTCGCCTGGGTAAGCTTCGCGGCCAGGTGGGCGGCGCAACAACAGAGAGATTTGACGATATGCCCAAGCCTGCTTGGTCAAATCATCGTAAACGATCAACGCATCTTCACCGCGATCGCGGAAGTACTCACCCATGGTACAACCAGCATAAGGAGCCAGGAATTGCATTGCAGCGGAATCAGATGCAGTAGCGGCAACCACGATGGTGTAACCCAACGCGCCGTGTTCTTCCAGCTTGCGCACCACGTTAGCGATTGTCGAGGCCTTTTGGCCAATCGCAACATAGATACAAGTGATGCCCTGCCCTTTTTGGTTGATGATTGCATCAATTGCCACCGCGGTCTTGCCAGTTTGGCGATCACCGATAATCAATTCGCGCTGACCGCGACCAACTGGAACCATAGAGTCAATAGACTTCAAACCGGTTTGTACCGGTTGATCGACAGATTTACGCGCAATAACCCCTGGCGCAACTTTTTCGATTTTGTCCGTCATTTTTGCGTTGATTGGGCCTTTGCCATCGATAGGCTGTCCCAATGCGTTCACCACCCGACCACACAATTCAGGTCCGACTGGCACTTCTAAGATACGACCTGTGCACTTGACTGTGTCACCTTCTTTGATATGCTCGTACTCACCCAGAACCACCGTGCCGACTGAATCACGCTCCAAGTTCAACGCCAAGCCGAACGTGTTACCAGGGAATTCCAACATTTCACCTTGCATCACATCGGACAACCCGTGTACACGCACGATACCGTCCGTCACACTGACTACCGTGCCTTCCGTGCGAGCCTGCGTTGCCGCATCAAAATTTTCGATGCGGCTGCGAATCAAATTACTAATTTCAGAAGGGTTGAGCTTCATCTGAGTTTTCCTTATTCCGATTATTCGATCATTAAGCTAGTGCGTATGCCAATTCGGCAAGGCGGGTGTTGGCAGAACCATCAATCACTTTATCGCCCATGCGAATCACAATTCCGCCTAGCAAGGCTTTGTTCACATCACAGCTGAGCTTAATGTCGCACCCTAAGCGAACCTTTAGAGCCGCAGCGATTTTTTCTTGTTGCACATCGTTCAAAACAAAAGCCGAACTGATAGTCACTTGTGCGGATTTTTCTGCTTCAGCACGCAAGACTTCAAACATCTCTGCGATTTCAGCAGCAACCGTCAAGCGACCACCTTGTGCCAAGACGCGAACAAAATTACTTTGCTCCTTATTCAGTACGCCCGCCAATTCCAATATCAATGCTTCGATTTGGTCGCGTTTTATTCGCGGGCTTGATACCACAGCGCGTATGTCCGCATTTGCCATCAAATCTGACAAAGTATGAATGAACACTGACCAGCCTTTTAAGTCGGCCTGTTTTTGCGCAACTTCAAAGGCAGCTTGGACATAGGGGCGTGCAATAGTATTGTCTTCGGACATAACGTTTAAAGTTCCGCGACGAGTTTGTCGAGCAGGTCATCGTGCGCTTTCGCGTCAATTTCACGACCCAAAATCTTGCTCGCACCGGCCAACGCAATCGCGGACACCTGCCCACGCAATTGTTCTTTGGCGCGAAACACCTCTTGATCGACTTCAGCTTTTGCACCAGCAATGATGCGATCGCCTTCAACTTTAGCTTGAATCTTGGCTGTTTCGACAATTTCACTGGCTCGCTTTTCACCATTGGTCATAATCTCACTGACCTTTTCTTTGGCTTCACGCAGGATTTCTGCAGAACGCTTGGCAGCCAATTCCAAATCGTGCTTTGCACGCTCGGCGTCCGCCAAACCATCTGCAATTTGTTTTTTGCGTTGATCTAGTGCCGCCATGATTGGCGGCCAGACAAACCTCATGCAGAACCATACAAACAGTGCAAACATGATTGTTTGTGCTAGAAGAGTTGCATTGATATTCATGCAAGCTACCTTTCTTTAGTTATACGCTGCTACTTGGCAAACTTAGTGCGCAACCGCAAACAGAACGTACATCGCAATACCAACAGCAATCATTGGAACCGCGTCAACCAAGCCCATTACCACGAAGAACTGCGTACGCAACATAGGAATAAGCTCTGGTTGACGCGCCGCGCCTTCCAGGAAGCGACCTCCCAAAATACCGATACCTACGGCTGCGCCAAGCGCGCCCAGACCCATCATCAGAGCTCCAGCGACGTACAGCAGTGCATTTGCCATTTCCATTTTTTATTTCTCCTGTTAATAAAGTTAAAGTTGATAAATTGATTTTAATGATGCTCTTGATGCGCCATATCCAGATAGACCACAGTCAACGTCATAAAAATGAACGCCTGTAAAGTAACAATCAGAATATGAAAAATTGCCCAGCCCAGCGAAAGCAATATTTGTGATCCGTAGAGAGTTGCACCTCCAAGAGTCACTCCGGCCCAAGCACCACCCATAAGAGCAATAAGGATAAATATCATTTCACCGGCATACATATTGCCAAACAGACGCAGAGCTAAGGAAATTGGTTTGGCGATCAGATTAACACCCTCCAACAGCAGATTGATCGGCATACCCCATTTTCCGAATGGCTGCAGCGTCAGCTCACCCACGAAACCGCCCACGCCCTTCATTTTGAAGCTATAAAATAGCACCAGCAAAAACACCCCGATCGCCAAGCCAAATGTAGCATTGGGATCTGTAGACGGAACAACCTTGAAGTAAGGAACACCCAACTGATGCATCAGCAAAGGAACATAATCAATCGGCAACAAATCCATCAGATTCATCGAAAAAACCCAAAAGAAAATAGTCAACGCTAAAGGGGCGATCATATTGTTCTTGGCGGAAAAAGATCCTCTCACACTACTATCAACAAACTCCACCGCCCACTCGCAAAAATTTTGCGCGCCAACCGGCACACCAGGGGTAATTTTTTTTGCCACACGGCGAAACACGAACATCAAAACAACACCCAATAGCAGCGACATGATGACCGTATCCAAATTGAGTGCCCAAAATCCCATTTCTTTCGCTTCTTCTGGAGTATGCGCAACCCCCCAAACACCATCCGGCAACCGACCATAAGTCAGATTCTGCAAATGATGCTTAATGTATTCTGCTGATGTATGCAATTCACTTGACATTTTTATTTGCCACTGCCTCAGTTACAAAACCATTCAAAAATAATCGGCCAACCGATAAAATCACCTGACCCACCACAAAACCACTTAAAAACTCGAGCGGCGACAACCCCAAGACTGCAATGCACAAGCAAAGCAGCGCGACAACCACCAAAAACCGCTCGATGGTGTAAAAATACATAAGCTTTAATTGATGTTGTGCGTCATAGGCGTAGTGCGATGCCCAACTCATCCTCCAAGCCAGCATTGCCCCATTCACAACAGACACTCCCCCACCGCTCAATACTACTGCAAATCCCGCTGCGCCATTAATGCTATAACCTATACAAGCACTTACAAGCGCGGCCACTATCTGCAATAAAACCACCCGACGAGCTATTTTTCTTTCTCTAGCCTCTATATCGCAGTGGAACGGCATGATAGCGGCGTTTCTCAGGGGTGTCAAACATTGGTGACGCAAATTATCTACCCCTTTATTCAATTTATTTGCACTTTTTCAATCCATTTAGGAATTCTTCTAGCTGATCATGATCTGTGTATTCAATAACCAATTTACCCCCACCCTTATTACTCGGCTTGATTTCTACCGTGACTCCTAGGTGTGCGCCCACTTCTTCCTGTAGGCGTTGCGTATCGCGACTTAACTCGCTTGGTTTTCTTTGTTTAATTTTTTCCGGGTCGCGCATTTGTTTCTGAACAAGCTTTTCCGTCTCACGCACAGAAAGTTGCTCAAGTACAATTTTATTTGCCAACTGTATTTGCTGCACGCTTTCCATCGATAATAATGCGCGTGCATGCCCCATATCTAACTTGCCCGTAAGTAGCATGTTTTGGACAGATTGCGAAAGATTTAACAGGCGCAACAGGTTGCTTGTCGTACTACGTGATCGACCAACGGCTTCAGCCGCGGTTTGGTGTGTCATTTCAAACTCATCAATCAAACGCTGTATTCCTAAAGCCTCCTCCAATGGATTAAGATTTTCGCGCTGAATATTTTCTATCAACGCCATAGCCAGAGCGACATTATCCTGGACGCTGCGCACCAAAACAGGTACGTGCAACAAGCCCGCTAATTGCGCAGCGCGCCAACGCCTTTCGCCTGCAATAATCTCATAACTTTCGTCATTCAATTGACGCACCAGTATTGGTTGCATCACGCCTTGTGCCTTAATTGATGCCGCAAGCTCTTTTAATGACTCCTCGTCCATATATGAACGCGGCTGATATTTACCAGGCTTGAGCAGTGACACGCTTAAATCGCGCAACACATCATCTTTTTCGCTTTTACTGCCTGACAGCAAGGCATCCAAGCCACGCCCAAGCCCTTTATTCGGTTTAGCCATTATTTGCCCTTTTTCATGCTGATTCTATTTTTGCGTGCATATTCAACATTTCCCCTGCCAACGCCAAATACGCCTGTGTTCCCTTGGACGTTTTATCATGATAGAGAGCAGGCACGCCATAACTAGGAGCTTCGGCCAGTCGAACATTACGTGGGATTACTGTTCGATAGACTTTATTACCAAAGTGACTTTCTAGCTGCGCCGAAACTTGCTGAGCCAAGGCGTTGCGCGGATCAAACATGGTTCTAAGCAAACCTTCGATTTCCAAGGTTGGATTGAGGTCTGCCCTCACCTTGCGAATTGTATTCACCAAATCACTTAACCCTTCCAATGCATAATATTCGCACTGCATTGGAATCATGACGGTCTTGGCAGCACACAAGCCATTCAGCGTCAATAAATTTAATGCCGGGGGGCAGTCAATCAAAATGTAATCATATTCGCTAATAATTGCTTGCAAGCTATCGCGCAACCGCATCTCTCGGTTTGGCATATCAATCAGCTCGACCTCGGCACCAGCTAAATCTCTGCTTGAAGGTAACACATCATACCCACACGCCCCCGCAGTTTTACGCGCCTGACCAATAGTCTTATTTCCTAACAGCACGTTGTAAACACTGATTTGTAAATCGCGCTTTTCTATCCCGCTTCCCATTGTCGCATTGCCTTGTGGGTCTAGGTCTATCAGCAGAACCCGCTTTTTTGCCACCGCCAAACTTGCAGCCAAATTAACAGTGGTGGTAGTTTTACCGACCCCGCCCTTTTGATTCGTGACCGCTAGAATTTTAATCATGCCGATTTGCTCCATCACAAGACACGACCACCAAACATCGTGCCGCATCTAATTTTGGCACCTGCAATGAAATAACTTTATCTACCCTCCAACCAACCGGCACGGTTTGCAACTCCTTATCGACCCAACCTTTCATAGCAGCCCAGCGCCCCTGTTCACTTATTAGATGACGAGTAACTTTTAAAAACCCCCCAAGCTCGGTAAATGCTCTGGAGATAATTCCGTCATACAACTCAAGGGGTCGAAAATCTTCAACCCGGGCGCAACTAACACTCACATTCTTTAACCCCAACTCAATAATAACCTGCTGCACGAAACCCACCTTTTTGCTATTACTATCCAACAAAGTGAAGTTCCATTGCGGCCGTACAATTCCCAAGACCAATCCCGGCAATCCCGCTCCACACCCCACATCCAACCATCGGCCTGACCATAAGTATGGCAAAACGGATAGGCTATCCAGCAAATGATGACTCACAACTTGCCCAGGGTTACGAATTGCAGTTAGGTTGTATACCTTGTTCCATTTTTGCAGCAGGGACATGTACTTCAACAATAACTCCTCTTGTTGAGCACTAATGTCCACACTCATTTTTTCGATGCCTAGCCGCAACTCATCATTTTGATTCATACGATACTCTGCGATGCAACATTATCTCGAAAACCGCGCTTCAAATGCACCAGCAGCAAGGAGATTGCAGCCGGAGTAATTCCGGAAATGCGTGCTGCTTGCGCTATGGTTTGCGGCTTAAACAGGTTCAATTTCTGCTGAACCTCCTTTGACAAGCCAAGTACATCACGGTAATCCAAATCCTCAGGCAATCCCAATGTCTCATATTGCTGCGACCGCTCGATTTCCTCCTGCTGCCTATCTATATAGCCCTGATACTTTGCCTGTATCTCGATTTGCTCAGAAACCTTTTTATCCGGGACGGGCTCACCCACTTCCGGCAATGTCATCAACAACTCATAATTCACATTTGGTCGCCGTAACAACTCATATAGCGCGTACTCGCGCTCTATTGGGCGACCCAATACGCGCACCGCGTCGGCGGCATCCAGGATGCGCGGATTAACCCATGTTTCACGCAAACGCTGCTCTTCTAATGCGATCGACTCCCGTTTTATCTCCAGTGCTTGCCAACGCTTATCGTCAATCACGCCCAGCTTCCTGCCTATTTCTGTCAACCGAAGATCAGCGTTATCTTCTCGAAGCTGCAAACGATACTCGGCTCGACTAGTAAACATCCGGTAAGGCTCCGTTACACCACTGGTTATCAGATCGTCTACCAACACCCCCAGGTAAGCCTCGTTACGCTGCGGACACCACGCATCCCGCTCCTTAACTTGCAATGCGGCATTTAGCCCCGCCAGCAACCCCTGTGCGGCGGCCTCCTCATATCCTGTCGTACCATTAATTTGCCCAGCAAAAAACAAGGACTTCATGACCTTGGTTTCCAAAGAGCTTTTAAGGCCTATCGGGTTAAAGTAGTCATATTCGATGGCATATCCGGGACGCAAGATATGAGCATCTTCCAAACCCTTTATGGAGCGGACCAGACCCCATTGCACATCAAACGGCAGACTTGTTGAAATCCCATTTGGATATATTTCGTGAGTAGTCAACCCCTCAGGCTCAAGAAATATTTGATGTGAGTCCTTATCAGCAAATCGCGATATTTTATCTTCGATCGACGGACAATACCGCGGACCAACACCCTCAATTACACCAGTGAATAATGGCGAACGATCCAACCCACCGCGAATAATATCGTGCGTACGCTTACTGGTTTCCGTTATCCAACAAGACAATTGCCTGGGGTGCTGCGCAACACTCCCTATAAACGAAAAAACCGGCGTTGGGTTATCTCCAATCTGCTCCCGCATAACCGAATAATTGATGGTTCGCCCGTCTATACGCGGGGGCGTTCCAGTCTTTAAACGACCCATAGGCAAATTCAACTCGCGCAAACGCTTTGCAAGACTGATAGAAGGCGGATCCCCTGCCCGGCCTGCCTGATGGCTAGATTGCCCAACATGAATCAACCCAGAAAGAAAGGTTCCTGTCGTAAGCACCACCGTTTTTGCACAAAAGCGCAAACCCATCTGCGTAACCACACCAACCACCCGATCTTGCTCAAACAACAAATCATCAACCGCCTGTTGAAATAACCATAGGTTTACTTGATTCTCTAACCGACTGCGGATCGCCTGCTTATAAAGCAAGCGATCCACCTGAGCTCTGGTTGAGCGCACCGCATGACCCTTGCTTGAATTTAAAATTCGAAATTGGATACCGCTTTCATCAGCGGCAGCAGCCATCGCCCCCCCCAACGCATCCAACTCTTTGACCAAATGCCCCTTTCCCACACCACCAATTGACGGATTACATGACATTTGCCCCAACGTTTCGATGTTATGGCTTAGCAACAAGGTACTACAACCCATGCGAGCACTTGCGAGCGCGGCTTCCGTACCCGCATGACCACCACCCACCACTATCACATCAAATATTTTTGGGAAATTCATAAGCTCACACCCGAATTAAGGACGCGCATCATACAACGGCCACTGTTCTACCCCTAACGATTGTTTCACGTGAAACAATCATTTCATTTGCCGATGCAAAATCGGCCAAAAATCTCGCCCAACAAGTCATCCGCTGTAAATTCGCCCGTTATACTACTCAACGCCACTTGAGCCAACCTTAATTCCTCCGCAAGCAGTTCTGGCCAATCGATTACATTTTTAGCGTGGAGGAGGCTCGATTCCGCTTGGCTCAGCGCAAATATGTGTCTTTCCCTAGCCATAAAAACACCACTTTCCAGGTTGTCATAGCCTATCATTTCAAGTAGTTTTTGACGCAATTTGGGTATACCCTCACCAGTCTTTGCTGAGACGGCAACCCCACCACTCAGATTTCCGTTTATTTTGTCTTCTGGCAACAAATCAACTTTGTTAAACACTTGTAATCGCGGGGTGTTAGGTGGCAAAAAATCTGTCTGGACTTGTTCTATTGAATCGGTCAGTTGATGCGCCGCCCGTAAAACCAAAACCAGATCAGCTTGTTGTGCTGTTTGATAGGTTAAAGCGATTCCCATTCTTTCTATTACGTCTTCGGAATCACGTAGGCCGGCTGTATCCATAATATAGAAAGGCACACCTTCAATTTGAATCTCTTTGTGGATTACATCCCTTGTTGTTCCGGGAATCTCACTAACCAGTGCGACCACCTCCCCTGACAACCGATTGAGCAGGCTCGATTTACCTACGTTTGGGGGCCCAACTAAGGCGACACGAACCCCATCCCTTAACAATCCTCCTTGTTTAGCAACATCAAGGGTCTGCCGCAGCTTGGTTTGGATGATGTGTAGTTGGTCTGTTATCCGCAGCGCACCAAAATCTTCGATGCCGTCCTCGGGGAAATCCAACATTGTCTCAACCAACATCCGTAGATTGGTCAATTCAAAAACTAGTGTTTGAACAACTGAGGAAAATTCACCATGCAAAGAGCGCATTGCGCTGCGTGCTGCCTGTGCGGTAGTCGCGTCTATCAAATCGGCAACAGCTTCTGCTTGAGCGAGATCTATTTTGTTATTTAAATATGCCCGACGAGTGAACTCTCCCGGCTCTGCAAGCCTTGCTCCCAAAGAAATGCAGCGGCGCAAAATTAACTGCAACACCGCTACCCCCCCGTGTCCCTGCAGCTCCAGCACATCTTCCCCCGTATAGGAATGCGGGGCAACAAAAAACAGAATAATGCCTTGATCTATACTCTGTCCATTTTCATCTGGAAAGTCTGCAAAGTGAGCATGTCTAGGTATAGGGGCTTTACCAAGAAATTGATGCGCAATAGAGGCAGCCTTTGTTCCTGATACACGAACAATCCCCACACCACCACGACCTGCGGCGGTAGAGATTGCCACTATTGTATCAATGTTTGGCAAGACCTTGAGCCACTAAACCACGTGTGATGTACCACTGCTGGCCTATTGATAACATGTTGTTAACGATAGAATATAAAACCAGCCCTGCCGGAAAAAAGAAAAATACCACGCTGAATATTATGGGCATAATCTTCATTAACCTTGCTTGCATCGGGTCTGGCGGAGTGGGGTTTAGCTTGCTTTGTAAAATCATACTTGCCCCCATTATTATGGGCAGTATGTAATATGGGTCAGCGGCTGACAGATCATGAATCCAGCCAAAAAAAGGCGCGCCACGCATTTCTACGCTTTCAAGTATTGACCAATAAAGTGCTATGAAAACGGGTATCTGTATCAATACCGGCAAACATCCTCCCAGCGGATTTATTTTTTCTGTTTTGTACAACTCCATCATCGCCTGATTAAGTTTTTCTCTGTCATCCGCGTATTGCTTTTTAATTTTCTCGAGTTTTGGTGCAACGACTCGCATTTTAGCCATCGATCGGTAACTTGCCGCTGACAGAGGGAAAAATAACAATTTTATAAGAACGGTCAACAAGATGATGGCCACACCCCAGTTGTGCACCCACTGATGCAGCCAGGTCATCATCCAAAACATTGGTTTTGCCACAATCGTCAGCCAACCATAATCTACACTCAATCCCAGTCCAGGTGCTATGTTGTCTAAACTCGATATTGCTGGCCCCGCATACAGCAAAACGTTAACACTACCCTCGCTTCTTGCTGATATGTTTTGGATGGGTACGACTGCACCCACTGAAAACAGGCCGCTATCTAACTTCCGCGTAAAGTATTCCCGTTTTTCATGTTCATTTGGCAACCAAGCCGCAACAAAATAATGTTGCAAAATACCAATCCAACCGTTGTCGCTTTGTTTTGGATAGTCTGTTTTGGCTTTTTCTATAGCCGAAAATTCAATTTTTTGCAGCTTCTCCTTCTCGGTAAATACTGCTGCACCAGTGTAGGTGGGAACAAACCTAATGCCTCCAGCAGGTTCTTTATCGTCACGTACAAATTGAAAGTAAGCGGCTGTTGACAATGGTTCAGTGCTCCCGTTATAAATTTCGAACGAGACACCTATTAAATATCCATCTTTATGGAAAGTAAAAATCTTCGATACTTTAACGACCCCTGTGTTTACGGCAGTTAAGCGTACTTCAATTTTATCGGCTGTACCGGATAACTCATAATGATCTCGATCGGATATAAACAAGCTGTTGTGACTAGGCATATTAGTGCCAAGCAATCCGCTTTGTGCTAGGTAATTGTGGGTTTTAATACCTTTTTCAAACAACTGGAAGGATTTGGATTGATCAAGAGCATCAGAATGTTTCAGAAATGAAAGCTGTTGTATTTCTCCTCCCAACGTATTAATTTCGACATGCAGTGTGTCTGTTTTAATTGTGATAATTTTTCCACCAGCATTCCGCTGTTCCTGGCTTGGGCTAGAATGATCGGCCAAGTCTGTTATGGCTTCTGGTTTATGGATGGCCTCGTTTGATGGGGTAATTTGCCGTGCAATTTCTTGTGGGTTCTGAAATCTTTGCCATCCATCCCAAACCAATACCAAAGAAAATGAAAAAATTAGAAAAAGGAATAATCTTTGGAAATCCATGATGTATTTATATGTGAATTATGGAATCGGATCATAGCCGCCTGAATTCCAGGGGTTACAACGTAAAATGCGTTTAATCGTCAACCAAAAACCAAAAAAAACACCGTGACGCGCAAACGCGTCACAAGCATAGTGAGAACACGTCGGTAAATATCGACAACTGGGAGGGGAAAGTGGGCTATACAGGAACTGATAGGTGCGGATTAACTTAACAATGATCGTTCGCATAACACCTCTAGTTGACTAAACAATCTAATTAATTCAATACGCTGAGCCACTGCTGACAAAGTGCTAAAATTGCGAACCTGAACCACCACATCTACACTAGTATCCTTAAGCGGATGCAAACGAAATATTTCACGCACCATCCGCTTGCATTTATTTCTTGTAACCGCTTTGCTCATACACCTTTTACTAGCTATTACACCCAATCTTGCTTTTCCATTATTATTGGGCATAAAAAATAACCTATAAAATCGGTTGTTTAAACTTCTAGATTTTAGGCAAGGATCAAAACCCTCATAAATCGGTATTCGTTGGTTTGAGCACAACCCATTTTTCTTAGACAGCAAGTCTTACACGACCTTTGGCACGTCGAGCGCGTATAACTGCTCGTCCACCGCGCGTTTTCATCCGCACCAAAAATCCATGGGTGCGTTTTCTTTTAGTAACTGAAGGTTGATAGGTGCGTTTCATTTTATTATTCCAAGAGGGTCGTAAAACGCGGTATTACAACGCGTCGCGTTAATTATGTCAAGGTAAATTTTCATTAATGCCATAGATAACATTGAGCATGCCCTGTAGAATGAACCTGTTAAATTGAAGTCGGAAACGTAATACATATGCAAGAAAATATTTTTTGGGATTCATGCTTGCTTTCATTGGAAAAAAGATTATCTCCACAACAGTTTAATGCTTGGATTAGACCCTTGCGTCTAATAAAAGAAGGTGGCTCGTTAATTTTGACGGCACCAAACAGCTTTACTTTGAACCTGGTACGAGAACGCTTTTTTTCAGAGATAAATAGACAGGCAGGATTGATATACGGGTCGATTCCGAACTTTGAATTTCGTGTTCAAGAATCAGTCTCAGCTGCAAAGGTCGTTCCTGATTTAACCACCAAAGCGCAACCCGGTTTGGGAATAAAACCTTTCACTGAAATATCACCTCGTGCTTACAGCAAACTTAACCATAACCTGACCTTTGAAAATTTTGTAATTGGTAAAGCAAACCAATTAGCATTTGCTGCAGCAACACAAGTTGCGGAGACGCCTGGTTGCTCCTATAACCCATTGTTTATTTACGGTGGTGTTGGTTTAGGAAAAACTCATTTAACACAAGCTATTGGCAATCAAATTAAGTTGATTAAACCTGATGCTAAGATTTGTTATATGCATGCCGAACGTTATGTAAGTGACGTTGTTCGTGCTTATCAAAGTAATAAGTTTGATGAATTCAAACAGTACTATCACTCGTTGGATATTTTATTAATTGATGACATACAGTTTTTTGCTGGTAAAAATAAAACTCAGGAGGAGTTTTTTTATGCATTCAACACGTTAATTGATTTACAAAAACAAGTTGTTTTAACAAGCGATACATTCCCTAAGGAAATTTCTGGCTTGGAAAGTCGACTAGTATCCCGTTTTGGATGGGGTTTAACGATATGTATAGAACCTCCTGAATTAGAGATGAGGGTTGCGATTTTACTTAAAAAAGCATCATTAAGTGGCTATACCCTTGATGATGCAGTAGCTTTCTTTATTGCAAAACACGTTAATTCAAATGTACGCGAATTAGAGGGTGCTTTAAAAAGAGTTGAGGCATTTGCAAAATTTCACAAACGAGAGATAACTGTTGAAGCATCACGTGAAGCCCTGAGGGATATTATAGTAGCTCAGACACGTCAAATATCAGTTGAAAATATCCAAAGAACTGTGGCTGAATATTACCGATTAAAGGTTTCAGAATTAATTTCAAAGAAACGCAATAGAAATATAGCTCGTCCAAGACAAGTGGCAATGACTTTAGCCAGAGAATTAACACCCATGAGCTTACCAGAAATTGGTGCTACATTTGGTGGTAGGGATCATTCAACAGTTATTCATGCATGTAAAACAATAGATAACTTAAAGTTAAGCAATGAAAGCACGGCTTCGGATTACAGAATTCTTTTGCAATCATTGAGCGGATGAATTTGCCTATAACTTGTTATTAAAATATGAACAAGGTTTGTTTGACTATTATTCCAAAAAACAATTCACTCCTAATAACAATGTTTACATAGGTTTAATAATTAGTATTTGTGATTTAATATATTGTTTTTATGAAACTAATATAGTTGTTAACAGAAATTTAATCGCTTATTATTTGTATTAGGTATATATATATATGTTTATTAAAAAAATAGAAAAAGAGTCTCTATTAAAACCACTTCTTACAGTAATTGGTATTGTTGAACGAAAACAAACTTTACCTATACTATCAAATGTCCTTATTGAAAAAACTGGCGGGGAAATTCGTTTTACATCGACAGATTTAGAGATTCAAATTACAACAACAATAATATGCAACGATGAAGATTCAAAATCACTATCAATTACTGTTGGAGCCAAAAAATTTCATGAAATATTACGCATACTTCCAGAACAAAGCATTATTTCCATAGAATCTAATGAAAATAAAATAGAAATTAAAACAAAAAATAGTAAATTTAGATTGCAAACTTTACCATTCCAAGATTTTCCTAAACTTAGCAATCAATTACAAAACCCGATAAAAATCAAACTAAGCCAAAAAAAATTAAGAAAATTATTTCTTTCCATTCAGTTTGCAATGGCTCAACAAGATGTTAGATATTATCTCAATGGTGCTTTGTTAATAATTGAAAAAAATCGATTGAAAGTCGTGGCGACCGATGGGCATAGACTTGCTTATAACGAAATTGATATAGATGAAAATTACGAAAGACAAGATATTATTTTGCCGCGAAAAGCAATTATCGAACTCTGTAAATTATTGGGTGATAACAACGAAAGCATTGAAATTGAAATTTCTCCCCAACAAGTAAAAGCATGTTTTTCTGGGATAACGTTAATTACGAAGGTTATAGATGGTAAGTTCCCTGATTATAAAAGGGTTATACCTAAATATATTAATCAGTTAATCATAAATAGAATTCAAATACAACAAGCATTACAACGCGTTGCGTTGCTATCGAATGAAAAATTTCGTGGGGTCCGGTTTGTTTTAACTGAAAAAAAATTAACAGTTATTAGTAGCAACAGCGAACAAGAAGAAGCTCAAGAGGAAATCGAAACAAGTTATCACGCTGAAGCAATTGATATTGGTTTTAATATTCATTATTTAATAGACGTCCTAAATAATATCGAGGGTGATGAGATCACCTTTTCTTTTGGGGATCCAAATAGTTCACTTTTAATAACAACCGAAAAGAATCCCGAATTTAGTTATGTTGTTATGCCAATGAGAATTTAATAAAAATTACTAATATATTACTGTTTTGGTAAAGGTTAAGTTCCACGTGAAACAAAATAATGAAAGAAAAAATGAATAATTACGATTCAACAAGTATAAAAGTACTAAAAGGCTTGGATGCGGTTCGTAAGCGTCCTGGCATGTACATAGGCGATACAAATGATGGGACGGGTTTGCATCATATGGTTTTTGAGGCAGTTGATAACGCGGTAGATGAGGCTTTGGCTGGATATTGCAATGAAATCAGTGTGGTAATACATGCTGATAATTCAATTGGTGTTAGCGATAATGGACGGGGTATCCCAACTGATATTCATAAGGAGGAAAATCGCTCAGCGGCGGAAGTTATTATGACTGTATTGCATGCTGGGGGAAAGTTTGATAGTAATTCGTATAAGGTATCAGGGGGTTTGCATGGTGTAGGTGTTTCTGTAGTTAATGCACTTTCGGAATGGTTAAAGCTAACTATTTATCGTGATGGTAAAGAGTATTTTATGGAGTTCCATAATGGTAACCCTGTGGCCTCGTTGAAAGAGGTGGGATATTCATCAAAAAAAGGTACTGTGGTTCATTTTTTGGCTGCAAAAGAAATATTTGGATTGGTTGAGTTTCATTTTGAAATTTTGGCTAAGCGATTACGGGAATTATCTTTCCTAAATAATGGGGTGAAGATTTCACTGATAGATCAGCGTAATGGAAAGGAAGAAGACTTTGCATTTGGCGGAGGAATTAAGGGGTTTGTGGAATATATGAATCGAAGCAAATCCCCTTTACATCCGGCGGTATTTTATGCTGTGGGTGAAAAAGATGGCATAACTGCAGAAATTGCAATGCAATGGAATGATTCTTATCAAGAAAGCGTGCAATGTTTTACTAATAATATTCCGCAACGTGATGGTGGAACGCATTTAACGGCATTGCGTGCTGCGATGACTAGAACACTAAACGGTTACATAGAGGCCGAGCAGGTGGCAAAGAAAGCCAAGGTGGAGACATCTGGTGATGATATGCGTGAGGGTTTAACCGCTGTGTTGTCTGTTAAATTGCCGGATCCTAAGTTTTCCTCTCAGACGAAAGATAAGCTGGTTTCATCGGAGGTTCGTCCTGTTATTGAAGAATTGGTGGCCGAACAAATGGGTGCATTCCTATTGGAAAATCCTAATGATGCAAAGATTATTATCGGCAAAATTATAGATGCTGCGCGTGCGCGTGAGGCAGCTAGAAAAGCTCGAGACTTAACTCGGCGTAAAGGCGTTCTAGATGGGGTGGGTTTGCCGGGTAAATTGGCTGATTGCCAAGAAAAAGATCCGGCACTTTCGGAGCTCTATCTGGTCGAGGGAGACTCTGCGGGGGGCTCAGCAAAACAAGGCAGGGATCGTAAATTCCAAGCTATTCTACCCCTTAAAGGGAAAATTTTAAATGTAGAGAAGGCTCGCTTTGAGAAATTAATTGCCTCCCAAGAAATAGCAACACTAATTACTGTGCTTGGAACGGGTATTGGAAAAGAAGAATATAGCCCAGATAAATTGCGTTATCACCGCATAATTATTATGACAGATGCAGACGTGGATGGTTCGCATATTCGTACCCTACTGCTGACGTTTTTTTATCGTCAAATGCCAGAGCTGGTCGAACGTGGGCATATCTATATCGCACAACCCCCGTTATACAAAATTAAACAGGGAAAAGAAGAGTGCTATCTCAAGGATGATCAAGAGATGAAAGTTTACATGCTCAAGTCAGCATTAAATAATGCAACGCTATATCCTTCGGCGGATACAGGCCCCGTACGAGCAGAGCCATTGGAGGAGATTGCCAAGCAATACTTTCTTGCCGAAGCTGTAATAGATCGCTTGACTCGGTTCATTGCACCGGAGGCTAGTCATGCGCTATTGGCCTTACCTGCCCTATCATTAGATGATGTACAAGAGGCGCAACGCAGTGCCCAGTTATTGGAAGCCGAATGTGGCGGCAGCATCAAGGTTGCTGTAGACATTGAAGGTGGCGGCGAATATCGTCTGCGTTTAGAAAAGCTCTTTCACGGCAATTTCTCGGTCAGTTATATGGATCGTGACTTCCTTAAAGGGGGAGACTATGTGCAAATTCGTCAGGCAGCTGACATACTTAACGGATTTATTAAAGTGGGTGCTTACGTTACGCGTGGTGAGCAAAAACGTAATGTGACCAGTTTCAAACAAGCTATAGAGTGGCTGCTAGAAGAGGCTAAGAGAGGTGTAAACATCCAGCGTTACAAAGGATTAGGTGAAATGAATCCGGAGCAGTTATGGGAAACCACAATGGATGTGACAAATCGGATTCTACTCCGGGTTCGAATCGAGGATGCCATATCGGCCGATGAGATATTCACCACCCTAATGGGTGATATAGTTGAGCCGCGCCGTGCATTTATCGAAAAGAATGCGCTGGGCGTTAAAAATCTGGATGTGTAGGTTGTAGTGTATGTAGGGTGTAGGTTCTCACAAAGGTGAATTAGTTATCAATCACAAGGTTTAAACCACCGGCTAAAGCCGGTCAGGAGTTACAGTCGAAAGTGGTGTACGGGCAGATTCAGCATAATGAGTTGAGGTGGTGGAGATTTCTGTAGAGAATCTGATTGTCGAAGTCGGAAACTAAACGAGGAAACCATCCACCATGAGCAAAGATAAACAAAAACAGGCGGTCAGTCCAGCGCAGGAGATTGGCCTGACCCTGGACGAACTGGTCAAAAGAGGCGCACGGCAAGTGATACAGCAGGCCATTGAAACGGAACTGGTGGAGCTTCTGTCGAGCTGCGCGAACGTCACGACGCTGCACGGCAAGCTGGCCGTGGTACGCAACGGCTATCTGCCGGAACGACAAGTGCTGACCGGGGCGGGGCCGATCACGGTCAAAGTGCCCAAGGTTCGGGACCGTTCAGGATCGGGCATCAAGTTCAACTCGAACATCGTGCCGCCGTATATCAGGAAGTCCCCCCGTGTGTCGGCGGCACTGCCCTGGCTGTACCTGAAAGGCATCTCCACGGGAGACATGGGAGAAGCCCTGCATGTGCTGCTTGGGGATGATGCGAAAGGATTGTCTGCGAACGTGGTCAGCAGGCTGAAGGCGCAGTGGGCCGACGAGCATGAAGCGTGGAATCGCCGCGACCTGTCGCTATCCCGCTATGTTTACTGGTGGGCCGATGGCATCCATACCGGGCTGCGCAGCGAACACTCGGACGGGCAATGCCTGCTGGTCATTGTGGGTGTCACACCGGATGGCAGAAAAGAACGCGTGGCGATCGGCGACGGCTACCGCGAATCGAAGGAATCCTGGAAAGAGGTATTGCTCGATCTCAAACACCGGGGCTTGCAGGCCGGACCGCTGCTGGCGGTAGGGGATGGCGCGATGGGATTCTGGGCTGCCATTGGAGAGGTGTTTCCGCATACCAGTCACCAGAGGTGCTGGTTCCACAAGATGGGCAATGTGCTCAACGGTAAGCGTCCGGCCGATCCACATTGAATGAGTAAGTGAAATCTAAGAGCATAGTGTCCACCTAATTTTAATGGACACTATCATGAGTTCTACGCATCC
>JABEVG010000039.1 GCA_013044075.1 Gallionella sp.
CGATTTTATTTTTTCCAACAAAGCCGACTGTGCCGCATCGCCGACTGCCTGTCTGCCCGACATCATATCCCAGAGCGTGTTGTCGGGCAGATCGAGCAATGCATCGAATACCCGCAATTCCGCCTCGCTTAATGTCGCGTAATGCCGCGCAATAAAGGGTTGCAAAAAAATATCCAGCTCCAATAATCCGCGCCGGCAACGCCACTGCATGCGCTTCAATACATCAGGGTTCAGGATACGGGATTCAGGATTCAGAAAACCCGATGCTGCGGATAGGTTCAAATCTTCCTCTGACTCCTGGCTCCTGACTCCTGCTCCCTGATTCCTGTTCTTCATACCATGCGCTTGACCATCATATCTTTGATGTTGCCTATCGCCTCGGTGGGGTTCAATTCCTTGGGGCATACATCCACGCAATTCATGATGGTGTGACAGCGGAACAAACGATAGGGGTCTTCCAGATCATCAAGACGTTCAGCGGTGGCCTGATCGCGCGTATCCGCGATGAAGCGATAGGCTTGCAACAGTCCGGCGGGGCCGACGAATTTATCCGGATTCCACCAGAACGACGGGCATGCGGTCGTACAGCATCCGCACAGGATACATTCGTACAGACCGTTCAGATGCTCGCGCTGTTCCGGCGATTGCAGCCGTTCTGTTTCGGGCGGTGGATCGTTGTTGATGAGGTAGGGTTTGATCGAATGATATTGCTTGAAGAACTGCGTCATATCGACGATCAGATCGCGTATCACCGGCAGTCCAGGCAAGGGACGCAACACCACGGGTTGCTGCAATGAGGACAACGGCGTGATACAGGCCAACCCGTTGCGGCCATTGATATTCATTGCATCCGAGCCACACACGCCCTCACGGCAGGACTTGCGCAACGACAGACTGTCATCCTGCTGTTTGAGCAACACCAATGCGTCCAACAGCATCATGTCACCCGCCTCGATCTTGAGCTCGTAATCGCGCATATAAGGCGCGCTGTCGGTGTCCGGGTTGTAGCGGTAAATTTGAAATCTCATATAGTCTAGTTCCTTGAAGCTAGTAGCCGGTAGCGTGTAGTTTGTAGCGAAATCCGTCGACTCAATAAGCCCGCGCCTTGAGCGGGAACGAATCCACGGTCAGCGGTTTGAGGCGCACGGGTTTGTAATCCAAACGGTGACCTTCCTTGAAGTACAAGCTGTGCTTGAGCCAGTTGACATCGTCACGCGACTGGTAATCCTCGCGTGCATGCGCGCCTCGGCTTTCCTTGCGCGCTTCGGCGGCGATCATGGTGGCTTGCGCCACCTCGATCAAATTATCCAGCTCCAGGGCCTCGATGCGTGCTGTGTTGAACACGCGGCTCTTGTCACCTATCTCAGTGTGCGCCACCCGCCCGGCGACTGCTTTGATCTGCGCCACGCCCTCTGCCATCAGCCCGGGGAAACGGAACACACCGCAATGTTTCTGCATGACCTTGCGCATCGCGTCACCGACTTCGGCGACACGTTCGCCGTTCTTTTGATTTTCCAAACGTGCCAGGCGCGCCAGCGAATAATCGCCCGCATCGGCTGGCAACGGTTTGACGTGCGGATTGCTTTTCAAATCTTCGATGATTTGTTTGCCTGCCGCGCGACCGAACACCAAGAGATCCAGCAAAGAATTACAACCCAAACGGTTCGCGCCATGCACCGATACGCAAGCGCACTCGCCCACGGCATACAAACCATGCACCACTTCATCCGGCCCGGTCTTGTAGGGTGCGACAACTTGGCCGTGATAATTGGTCGGGATGCCGCCCATCATGTAATGCGCGGTCGGCACGACCGGGATCGGGGCTTTGGCAGGATCAACATGGGCAAACTTCAACGCGATTTCGCGTATGCCGGGCAGACGTTGCTTGATCACATCCTCGCCCAGATGATCGAGTTTGAGCATGACGTGGTCGCCATGCGGACCGCAGCCGCGTCCCTCGTTGATCTCGATGGTCATGGCGCGCGATACCACATCGCGGCTCGCCAGATCTTTGGCATTCGGCGCGTACTTGGGCATAAAACGTTCGCCGTCCTTATTCACCAGATAACCGCCCTCGCCGCGCACCCCTTCGGTGATGAGCACGCCCGCGCCGTACACGCCGGTGGGGTGAAACTGGAAGAACTCCATGTCTTCCAACGGCAGACCGGCACGTGCCGCCATGCCCAGACCGTCGCCGGTATTGATGAAGGCATTGGTGCTGGAAGCAAAGATACGCCCCGCACCGCCGGTGGCGAACAGAACGGCGCGCGCGTGGAAGACCATCACTTCGCCGGTCTCTATCTCCATCGCGGTCACGCCCACCACATCGCCCTCCGCATCGCGGATCAGATCAAGAGCCATCCATTCGACGAAAAAATTGGTGTTGGCTTTGACGTTCTGCTGATACAGGGTATGCAGCAAGGCGTGGCCGGTGCGATCGGCAGCCGCACAAGCGCGCTGCACCGGATTCTTGCCGTAATCCTGCATGTGTCCGCCGAACGGGCGCTGATAGATCTTGCCGCTGTCCAGCCGATCGAAGGGCATGCCGAAGTGTTCCAGCTCATACACCACCTCGGGCGCGGCGCGGCACATGAACTCGATGGCATCCTGATCACCCAGATAATCCGAGCCTTTCACCGTGTCATACATGTGCCAATGCCAGTTATCCTCGGTGACGTTACCCAGAGATGCGGCGATGCCACCCTGCGCGGCGACCGTGTGCGAGCGGGTCGGGAACACTTTGGACAGCACCGCCACCTTGAGTCCGGCTTGCGCCAGTTGCAACGCGGCACGCATCCCTGATCCGCCCGCGCCCACTACCACCACATCGAAAGTCCGTTTTGCGATTGCCATTCCTACATACCCCAGAGAATTTCTACTGACCAGATCGAATAAATCATCAAAGCTAATATCACCAGCGTGTGTATGACCAGGCGCACGCTGGCGGGCTTGACATAATCCATCACGATGTCCCGTATACCTATCCACGCATGATAAAAAAGCGCGAGCAAAAATAGCAGGCTGAAGGTGCGCATCCACTGGCTGGAGAACAGCTCCGTCCATGCGTCATAACCCGGATGATCCTGCAACAATAGCTGTGCGGATAACGCCAGGACATACCCCACCATGACGACCGCGCTGATGCGCTGCACCAGCCAATCGCGCAAGCCATAATGCGCACCGATCACGACACGGTTCACCATAATTTCACTCCCAGCATGACGGTCAGGATCAAGCTCACCACCAACACGACTTTGCTGCTGTTGCGAGCCTGGGCAAGGCCGCGCACCCAGTGCAGATCAATCGCCAGGTAACGCAGTCCGGCACAGGCGTGATGCAGGAAAGCCCACAACAAGCCCAGCAACAGCAGTTTGAACAAAGGTTGAGCCAGCTCAGATCGCAAAACGGTGTAAGTTTCTATCGAGCTCAGGCTGTATTGCAGCATCCACAGCAGCAGGGGCAAAGACACGAACAACAACAAACCGCTGATGCGATGGAGGATAGAGACGAA
This sequence comes from Gallionella sp., assembly GCA_013044075.1. Taxonomy (GTDB): domain Bacteria; phylum Pseudomonadota; class Gammaproteobacteria; order Burkholderiales; family Gallionellaceae; genus Gallionella. Next base: position 3,512 of record JABEVG010000039.1, read on the forward strand.
GCCGGGAAGCGGTAATTTGATGAGGTGTAGGGCTAGATGCTTGGGGCGATTTGTATTCATTACCGTACTCTGCCGTGAGTTAAAAAATAACGGTGCAATGCTACACCCAAGCAATGGCATTAGAAAACTAAAACTACTATGATGCTGACTTCTTTTAGAAGGAGCACACCATGAAAGCACCCGTCAGAATCACCATCACCGGCGCGGCCGGGCAGATCGGCTACGCCACGCTGTTTCGTATCGCCAACGGCGACATGCTGGGACGCGAGCAGCCGGTGATCCTGCAACTGCTCGATCTGCCGCAAGCCCAGCCGATGCTGCAAGGCGTGAAGATGGAACTGGAGGACTGTGCTTTTCCCCTGCTTCAACAAGTGATCATCACCGCCGACCCCAAAGTCGCCTTCAAGGACACCGAGATCGCGCTGCTCATCGGTGCGCGCCCGCGCGGCCCCGGCATGGAACGCAAAGACCTGCTCGAAGCAAATGGTGCAATCTTTTCCGCGCAGGGAAAGTTGCTCAACGAGCATGCGGCGCGTCATGTAAAAGTACTGGTGGTGGGCAATCCCGCCAACACCAACGCGCTCATCGCCATGAAGAACGCGCCCGATCTCGACCCGCGCAACTTCACCGCGATGATGCGTCTCGACCACAACCGCGCGATTGCGCAAGTCGCTCAGAAATTATTCCAACCTATCCGTGATGTGAAAAAAATGATCATCTGGGGCAACCACTCGGGTACGCAATATCCCGACCTGGACCATGCCGAGATACGCGGTCGTCTGGTGCGCGACATCCTGCCGGATCAGGACTGGGTGGAAAATGAATTCATTCCCACCGTGCAAAAACGCGGCGCGGCCGTGATTGCCGCGCGCGGCTTATCGAGTGCCGCCAGCGCCGCCAATGCAGCTGTCACGCACATCCATGACTGGATGCTCAGCTCGCATCACAACGATTGGGTGACCATGAGCGTGCCGTCCGACGGCAGCTACGGCATACCCGAAGGCGTGCTGTACGGCTTCCCTGTGACCTGTAAAAACGGGCATTACAGCATCGTACAAGGACTGCCCATCAGCGAACTCGGCCGCAAACACATGGAAGACAGCTATCGTGAATTGGTGGAAGAACGCGACCATGTGCGCCAGTTGCTCGGCTAGCCCTGACGCAAACACGCAAAGGTGGAAAAGAAACACCACCTGATAAGTCGTTCTAAATAGACTCGCGCGGGGAGTTCATCGCGGCCTGCACACCTTCATGAACTCCACCGCGCATTTCAAAACTTCAAACCCACAATCACAATCTGGTATATTTACGCGCAGTTTTTGTTCCAAAAACAGCAACCTGTTCTGGGTCACATTTCAATCGGCACTAACATTGACCTTCCCCCGAAAAATAGTCTTCCAATGGTGACGTGAAATTACGAACCCATAGAAAATGACTTGAATAAGGACGCAAAAAAAGATGCTCATTGCTGAGCATCTTTTTATTTATTGGCGTCCCCAACGAGATTCGAACTCGTGTTACCGCCGTGAAAGGGCGATGTCCTAGGCCTCTAGACGATGGGGACTTTGTGTGCTGCAACTACTGCTCTTTGGTGGAGATAAGCGGAGTCGAACCGCTGACCTCTTGCATGCCATGCAAGCGCTCTACCAGCTGAGCTATACCCCC
>JABEVG010000040.1 GCA_013044075.1 Gallionella sp.
ACGCACCTTCACATTGAGTGTGCCGCTGTCCACTTCGGGATTAACCACTGTAATCTCTCCGTCAAACGATTCGCCGGGATAAGCATCCGTCTTGGCAGTCACCTTTTGCTTATGATGGATCAAACTGATATTTTGCTGTGGGATCGAAAAATCCAAGTAGATTGGATCCAGTGCTTGCAACGAAACGATTGGCGTACCGGCACTCAGATATTGACCAACGCTTACCATGCGCACACCAACCCGCCCCGCAAAGTGTGCGGAAATAGATTTTTTATTCACCAGTGCCTGCTGTTGAGCTTCGTTAGCTTTAGCTTGAGCGAGGGTCGCCTCATCCATCTCCAACGTCTGTTGACTTATGGCTTGGAATCCGAGTTGCAACTTATCGCGTTCGTAAATGATCTTGGCTATGTTGGAGGCGGCATGAAGCGCATGGAGCTTGGCAATGTCATCGTCAGCAATCAGTTCGACGAGTACTTTCCCTTTTTGTACGTCCTCACCCTGCTTAAAATGAATGGCGGAAACCGTACCCGATACTTCTGGACTGACCTCAGTACCATCAATTGCATGCAAACTGCCGACTGCGTCGAGTTGTGGTAGCCATTCCTGATATCCGGCTTTCATGGTCGAAACAGTCTGTGCGGCACCACCCACGGATGACATGAATTTTTTCATCATGTGCCCCTTAAATGCCTGATAGCCGAATATACCGCCGAATACCAGGCTGGCTAAAACGAGCATGATTATCATCCGTTTTCTCATTGCGGCCCTCTCTGTTGGGTCAGTTCTCGATCGAGTTTAATCTTCATGCTTGTTGTCTCCTGTTTTTTGCTTGGACACGACACTGTCCGTGTCATTACGATTCCACCATCCGCCACCCAAGGATTGGAACAAAGCGGCGGTATCCGCATATCGGCTGGCACTTGCTTGCGCTAAGGCAATCCGGGTTTGCTGATATGACTGCTGGGCATTGAGCAACACCAGATAGTTTGCCGCACCGATTTGATATTGTTTACGAGAAATCTCAAGATTATCGGCAGCCGACCGTGAAGCCAGAGTTTGCGATTGAAATATCTTCGTATCAGATTGCAATGCATTCAGCACATTGGCCACATCCTGGAAAGCCGACAACACAACGCTTCGATATTGCGCGGCCACTCCATCGTAGGCTGCAATCGCTGCACGGCGCTCGTGCAGCAGCGTGCCCCCGTTGAATATAGGCTGAACCAGATTTCCCCCGAGACTCCATATACCTGATCCAGCAGAGAATAGACCGCCGGGAGTGGTGGCCATTGAACCAACGTTACTGTTGATGGTGAATTGCGGCAACATGTTGGCAGTGGTTACGCCGATCCGAGCACTGGCAGCATGCAACAATGACTCCGACGCGCGGATGTCTGGACGCTGTTCGACCAGATTAGAAGGCAGGCTAATCGGCAATTCATGCGGGAGTTGCAACATTTCAAGATTGAACTCTTCCAAAGAGTTTTCACTTGGAAAGTAACCGGCCAGCGTGCCTAATTGATTGCGGATCTGCGCTAGTTGTTTCTCTAACACCGGCAGACTCGCTTGGGTTTGGGCCAAAGCAGTTTTTTGTGCCAAGACACTGGTGATCGGAACCGCACCCACGTCAAACTGACGCTCCAGTATATCGAGCAGCTGGGACTCCGAGTCAATGATTTCCCGGGTTGCTGCGATTTGGGCGCGCAACGAAGCTTCTTGCACGGCCGTGGTCACCACATTTGAGGTCAGTGTTAAATATGCCCCCTCGAGCTGAAAGTTCTCGAACTCTGCTTGTGCCCCCATAGTCTCTAGCGTCCTGCGAGCCCCACCAAACAAGTCCACACCGTAGGAAACACTGACCGAAGCACCATACAGACTAAATATCGAACCAGGGAAAGACGGTTGACCAAACTGCGCGCCAACGAACTTTTGCCGGGCAGCCGAACCGTTTGCATTGACGGAAGGGTACAGAGTCCCTTGTGCTGCATAGACATTTTCCTGCGCCTGACGTAACGTGGCCTGCGCAGCTTCCAGACTAGGATTTGATTTCAACGCCTGTTCCACAAGATGGTTCAGAGCTGGTGAATGAAACAGCGTCCACCACTGCGCGGGGATATCGCGCCCCTCCAATAGCTTCTGTGATATGCCGTCATCAGCTTCTGGCGAAATCGAGTGACCGGGTAGCGGCGATTTTGTGTAGGCTTTCACAGAAGGGGGGGCAGGCCGTTGAAAATCCGGCCCCACCATGCATCCTGTCATCCACAGAGCCAATGCAGAAGCTATGGCAGTTTTTCTTACTGGCGCGTTCAAAATATAGCCTTGGTTTATTTAGTTAAATGAGTAGTGAATGACATTATTAGCAAAGCGTAAGGGATGGTATCTTTCCAACAATCTGGAGCCTCTTGCAAAACTCCCCGTCTGCAGCACTTCGTACCGCACGACTCGCCAGATTTGGATAATTGCGTTGCGCGCTATTCATCTCGGCTGTCGATAAAATAAAATCTTTTGAACCTTCATCTCGCCAGCAATGGCCATCCACCCCTATCGTTTTCCAGTCTATAAATTCAACTTGAACTCGTGGCCTTGCAAGAAGTTCTCCGCTAAATGAATTTTGAATTTCAGGGCAAGCGTATCAAACACTTGTTTGAAAGTAAAGCGCGAGTCTCTTTTTGGGTTCGGCGGCATGACCGCCTAAGGGGCTTGCGCACATCATCGCAAGAAGCCCAACTCAAACACTTGCGGTTGCAGTTTTTCGCTCAGGGTTTTGTACGCAATTTCAAACGGGTTGAAATCCACGGGGACGGCGTCTCCGCTGGCGTTACGAGCTTTTATGGCGTTACGGATTTGATACCAGCCCACATCGGGACGATTCAATTTCAATTCATCGCGCACGGTGCGCACGTCGGTGTGGGAAAAATACGCTTGCCACAAAGTGCGACCGGCATCGAGTACGCTTTGAGCCTCGGTGGATAATTTTTTATCCGCCAAATACTGCACCATGAAATCCGATTCAAACCGGTCCGGCGCACCGATTTCGGCTTCGGTGTACGGAATGAAGTGGTTCACCAGCGACCATTTCTTGCCGTTCCATTCGAGGTCATTTGCACCGGCGGTGAGATTGCTGCCGTTGAACAACATCCATAGCAAACAATCGGATTTAAACTCGTCGGAAAGCGGTTGCGTGGGTTGTAAAAACTGGTCGCGGTCGTTGAGCCAGGTTGGTTTTATTAAGCGGCGCACGGCGAACACAATCGCGGCTTGCCAAAGGTTCTCATGGGTCACAAAAAAACCACGTCCACTACCAAATCCAGACGAAAGAATCATTGTTAACTTACTAGCTTGCTGCAAGTCATTTCCAGCACAATTCATCCATGCGATTGCTCCATCTGCCCATTTTGTACCGCGTAAATCTTTGGTTGCTGTCGCCGGTACGATTGCATTTTTTAATGGGACGGCATCTGTGCTATTTGTTGCTGGTCTATCAACCCAATCCGTTAATAGGGGGGCAGTGGAGATGTTGTAAAAGTTTTTCTCGCCAATAGCTTTTGCATTCTTGTCCAAGACCTCAACAGAAATTTCAGTTATTGGTGTTTTATTGCGTGCGTTTTGGTTGGTTTGCCATACCAAAAAACCAATAGGGAAATCGCCATTCAAACCATCGAAAGCTTGGCTATGCACCACAAATCCCCCCAAGTATTTTGCTTGCCAAGCATCTCGAAACTTATCAAGTGTTGGCGCGCTCACATACTTCAATGTGCTAAACATCGCCAATGTTGCAGCCGGGATTTCTTGCGCGATTCGTGCGACAAATTGCGTAAATAATTCGTTGCTGGCTTTGCCATACAACGGCATTGAGTTTGTAGCAAACTTGGTTTTCGCCACGCCAGCTTTTGTTTTGGTGTCTACTCCTAGCGTCATATTGTCAGAATTGGTTGCCTCCGCATACGGCGGATTAATCAACACCAAAATCTTCTTCCCTTCGGCTATCGCTTTGCGCAATCCCGGCGGCACTTTGTTGGTGAGGCTGTAATCAATACTCCCCACCGTTCGTAGTGAGTTTGTCGAACCACACCCTTCGACAGGCTCGGGGCGAACGGTGAAAGAGTCAACAATATCGTCATTCAAATAATCGTATTGAAAACGTGTCGCGGCGACGCAGGTCTTGGTGGCTTTCATCACGTCCACGTCGGCTTCGTCCAGCGTGGACATGTAGATGTTGCGCGGGTTGCTGTGCTTGACTTCGAGGTTGCCCACGCCGCAGCACATATCCCACACGATGTATTCTTTTTGCCAGTTCTTGCCCAGTGTCTCGGCGAGTGTGTCATAGGCTTTGTCCACCACCGCGAGCGGTGTGTAGTACGCGCCTTTGAAACTGCGCTCATCCAGCGGTATCAGGCTGTCGCGACGTTCCAGCAGATAATCACGATATTCTGCTTTGGGTGGCCTGTGATAGATCGCCCAGAACTGGCGATAACCTTCTTTGTTGCCCAGCTCATACATCTTTCCGCCCAGGCTAAAGACAGGCGCATTGTTCTTGTGCAGCAATTCGGCGGGCAAGTTGTCATGAGTCGAAACCGTGCCATCGCTCATGATGTCGGCGAAGAACAGCAGCGCATAATCGTCTTCTTCCACACCGCCAATTTCACGGCCGATCATCACCACCCATTTGTCAAAAACTTGCTTGAGGTTATCGGGCGTAATCTGGGTGCGGATGATGTCGCCGGATTTGATCGCGGTTTTGACGGTGCTGATGAACTCGTCTTCATGCGTGGATATCTTGAACGAGACGAAATGCGTGCCGATATAGGCGGAGATTTCCGCCAATGCTTCCTGCGTGTATTGGCTGGCGGATTTGCCCCATTTCACGGTTTTCTTTTTCAGGAATGGCAACACGTCGGCACTCTTCATCAGTGCGGCTTTTTCGGTGTCGATGACGGCGAGGAACGGCGGAATCTGTTCGCCTTTGTTCAGCGCGTCTTGCACGTAATGCAAGAGCTGCGTGAACATCGCCTAACTGGAATGTTTTCCGGTGTCTTTCGCCTCAAACCAAATTTCTTTGGTGCGGATGTCAATCAGCCCTTTGGTGTACCCCTTGAGCCCCAACGCTTTGATGTACGCGTCTTTAACATCTTCTTCGCTACGCGCAGATTGAAGTTGGGTATATAAGCTCATGGCGCAATCAGCTTTACGGTGGGGAAATAACTTTGATAGCGTTTGCTGTCGCGGGTCAGCAATGAACAACCCGCTACGGCGGCGTGCGCGCCGATGAAAAAATCAGCGAGGACGTTGTTGCCTTTGCCACCGCGATGACGGTATTGTGCAAAAGCTTTGCCCGCCAAAAACAAGGCGGGGCGGGGCAATTCCGACATGCTCAAGCGCATTTTTTCGAGCGTTTTGTCCAACATTTCCACGTGCGAAAAATTAAGCGATAACTCGGCATAAATAACGGGGTTGATAGAGAGCGCATGGACTTTTGCTTGCGCGCGCAATTGCGCGACAGACCAATCCGCCCATGTTGGATCGTCTTGCAGCACGTCGATTAGCACATTGGTATCGACCAGCAACATCAGTCTTTGCCGCGCAACAAGGCCATCAATTCATCGGTGCGCCATTTGATGTCCGCCTTGCCGCGTGCGGCATCGAAGCGATCCGGCTTGCGGCTGGCGCGCGCATTGGCTTTATGCAGCACCACTTCGCCGTCGCTGTTCACCGCGAATTGCACCGCACACCCCGCCGCCATATCGAGCGCGTCGCGGATTTGCTTGGGAATGGTGACTTGGCCTTTGCTGGTGAGTGTGGTGGTCATGGCTGCCTCGCGGTGGTATTACAGGAAATTGCATTGTAATACGAAAAGTTCCGGGCGTAAAAAAGCCGCAGCGGTGAGCTGCGGCTTTTACTTTTGCGAGATGCCCTTAGTGGTACTTGCGGCTCAGCTCATGCACCGCTTGCACCAATGCCGCCGCGTGTTCCGGGTTGGTGTGTTGCGAAATGCCGTGGCCGAGGTTGAACACGTGACCGCTACCGTAGCCGTAGCTGCCCAGCACTTTTTCGACTTCGTTGCGTATCGCATCGGGTGAGGCGAACAGCACGACCGGGTCGAGATTGCCTTGCAGGGCGACTTTGTGGCCGACCTTCTGGCGCGCGATGCCGATGTCCATGGTCCAATCCAGACCGACCGCGTCACAGCCGATATTGGCGATGCTCTCTATCCACAGACCGCCACCCTTGGTGAACACGATGGACGGAATACGCACGCCGTCCTTCTCTTTGATCAGACCATCGACGATGCGCTGCGTGTAGGGCAGCGAGAACTCGTGGAAGGCCGCATGCGACAACACGCCGCCCCATGAGTCGAAGATCATCACGGCTTGCGCGCCCGCTTCGATCTGCGCGTTCAGGTAGTTGATGACCGACTGCGTGGTCACTTCGAGGATGTGGTGCATCAGCTTGGGCTCGTTGTACATCAGGGTCTTGACCTTGGCGTAGTCGTCGCTGCCGCCGCCTTCCACCATGTAGCAAGACAAGGTGAACGGGCTGCCGGAAAAACCAATCAGGGGCACGCTGCCGTCCAGTGCCTTGCGTATCTGGCTGACCGCATCGGTAACATAGCGCAAATCCTTGTCAGTGTCGGCGGGACGCAACGCCAGAATCTCGGCTGCGCTGCGCAAGGGGCGTTCGAACTTGGGGCCCTCGCCTTCGGAAAAATACAGACCCAGACCCATCGCATCGGGGATGGTCAGGATGTCGGAGAACAGGATGGCCGCGTCCAGCGGAAAACGCTCCAGCGGTTGCAGCGTGACTTCGGTGGCGTAGTTGGGGTTCTTGCACAGGCCGAGGAAGCTGCCCGCTTCCTTGCGCGTGGCGCGGTATTCAGGCAGGTAGCGACCGGCCTGACGCATCATCCACAGCGGGGTGTATTCGGTCGGTTGGCGCAGCAGGGCACGCAAAAAGGTATCGTTCTTAAGCTTGAAGTTCATTGTTATTTTCCGGGTTAATTTAGCGTGGCAATACTGACGAACCCATCAGGAACTCATCCACTGCACGGGCGCACTGGCGGCCTTCGCGGATCGCCCAGACGATCAGCGATTGACCGCGACGCATGTCGCCCGCAGTAAACACTTTCGCCAGATTGGTGTGATAGGCGTTAGCACCTTCAGTCGTGGCCTTTACATTGTTTCTGCCATCCTTCTCCACACCGAAGGCATCCAACACCTTCTGTACCGGATTGACAAATCCCATGGCGAGGAACACCAGATCGGCTTTGACTTCGAATTCGCTACCGGGCACTTCTACCATCTTGCCTTCCTTGAATTCGACGCGCGCGCACAACAGTTTTTCCAGTTTGCCGTTGCTGCCCAGAAACGCTTTGGTCGAAACCGACCAATCGCGATTCGCACCTTCTTCGTGCGAGCTGGAGGTGCGCAATTTCATCGGCCAGTTCGGCCACACCAGCGACTTGTTCTCTTGTTCGGGAGGGCGTGGCATCACTTCGAACTGCGTCACGGATGCTGCGCCGTGACGGTTAGACGTGCCCACGCAATCCGAACCGGTATCGCCGCCGCCGATCACCACCACATGCTTGCCGGTGGCGCGTATCTGTTCGGGCAAGGCATCGCCCGCATTGACGCGATTCTGTTGTGGCAGGAAATCCATCGCGGGATAGATGCCGGTCAGCTCGCGACCCGGCACGGGCAGATCGCGCGGCGTCTCGGCACCGCCGGCCAGGATGACCGCGTCGAATTCTTTATCCAACTGCTCTGGCGTGATGGTGGTGGTCGCCATGTTGTTCACGCCAATATCGCTATCGGTACCGATGAACACCGAGGTCTTGAAGGTCACGCCCTCTGCTTCCATCTGCGTCACGCGGCGGTCGATGTGCGATTTTTCCATCTTGAAATCGGGGATGCCGTAGCGCATCAATCCGCCGATGCGGCTGTTCTTCTCGAATACCGTCACCGCATGACCGGCACGGGCCAGTTGCTGCGCGGCCGCCAGACCTGCCGGACCGCTGCCCACGACTGCGATTTTTTTTCCGGTTTTTTTCGCATTGACTTGCGGAACGACCCAGCCGTTCTCCCAACCCTTGTCGATGATGGCGTGCTCAATGGACTTGATGCCGACCGCGTCGTTGTTGATGTTCAGCGTGCAAGCCGCCTCGCAGGGCGCGGGACACAAGCGTCCGGTGAACTCGGGGAAGTTGTTGGTGGAGTGCAGCACGTCCAGCGCGTTCTGCCAGTCGCCGCGATATACCAGGTCATTCCAGTCCGGGATGATGTTGTTGATCGGGCAGCCCGACGTGCAGAACGGGATGCCGCAATCCATGCAACGCGCACCCTGTGTTTTGGCCTGATCATCGCTCAGATGCAGCACGAATTCTTTGTAGTTCTTCAGACGCTCGGCGACAGGCAGATTCGCTTCGGCCAGTCTCTCGAACTCCATAAATCCGGTGGGCTTACCCATTATGCGACCTCCAGTTGTTTGGCTTTTTGCGCGGCGATGTCCTGCAAGGCACGACGGTATTCGGTCGGCATCACCTTGGTGAACTTGGGCAGATAGCCGGCCCAGTTCTCCAGTATCAGACGCGCGCGTTCGCTGCCGGTGTACATCAGATGCTTCTCGATCTGCTCGCGCAGAGCGTGTTCATCGGCTTTGTCGAGATGATTGAAATGCACACGGCCATGCGCTTCGACTTCGCCGGTTTCACTCGCTGCGGCTTCTTCCGGTATCGGTTCGAGCGCGACCATGGACAGGTTGCAACGCTTCTCGAACTGGCCATCCTCGTCCAGCACGAAGGCCACGCCACCCGACATACCCGCCGCGAAGTTACGCCCCGTCATGCCCAGCACGATGACCATACCGCCGGTCATGTACTCGCAACCGTGGTCGCCCAGGCCTTCCACGACGGCGATCGCGCCGGAGTTGCGCACCGCAAAACGCTCGCCCGCCACACCGTTGAAATAGCATTCGCCGGAAGTCGCACCGTACATCACGGTGTTGCCGACAATGATGTTCTCGTGCGACACCAGCTTGGCTTCCGCTGGCGGCATGATGGCGATACGTCCGCCGCACAGGCCTTTGCCCACATAGTCGTTGCCTTCACCGCGCAACTCGAACGAGATACCGTGCGACAGGAACGCGCCGAAGCTCTGACCCGCCGTGCCGGTGAACTTCACTTGTATGGTGTCGGTCGGCAGACCAGCTTGACCGTAACGCTTGGCCACTTCGTGCGACAACATCGTGCCGACGGTGCGGTTGACGTTGCCGATCCTGCTCTCGATGACCACCGGATTTTTGTCGTTCAACGCCTGCTGCGCCTTGGCGATCAGGGTGTTGTCCAGTGCCTTGTCCAACTCGTGGTCCTGGCCGCTGTCATGGCGGCGCGCCACGCTGGCCGGCATGTTCGGTTGATGGAACACGCGGGAGAAGTCCAGACCCCGCGACTTCCAGTGCGCGATGCCGTGCTTCACATCGAGCAGATCGCTGCGGCCGATCAGGTCGTCGAACTTGCGGATACCCATCTGTGCCATCAGCTCGCGCACCTCTTCGGCGACGAAGAAGAAGTAGTTCACCACGTGCTCCGGCTGGCCGGTGAATTTCTTGCGCAGTTCCGGGTCCTGTGTCGCCACGCCGACCGGGCAGGTGTTCAGATGGCACTTGCGCATCATGATGCAACCTTCCACGACCAGCGGAGCGGTCGCAAAACCGAACTCGTCCGCACCGAGCAACGCGCCGATCAGCACATCGCGACCGGTCTTCAACTGACCATCGACTTGCAGCGCGATACGGCCGCGCAACTGGTTCAGCACCAGGGTCTGCTGCGCCTCGGCCAGACCCAGTTCCCAGGGTGTACCGGCATGCTTGATGGAGGAGATGGGCGATGCGCCGGTGCCGCCGTCGAAGCCGGAAACCACGATGTGGTCGGCCTTGGCTTTGGACACACCCGCTGCCACCGTACCCACGCCGACCTCGGACACCAGCTTCACCGAGATGGAAGCGGTCGGGTTGGCGTTCTTCAGGTCATGGATGAGCTGCGCCAGATCCTCGATGGAATAGATGTCGTGATGCGGAGGGGGCGAGATCAGACCCACGCCAGGCACGGAGAAGCGCAGCTTGGCGATGTACTCGGACACCTTGCCGCCGGGCAACTGGCCGCCTTCGCCTGGCTTCGCGCCCTGCGCCATCTTGATCTGGATCTGGTCCGCGCTGGCCAGGTATTCCGCCGTCACCCCGAAACGACCGGACGCGACCTGCTTGATCTTGGAGCGCAGCGAATCGCCCGGCAGCATCTGCCTGTCCGCTTCGATACGGCTTTTGCCGATGATGTCGGACAGCATCTCGCCGCCCTTGAATGTTTTGAAGCGTGCGGCATCTTCACCGCCTTCGCCGGTGTTCGATTTGCCGCCGATACGGTTCATGGCGATGGCCAGCGTGGTGTGCGCCTCGGTGGAGATCGAACCCAGCGACATCGCGCCGGTGACGAAACGCTTGACGATGTCTTTCGCGGAATCGACTTCATCCAGCGGCACTGCTGCGCCGAGCGGCTTGATCTCGAACAGGCCGCGCAAGGTCTTCAATTTCGACGATTGGTCGTTGATGAGCTTGGCGTATTCCTTGTAGGTCGCGGCGTTGTTGGTGCGCGTCGCGTTCTGCAACTTGGCGATGGAATCGGGCGTCCACATGTGTTCTTCGCCGCGCACGCGGTAGGCATATTCGCCGCCCGCTTCCAGCATGTTCGCCAGTACCGGGTCGTTGCCGAACGCGTTGCTGTGCGTGCGCACAGTCTCTTCCGCGACTTCATTGAGCGAGATGCCTTCGATCTGCGTTGCCGTGCCGGTGAAGAACTCGGCCACGAAACTCGCGTTCAGGCCGATGGCTTCGAAGATCTGCGCGCCGCAATACGATTGGTAGGTTGAGATGCCCATCTTGGACATGACTTTCATCAGCCCCTTGTTGATGGCCTTGATGAAACGCTTCTTCGCCTCTTTCACTTCCACGCTGGCGGGCAACTTCATGGCCGCGATGGTCTCGTAGGCCAGCCACGGGCAGACCGCTTCCGCGCCGTAACCGGCCAGCAGGGCGAAGTGATGCACTTCGCGCGCCGAACCGGTATCAACCACCAAGCCGGTGCTGGTGCGCGAACCGGCGCGTACCAAATGCAGATGCACCTTGGAGGTCGCCACCAGTGCGGGAATCGCCACACGCTGCGCCGACATGGCGCGATCCGACAAAATCAACACGTTGTAGCCATCGGCCACGGCTTGGTCGGCTGCGGCACATAAGGCTTTGACTGCGACTTCGCATCCGGCCGCGCCCTGCTCAGCCGGATAGGTGATGTCCAGCACCAGAGAGCGGTATTGGCCTTGGGTCAGGCTGTCGATGTTGCGCAGCTTGGCGATGTCCTCGTTGGACAACACCGGCTGATGCACTTCCAGACGCAGGGTGGGGTCGGTCTCGTCTATGCCCAACAGATTCGGTTTCGGCCCGATGAAGGAAGTCAGCGACATGACGATCTCTTCGCGTATCGGATCGATGGGCGGGTTGGTCACTTGCGCGAACAACTGCTGGAAGTAATCGTAGAAAGACCGGTTCTTGTTGGACAGCACCGCCAATGCGGCATCCGTCCCCATCGAACCGGTCGGCTCCTCGCCCGCGTTGACCATAGGTGCGAGGATGAACTTCACGTCTTCCTGCGAGTAGCCGAACGCTTGCTGCGTGTCGAGCAAGGAAGCATTGAGCGTCTGCTTGCCATTGACAGCGGGCAGATCGCCCAGGAAATAGCGCGACTTTTCTATCCACTGGCGGTACGGTTTGGCGGTAGCAATCTGGTTCTTCAGCTCACTGTCGTCGATGATGCGTCCGGCTTCCATGTCGATAAGGAACATCTTGCCCGGCTGCAAACGCCACTTCTTCACCACCTTGTGTTGCGGGATGTGCAGCACGCCCATCTCGGAAGCGAGCAGCACCATGTCGTCATCGGTGATCAGATAACGCGCGGGACGCAGGCCGTTGCGGTCCAGCGTCGCGCCTATCATCTTGCCGTCGGTGAAGGCCACTGCGGCGGGGCCGTCCCATGGCTCCATCAGTGCGGCGTGATATTCGTAGAAGGCGCGGCGTTCCTCGTCCATCAGCGGGTTGCCCGCCCAGGCTTCTGGAATCAGAATCATCATCGCGTGGGGCAGCGAATAGCCGCCCGCCACTAACAGCTCCAACGCGTTGTCGAAACACGCCGAATCGGACTGACCGTCCACGATCAGCGGCCACAGTTTTTCCAGATCCTCACCCAGCAGGTTAGAAGACATCGCCGCGTGGCGCGCCGCCATCCAGTTCACGTTGCCGCGCACCGTGTTGATCTCGCCGTTGTGCGCGATCATGCGGAACGGGTGCGCCAGGTTCCAGGTCGGAAAGGTGTTGGTGGAGAAGCGTTGATGCACCAAGGCCAGCGCGCTGATCAGCGTCGCGTCTTGCAGATCGAGGTAGTACTTGCCGACCTGGTCGGCCAGCAACATCCCTTTGTAGACGATGGTGCGCGAGGACATGGAAGGACAGTAGAAACCCTTGCCCTGTGCATCGCCCAAACCGCGTACCGCGTGTTCCATGGTCTTGCGGATGACGAACAGTTTGCGCTCGAAGCCATCCTGGTCCGCGCAATTCTTGCCGCGCGCGATGAACACCTGACGCACCACCGGCTCGACCAGCTTGACGCTCTCGCCCAGTATCGAGCTGTCCACCGGCACATCGCGCCAGCCCAGTAAAGACTGGCCTTCGGCGGCGATCTTGTCGGCGACGACCTGCTCACAGGTCGCGCGCGCCTTGGCATCGCGGGGCAGGAACAACATCGCCACACCATAGCTGCCGACGGCGGGCAAAGTGATATTCGATGCAGCGCATTTCGCGCGCAAGAAGGCATCCGGCACCTGCAACAAGATACCCGCGCCGTCACCGGCCAGCGGGTCGGCACCCACCGCACCGCGATGCGTCAGGTTCTCCAAAATCTGCAAACCCTGACTGACCATGTCATGGCTTTTCTTGCCCTTGATATGAGCAACAAAGCCCACTCCACAGGCATCGCGCTCTTGGCGCGGATCATATAAACCTTGCTGCATCGGCAAAGAAGAATTGCTCACGGCGTTCCCCAGTAAAAACTCAACAACTCAAAACGTTAAAGCGAAAAAATGGCGACACACGTCGCCATACCAACTGCAAATACAAAAGCGAAAGGGCGGGAATCTTACCTTGTCTCAGGGTATAGGGCAACCGCTCTGACACGCCACTGACACTGTTTAAAACAACTTTACGCCGGTGTGCGTTTTTGTTATGTTGCGCGCCGTTTCGTTCTGTCGAGGGCCCTATATGGATACGTGTTCAAGTGATCGTTGCACCTTGACGGTCGGCATGCTCTTGGCAAAGTAAGCCGCAGAATCTTCTCTGTCGCTATCTTGCCAAGAGCGAGATAGCGGTTTCACCCGGAGCGTTTGCTCCAAATCGCGACAATTCTCACCGCATCCCGAAGACCGGCACATTAGTGCTGCGACTCTCGCGTTTATGCCGACCTTTTCCATACGCTGTATGAAGCATAGAAGGGAAAAGCATGAGCCCAGATTTTTTTAAGGAATTCTTCGCGGGATTTATCCGCACCCGCGCCATCAGCCGCCACTTCCGGCGGCTCGCCATACTCGATGCCATCAAAGGCACGACAGTCGCGCGCGATGTCCCTTCCACACTGAGTCACACGCTGACGGATGCGGCCTATCGCGCGGCCGATCCGCTGCTGGCCGGACTGGACAGCCATCTCGACGGCTTGTCCGAGACCCAGGCGGAACTGATCCGCGCGCGCGTCGGCACCAATGAAGTCGAGCATGAAAAGCCGCTCCCGGCCTGGCTGCATCTTTGGTATTGCTACAAAAATCCGTTCAGCCTGTTGCTGACGGTGCTGGCCGCCATCTCTTTTTTCACCGAGGACATCAAGGCCGCCATCGTGATTTCCGCCATGGTGGTGCTGGCCACGCTCATCCGTTTTATCCAGGAAAGCCGCTCCAACAATGCGGCTGACAAACTCAAGGAGATGGTGAGCAATACGGCGACCGTGCTGCGCCGCGACCCCGCGCAGGATGCCGCCGAGGAAGCACGCCGCTACTTCAATGTGGTGCTGCATCCCAAAGGCCCGCGCAAGGCCGAGGTCGCCATCAAACTGTTGGTACCCGGCGATCTGGTACTGCTGTCGGCGGGCGATATGATCCCCGCCGACCTGCGTATCCTGTCCGCCAAAGACCTGTTCGTCAGCCAATCGGCGATGACGGGAGAATCCATGCCGGTGGAAAAATTTGCCGACCAGCGCGTCGCCAACGTCAGCAATGCCATCGAGCTCGACAACATTCTGTTCATGGGGACCAACGTGGTCAGCGGTTCGGCCAAGGCGGTGGTGATCGCCACAGGCGGCAACACCTATTTCGGCGCGTTGGCACAACGGGTGACCGCCACCACGCGCACCCTGACTTCTTTTCAGGCCGGCATCAACAAGGTCAGCTGGTTGCTGATCCGTTTCATGCTGGTGATGACCCCGGTGGTGCTGCTCATCAACGGTTTTACCAAAGGGGATTGGCTGGAGGCCTCGCTGTTCGCTTTGTCGGTGGCGGTGGGCCTGACCCCCGAGATGCTGCCGATGATCGTCACCACCACGCTCGCCAAAGGTGCAGTGGTGTTGTCGCGGCAAAAGGTGATCGTCAAACGTCTGGATGCAATCCAGAACTTCGGTGCGATGGACGTGCTGTGCACCGACAAGACCGGCACGCTGACCCAGGACAAGATTTTCCTCGAACGTCACACCGACGTGTTCGGGCATGCATCGGACACGGTGCTCAATTACGCTTACCTGAACAGCTATTACCAGACCGGGCTGAAGAACCTGCTGGATGTGGCGGTGCTGGAACACGTCGAGGTTCACCAGGAGCTGTCCATCAACACGGCGTTCCACAAGATCGACGAGATCCCTTTCGACTTCGTGCGCCGCCGGATGTCGGTGGTGGTTGCCGAACAGGACGGGCAACATCTGCTGATCTGCAAAGGAGCACTGGAAGAAGTGCTCGCGATATGCGACCAGGTCAGGCACGGCGACCAGGTCGAGCCCTTGCAATCCGACGTGCTGGCGCGTATCCGTGCCGTGACCGCCTCCTTGAATGAAGAAGGCCTGCGGGTCGTCGCAGTCGCCGCAAAAGAAATGGCCAGCCCCTGTGTTTCGTACAGTGTTGGCGATGAAAATGCATTGACGCTGATCGGCTATATCGCCTTCCTCGACCCGCCCAAAGAATCCACCGCGCCGGCCATCAAGGCACTCAAAGAGCATGGCGTGACCGTCAAGGTGCTGACCGGCGATAACGAGCTGGTGACGCTCAAAATCTGCCGCGAAGTGGGGCTGCCGATAGCGGGCGTGCTGCTGGGCGCGCAGGTCGAGGACATGCCCGAAGCGGTGTTGGCCGAGCAAGTCGAGCAATGCAACATCTTCGCCAAGCTGACCCCCTCTCACAAAGAACGCATCGTCCAGGCACTGCGCCGCAACGGCCATGTGGTCGGATTCATGGGCGACGGCATCAACGACGCGCCCGCCCTGCGCGCCGCCGACATCGGCATCTCGGTGGATACCGCCGTGGATATCGCCAAAGAAGCGGCGGACATCATTCTGCTCGAGCGCAGCCTGATGGTGCTGGAAGAAGGCGTGATCGAAGGACGCAAGACCTCCGCCAACATGTTGAAGTACATCAAGATGACCGCCAGCTCCAATTTCGGCAACGTGTTCTCGGTGCTGGTGGCGGGTGCATTCCTCCCGTTTTTGCCGATGCTGCCGCTGCATCTGCTGGTGCAGAACCTGCTGTATGACTTCTCCCAGATTGCCATCCCGTTCGATAGCGTGGATGAGGAACAGGTCAAATATCCGCAAAGCTGGAAGCCGGACGACATCGGCCGCTTCATGATATTTTTCGGGCCGATCAGCTCGATCTTCGACATCGTCACCTATTGCCTGATGTGGTTCGTGTTTTCCGCCAACACGACGGAACAGCAGACCCTGTTCCAGTCCGGCTGGTTTGTCGAAGGGCTGATGTCGCAGACGCTGATCGTGCATATGATACGCACGCAAAAGATCCCCTTCCTCCAGAGCAAGCCCAGCTGGCAGTTGATGAGCGCGACCATACTCATCGTCTCCGCCGGTATTTTCCTGGTGATGGGACCGTATGCGAGCTACTTCAAACTGCAAGCCTTGCCGCCGGTCTACTTCGTGTATCTGTCCGTCATTCTGCTGGGTTACATGGTGCTCACCCAAGCCATGAAAGGCATCTACACCCGCAAATACGGCTGGCAATAGCCGGGCGTCGGATCGCACAAAATTCACGGCAAGCGGTTAACATCGCGCGCCTGTCACTGCAACGGATTTGGAAACACGTCATGAAAAGAATATTGATGCCGGCTCTGCTCGCGATACTGCCGTGCCTCGCGCACGCCGGACCATCCGGCATGGTTCTGGCTGCGGCCGATGTCACGCCCGCGACCCCGCTTTCGCCCGACACACCCGTTCCGGCTGTGCCGCAGGCGTGGGGCTTATACGGCCAACTTACCGTTGTCAGCCAGGCGCACCCGGGCTTCACTTCGCCTTATCAGGGCACGAACAGCCTGAGCCCCAAGAGCAGCAGTGCCGAGACGACCGATCTCACCCTGTTCGCCGGTGTGCATCTGTGGGACGGTGGCGAGTTCTGGATCAATCCGGAAGTCGATCAGGGATTCGGCTTGAGCAATACGGTGGGCGTAGCGGGCTTTCCGAGTGGCGAGGCCTACAAGGTCGGCGCGAACACGCCCTATCTGCGCCTGCCTCGCGCGTTCTACCGGCAAACGATCAATCTGGGCGGTGAAGCGC
Source organism: Gallionella sp. (assembly GCA_013044075.1). Taxonomy (GTDB): domain Bacteria; phylum Pseudomonadota; class Gammaproteobacteria; order Burkholderiales; family Gallionellaceae; genus Gallionella. The sequence goes on from JABEVG010000040.1 coordinate 16,901, forward strand.
AGACCATCGCACCGTCTGCCAACCAGATAGAACGCACCCAATCCGCCGACAACATCGTTCTGACACTGGGCAAGTTCTCCGTGGTCGATGTCTTCGATACCAACAGTTATGCGCATGACCCCCGGTCCGACTTTCTGAACTGGTCCGTCGTGGATGCGGGCGCGTTTGATTATGCGGCGGATGCGTGGGGATTCAGCAAGGGCGCATCCGTGGAATGGACGCAATCCTGGTGGACGTTGCGTGGCGGATTTTTCGACCTATCCCAGATTCCGAACACGACGACATTGGATCAAACCTTCGCGCAGCATGAATGGGTCGGCGAGCTGGAGGAGAGGCACAGCCTGTGGAGTCATCCGGGCAAAGCCAAGCTGTTGAGCTTCATCAATCAGGGCTACATGGGTAGTTATGCCGATGCCTTGAGCCTCGCGCGGCAGACCAACAGCACGCCGAACACCGCACTGGTTCGCCGCTACGGTTCGCAATCCGGGTTCGCGCTCAACCTCGAACAGGAATTTGCTGCGGATCTGGGAGGATTTGCGCGGGTCAGCAAGAACCAGGGCAAGAATGAAGCGTTTGAATTCACCGAGATCAACCAGTCGGTGTCCGCCGGGCTGTCGCTGAAAGGCGACCGTTGGGATCGGCACGATGACACCCTGGGCTTCGCCGCCGTCGCCAACGGATTATCCGGCGCGGCGCGCAATTATTTTGCAGCGGGCGGGATCGGCATCTTGATAGGCGACGGGCAGCTTCCGCATTACGGCACGGAGCAGATCATGGAGACTTACTATGCCTATTCCGTGCGCGCGATGAATCATTTGACCCTTACCCTGAACTATCAATACGTGGTCAACCCGGCCTACAACCAGGACCGTGGTCCGGTCTCGATCATCGGTGCCCGATTGCATCTGGAGTTTTAATCCGGGGGACGGGACTACGCCCCGAGAATCTTGTAAGCCAGTCCGATCACCGCGCAGGCGGCGATGACTTCGATGACACCGCGCTTGTAACGGAACAGCGCGACAGCCCCCGCGATCGCCCATAGCAAATCATTCCTGAGCGCGTGCAAAAGACGCCGCTCCGAGATACGGCGTTTTTTCTCGACCAGGTCCTGATGCAGGATGGCATCTGCCCCGCCGGTCCGCCGAAACTGGTGAAGTCCAGCTTGAGCCAATACCAGAAGGCTTGCGCCAGCGTGACCGGCGCGGGCGGCTGGTTATCGGGCGGGGCGTCGTTGCGCATGTTGCATGGCGCGGTTATAGATTTCGAGCAAGTCTTCCTCGCTCACATCGATCACGCTATCCATCGCTTCGAGTGCCGCTTCAATATCGTCCACGGTGATCTCTGCGGGCGGGATGCTCGGTGCCTGGGGGATGGGTGGTTGATGCGGTGCCGGGTAGTGCCGGCCCGGCAGCAGATTGTTGATGAGCAAGGCGAACGCCAATGAAACAGCCGCATTCATGGCAACGATACCGGCCAGCCATAATCCGCCCATCAGATGGAACTGGCTTGCTCCCAGCACCACCGTGAGCGCGGTCGCCGCACCGGGCGGATGCAGCGCGTCCAGCAGATGCATCAGCAGGATAGCCAGTGCCACGGCAATCGCCGCCGCGATGATGGGATCGGCAATGAGCAGGCTGATGATCCAGCCCGCCAGTGCCGAGATCGCATGCCCGACCACCAGATTCCAGGGCTGCGCCATCGGGCTGTGCGGCACCGCAAACAGCAGCACCGCCGATGCCGCAGTCGATCCGAGCATGAGCACAGGATAGGGGCCGCGCGGCAGGAATTCGATCAGCAGACCCAGCCACAAAATGGCGATACCGCCGGCCAACGCGCCGCGCAACTTCTCCGCGAGCGTGACGGTGGCGTGATGATGGGGCAAAAAAAGCCGGAGGAAATCTTTCATGTGCTGACTAGCGGTTCGGACGGGAACGCTATGATAACCGCCCGGACAGAAAAGGTTGATCGTGTTCGCTCCGTCCGGCATCGCGCGGACCGCGCGTTTCTAGGAAGCGACCCTCAGCACCAACCCTTTCAGATACGCCCCCTCAGGGAAGCTGAGCAGCACCGGATGATCGGCACTGGCGTGCAGGTGATGCACGATCTGCGCGTCCACGCCGGCATCGAGTGCCGCACCCGCGACGATCTTCTGGAACAGCTCCGTGCTGATGCCGCCGGAGCAGGAATAAGTGGCAAGCAGGCCACCGGGGTTGAGCAGCTTGAAGCCCAGCAGATTGATGTCCTTATAACCTCTTGCGGCTTTTTCGGCGAAGGCGGCGGTGGGGGCGAACTTGGGCGGATCGAGAATGATGAAGTCGAATTTTCGGCCCTGGTCGCGCAGTTTGCGCAGTGCCAGGAACACATCGTCGCATTGCCATTCTGCGGCACTGGCATCCAGACCGTTGGCGGTCAGATTTTCTGCGGCAATGCGCAGCGCGTCCGCCGAGGCATCGATGGACAACACCGACTTCGCGCCGCCGCGCAGGGCATACAGCGAGAATCCTCCGGTGTAGCAGAAGCAATTCAGCACGGTCTTGTTGCGCGCCAGCGTTTCGGTGAGTTTGCGATTGTCGCGTTGATCCAGGTAGAAGCCGGTCTTCTGTCCGGCCGCCACATCGACGTTAAAACGCAGTCCGTGCTCGACCACTTCGACCCGGTCCGGCAATGTGCCGCGCAACACACCGTTGCGTTCGATCAAGCCCTCCAGTCCGCGCGAGTCGGAATCGGAACGCTCGTAGATGCACGCGGGCTCGCACACATCCTGCAAGATATCGGCGAGGGTATCGCGCCAATATTCCGCGCCCGCGCTGCCGATCTGCATCACCAGCGCCGCGCCATACCGGTCGACGATCAAGCCCGGTAGTCCGTCCGATTCGGCATGGATGAGGCGCATCCCGGTGTTCGACTCCCTCTCCCCTCGGGAGAGGGTTGGGGTGAGGGAGAGCGTGCTCCGCGCCGCCAGTGCGTTGACGATCTTGCGGCGAAAGAACGCCGCGTCTATCACTTCATCCTCGCGCCATGACCATACCCGCGCGCTGATCTGCGAGTCCGCGTTATAAGCGGCCCAGGCGAGGAACTCGCCCTGCTCGCTGCGCACTGCGACAGTCGTGCCGTTCACAGGCGCGCCATCGACATGCGCGATCGCCCCGGAGAACACCCAGGGGTGGCGACGCTGCAAGGACTTCTCCCGTCCCGCTGCCAGCACGATAGCAGGCGCGGCTTGCGCGTTACCGCTGCGCGGTTGCGTCAATACGCGCGGTGCGGTGGCCGGCTCTTGCTGGCGCGAACGCTTGCGGAAATCCGGCTTGCCGGAAGCGGTGCGCCGCCCGGTCGAGCGGGGCTGGTTGGATTTTTCTTGGGTCATGTTTTCTTCTCAGGATTTGCGTTTGGCGCGCGGGTGCGCCGCGTCGTAGATCTTGCTCAGGTATTGGAAATCGAGATGGGTATAAACCTGTGTGGTGGAGATACTGCTGTGGCCCAGCAACTCCTGCACGGCACGCAGGTCACCGGATGATTGCAACAGATGGGTGGCGAAGGAATGGCGCAGCAGATGGGGATGCACGCTGCTGGTGATGCCGAGTTTGATGCCCCAATGCTTCATCTGTAATTGCACCACACGCGGCGAGATGCGCTGCCCGCGAAGCCCCACGAACAGCGCGGCTTCATCGGCTCTAGCCAGCTGATCGCGCACCGCCAGCCAGACTTTTATCGCCGCGACGGCAAATTTCCCGAGTGGCACGACTCGTTGTTTGCTGCCCTTGCCGGTGACGCGCACCTCGCCGTCACCCAGACTGGCGTTCATGTCCGCCACATTCAGACCGACCAACTCGGCCAGCCGCAAACCGGAAGAATATAAAAGCTCGATCATCGCCTTGTCGCGTATCGCGGTCACATTCTCGGCAGGAACGTCCATGAGATGCACCGCCTCATCGGGCGACAGGGCTTGCGGCAATACCTGCGCGGATTTGGGTGCGCGCACCCCCACACAAGGATTGTCGGTGTAGCCGTGATCGCGCATCAGATAGTTAAAGAACCCGCGCCATGCCGACAACATGCGCGCCAATGAACGTCCGGACAAACCCCGGCTGTGCAGTTGCCCGATGTAACGGCGGATCTGGTGTGCCTTGAGCGTATCCAGCACCGTGTCGCCGGATAACCCGAACAATCGGTTCAGGTCGCGCGCGTAATTTTCTGCGGTGAGTTCGGAGTAACGTTTCTCGTTACGCAGCCAGGCCAGGTAGCCTTGCAGATATGCCTCGTTGGTCCCTTCGACTGAACTCGGGGCGTGCATGGTTAACGTTGCAAGTAGGGATGCAAGCCGCTCGCCACCGCATCACTGATGCGCCGCAAAAACACCGTACCCATCTCCGGATAGAAACGTTGTTTGTCCGGGCTGGCGAGCACCAGCAAGCCTATGGTATCGCTCCCCGCATGCAGGGGAAGATACGCGTAGGAACGCAGCTGCCCGGCGGGCACGTCGAACCAGGCCGCAGTGTCGTGCGCCGGGTGATGCAGGCACACCGGCTGCGCCTGGGCATCGGCAAAGGCCAGCACTTCGGCACTGGGCGGCGTGATTTCCCACAGGCGCAACACGGTATGCGGCACACTGAAAATATCACCTAACAAGTGCGGGACCATGTCCTTGAGCGTAGCCAGATCGCGGGCCGCAAACAGGGCCACGATGAATTCGTGGACCTTGTGTTGCAGCGCGTCATTTTCCTTGGCGAACAACAGCAGATCATGCAGTTTCTTTTCCAGCTCCTTGTTCTTCTCGCGCAACGCGAGCAACTGTCTTTCGCTCAGTGATATCGTGCGCCCGCCATGCGGATGAGGCAGATTGATACGGGCCAAGGTATCGATATGCGCCTCGAAGAACTGGGGATTGTCTTGCAGATATTGCGCTACGTCTTCGGCTCTCATGCTTGCTCCTATATTGTAATTTCGCCGTTAAACACGGTGATCGCCGGACCGGTCAGCATCACCGGTTGACCCATCCCATCCCAAGCGACACCGAGTGCACCGCCGCGCGTGAGCACATGCACCGGGCTATCGAGCAAGCCGAGGCGTATCCCGGCCACCGCTGCCGCGCACGCTCCCGTCCCGCACGCCAGGGTCTCGCCCGCACCGCGCTCAAACACGCGCAGTTTGATGCTGTGTCTGTCGACAACCTGCATGAAACCGGCGTTGACGCGCTTGGGGAAACGCGGATGCAGTTCGATCAGCGCGCCGGTTCTTGCCACGTCGGCGGTCTCAATATCGTCCACGACCTGCACCGCATGGGGATTGCCCATGGACAGCGCGCTGATGTGCAGCGTGACACCCGACACGTCCAATGCCTCGCTCGCCTGCTCTGTGCCGCCGACAAAGGGGATGCGCGCCGCGTCAAACACGGGCGCGCCCATATTCACCGTCACGCGCCCGTCTTCTTCGAGACGCGGCATGATCAGACCGCTCTTGGTTTCCACCACGATCTCGCGTTTGCCGGTGAGCTTTTGATCATGCACAAAACGCACGAAGCAGCGCGCGCCGTTGCCGCATTGCTCGACCTCGCCGCCGTCCGCGTTGAAGATGCGATAACGGAAATCCGCCTCCTGATTCTGCGATTTTTCCACCAGCAAGATCTGGTCGCAGCCCACACCGAAGTGTCGGTCGGCCAGCAGGCGCAATTGTTCCGGGGCGAGGCTGAGGTGCTGGCGCACGCCGTCGATGACGACAAAGTCATTTCCCGCACCATGCATCTTTGTGAACTTCATAGCTATCCTTTGTTTAATTGGGCATACCGGAAACAATCCGTGGTGTGGTCATTGACCATGCCCGTGGCCTGCATGAATGCGTAGCAGATCGTCGTGCCGACAAACTTGAAGCCGCGCCGTTTCAATTCTTTACTCATCGCATCCGACTCGGCTGTGCTGGCCGGCACCTCGGCCATGCTGCGTCTGGCATTCTGCCTAGTCTGCCCACCGGCGAACTGCCAAATGTAGTGGTCGAAACTGCCGAACTCGGCCTGCACTTCAAGAAACTTTTGCGCGTTCAACACCGCAGCGTTCACTTTCAGGCGGTTGCGCACAATGCCGGGATTTTGCAGCAGCGATTCTATGTGAGCGGGGGTATAGCGGGCAATGCGTTGCACAGCAAAATCATCGAATGCGGCGCGATAGTGTTCGCGTTTGCGCAGCACCGTGATCCAACTCAGTCCCGCTTGCGCCCCTTCCAGGATCAAGAACTCGAACAGCTTGTGATCGTCATGCAGCGGCACGCCCCACTCGCGGTCGTGATAATGCCGGTACAGTTCATCACTGCCCGCCCAGGCGCAGCGGCACACCGCGTCAGTCATTCGCTTCGTCGGAAGAGCAAAGCTGCACGCAGTCACGCCACATACAGCGATCCATCACCACCGTCATCCCCGCTTGTTGCGCGCGCAGCGCGGCGGCTTCGTCGATCACACCGTCCTGCAACCAGAGATTTTTGATGCCCAGTTTGATACAGCTTTCCACGATAGCGGGCACATGCTCGGAGGCGCGAAACACGTCCACGATGTCGGGCAATTCGGGCAGGCTTTCCAAATCTGGATAGGCGCGCTCGCCCAGCACTTCGGTCACCAGAGGCCGCACCGGAACGATCCGGTAGCCCCGGCTTTGCAGCCCGCGTGCCACGCGAAAACTGGGGCGTGCCGGATTGGGCGACAAGCCCAGCACCGCGACGCGGCGCACCTGGTGCAGCAACTGGCGGATCTGTTCGGTAGTCGGATTGGCAAATGTCATGGCTGGCTTCTTGGTTCGGATGAGCGCGTAAGATAACATCTTTGCCAGACCGGATGGAACCTGACGTTCTGCCGATTTTTTGGAGTACTCGGATGACACCACAACCCGGCAATTCTTTGCTCGCTGCAACGGCGGAACATTTGCGCCGCTACGCTCCGTTCGATCAAATGGAAGCGGCACATCTGCATCGTCTGGCAGCGCGTTTGCGGCTGGCCTATTACCATCAGGGCGAAGTCCTGCTGTCCCCCGAGCAAGGCACGGCGCTGAAGCTGCTTATCATCAAACAGGGCGGGGTACAGGGCGAGCAGGATGTGGCACGCGCCCAGGAGGATGCAGCCTGGCTGGAGCTGCACGAGGGCGAGTGCTTCCCGCTCGGGGCATTGCTCGCCAGGCGCGCGGTGACCGGCACGTATCGCGCCAGGACCGACACGTTTTGCTATGAACTCGATGCGCGGGACTTCTTTGAATTGATGCATTTGAGCGTGGCCTTCCATGATTTTTGCACCCGCCGCATCGCCAATCTGCTCGAACAATCCAAACACATCATCCAGGCGCAATATTCGCGCTCCAGCAGCGAGCAGCAATCCATGACCAGCCGGCTCTCGGAGATCATGGACCGTGCGCCTATTACCTGTTCACCGCAAACCGCTATCCGCACCGTGCTGCAAACCATGCGCGACCATCGCATCGGCTCGATGGTCGCGGTAGAGGACGGTATCGCGGTGGGCATGTTCACCTTGCACGATGTGTTGAACCGCGTGGCGTTGCCGCAAGCCGATCTAACCCAGCCCATCATCGGCGTGATGAGCCAACGACTCACCACCTTGCCGTCGCACGCACTGGCCTACGAGGCCATGCTGGCGATGGCAAGAGAAGGCATACGGCATTTGCTGGTGAGCGATCACGGCAAGTTCGTCGGGGTGCTGTCCGAGAAAGACCTGTTCACCCTGCAACGCGTGAGTCTGCGCCAGGTGAGCCAGACCATACACAGTGCGACCACGCTGGACGACCTGAAACACGCCGCGCACAACATCCGCCAGTTGGGCCAGAACATGCTGGCGCAGGGTATCGCGGCGGAGCATCTCACCCAGCTGACCTCGACACTGAACGATCTGTTGAGCGCGCGCATCATCGAGTTGGAATGCGTCGCGGCGGGTCTGCAGGAACCGGATTCCTGCCAGACCGCATTCTGCTGGTTGGCCCTCGGCTCGGAAGGGCGACTGGAGCAGACTTTCCACACGGACCAGGACAACGGCATCATCTTCATCACACCCCGTGGCCAAACACCGGAAGCGGTACGCGGCAGCCTGCTCCCTGTCGCCGAACACATCAACACGGTCTCGGCGGCATGCGGATTCCCGCTATGCAAGGGCGGGATCATGGCCTCCAATCCGCGCTGGTGCCTGAGCCTGGAGGAATGGAAGAATGTGTACGCCGATTGGATCGCCAGGGGCGACGCGCCGGAGCTGCTCAACGCATCGATATTCTTCGACTTCCGCGCGTTGTCCGGCAATGTCACGCTGGCCGCGCAACTGCGCGCATGGCTGCACGACAAGATCAAAGACAACCGGCGATTCCTGCAACTGATGGCAGGCAACGCGCTAGGCAACCACCCGCCAGTCGGGGTGCTGCGCGACTTCGCCGTCGGGAAGAACGGTGGCGACAACACGCTGGATCTCAAAGTGAACGGCATCACGCCCTTCGTCGATGCCGCCCGCATCTTCGCGCTCGCCAGTGGCTCTAACGAAACCAATACCGTACTCAGATTGCGCGCCGCCGGGACAGCCTGGCAGATCAAGGCTGATGAGATCGATGCCTGGGCGCATAGCTTTCATTACATCCAGTTGCTACGCCTGCGCCTGCAACATGAGCAGGTCAAACAAGGCAAGGAATTCTCCAATCGCGTTGATCCCGACACGCTCAACGAACTCGACCGGCGCATCCTGAAAGAAGCGTTCCGCCAGGCGCGCAAGTTGCAGAAGGTATTGGAAAACTACTTCACGTTTTGAGCGTCACAAATCCTGAACGCGCACGAACGCCTTACCAACCCAGGGTCAACTTGACATAAGTTCGCTGGTTGAACACATTCGTGCCGACATAGCCGGAGTAATTGTCGTTGAACAGATTCTGCACCACCCACGCCACGTCGCCGCTCAATCCGGCGAAATTCCTGAACGCTTTCGCCACGCGCACATCCACTCGCTTGTACATGCTCTGGTAATCGGCCGGGCCGCGATCGAAGGATTGCAGCGCGCCCTGCTGGTAGTAGCCGGTGCTGAACGAATATCCATCGTCGAAAGATTGCATGTACAGCATGCTGATGGTGTTTAGCGGGGTACCACCGGCCAGCAGATCGCCGCTTCCCGGCATCAGCGCGTTGGCATTGCTGCGGGCGAACTCATGGGCATAGTTCAGCGTAACTTGCGCAGCGGCACTGAAGCTGTGTTTAAGCGTCGTTTCCACCCCGTCGTACTGGCCAGACAATCCGTTCCTAAAACCGACATTGGTCGGATAGATCGTATTGTCGAACTGGTCGTTGAACACCCGCACATCGACCGTTGTCGCCCATTCGTCGATCTCCGTCAGGTAACCGATCTCGCGCGAGAACATACGTTCCGGGGTCAGGTTCAACGAGGTGTTGCCCACCACAAAGCGGTCGCCCACCTGGAAATTGATGGCGTTGGCCGCGCTGCCATAGTCTTCCACCAGAGAGGGCGTGCGATAGGCCACCGACCCGCCGATACGGAAAGTCTGTTTGGGCGTGACGTGATAATTCAGCGAGGCGCGCGGCGAAAGTTTTTTTCCGCCCAGGCCGTCGTTCTCGAACATCGCACCGAGGTTGCCGATCAGACTGGGAGCAAAACGCCATTCGTCCTGGGCGAACACCCGTACCGACTGGACGTTCAATTGATTGTTCAAAGTACTGGGGACGAGCGCGGAAATATAAACATTATCGGCGGCTTGTTCGTCGTTGATGCCCGCGCCGTAGACCAGGCGATTGGTGTCCGATAGCGACACGGTATGTTGCACCTCGAACGCGGTGCGTTCGCCGCTGGTCGATTTGTTCACGATCGCATTCCCGAATTGCGGCACGACATAGTTTTCCTGATAAGCATTGCGCGTGTGCGAGAAACTCACTTTAAGTTCGGACGTGTCTTCCAGCAGGTGCAGCCAGGTGAGCTGTTGGAAGCTGTCGTTGCTGATCAAGTCATGAAACGGGTTCGTACCGCCGTGACTGTCTATGAATCCCACACCCTGCACGTCGTGCGTGCCGCCCAGTTGCACGTCGAAGTTATTGCGGCTGTTGGCATAGTAAGTCGCCCGATAATTTGCCAGACGCGCCTGGTTGCTGTCGTTGCTGTTGTTCAGATTCGAACCAAACGGGCTGGGCAAATACGTCGCGGTGCGGTTGTCAAAACCGTTGTCGGCGACTTTGGCCACGGTCATCCGGTAATCGAAGTTATCGCCGTGTCTGCCAAACTGTCCGGTCACATCGTTGATGCCTTTGTTGCCATTCGTCCACGACACCCTCGTGCCATTCAACGCACCGGCATCTTTGGTGATGATGCTGATGACACCCTGCACCGAGTTCGCGCCGTAAGAAGCGGCTGCCGGACCGCGTATCACCTCGATGCGTTCGATGTCGTCTATCGTGATTGGCAGGCTGGCCCAATCCACCGTGCTGGTGGGCGGCATATAGACGCTGCGCCCGTCTATCATCACCTGCATGGAACGGGCGTATTGGTCGGTAGAACCGTGATAGGCGACGATGGGCTGCGAGCCTTTGTAATAACTCACATACATGCCGGGCACCAGACTGAACACATCGGCGATATTGCGGAACCCCGATGCCTCTATCATCTTGCGGTCTATGACCGTCATCGCATTCGGTGCTTCGGACAAAGGTTGGGATAAACGCGACGCACTGAGCACGACCGGGAAATCCTGAAGATAATCTTGCTCGCTCGCCACCTCATCCGCATAGGCAGATCGCACAGCCAGACAAACAGCGGCCGCCACGCGCCGCAGATATTTTGGAACACTCATGCAATACGCCCCCGACCTGCTTTGATTTTTTCGCGATAGTACAGGATGTCCACAATAAATTTAAGGCAACCTCAAGCGACCCGCACGAGCGGCTGGCAGTACGATCGCGTTTCAAAGCACAGGAAAATTAACATTGAAACGATGATTGAAACAAACCCTGCCGGTCAAGATCAGTTTGCAGGGAAGGTCTTTTTCACGCTGGCCTAGACGCGCCCGACTACAACAGCCCTGGCCCGCCCATTGAGCGGCTCAACGGCATGATAATTGCTCGACTGCCGGTGCAGCTTAAGCGCAACGACAGGCGTTCCGCAAACCTGATCCGAACCAGTCCGCGCTGTGGTACGTGTAACAATTTGGCAAGATTGCGCGGCCAGTCAATATCTCTTACGCTGCACCGCGTTGTGTCCTAAAAATATCCGTCAGGCATATCGGTCGCCTGTTTTGTCAACCTTAACTATCGGGAGAAAAAATGTCACAGCCAAGTATGAATTGGACCGCGATTGATGCGGATCCGCGCTTTCAAGCCTTGCATCGGAAAAAGACTTTGTTTTTGTGGGGTCTGATGATTTTCTCTACCGTTTACTATTTCCTGCTGCCAATCGGTGCGGCCTACTTCCAAGACTTGTTCAAAGTCAAAGTCTGGGGGGTGGTGAATGTCGGCATCCTGTTTGCCCTGTCAGAGTTCATCGTGGCCTGGACCATCGCTTTCGTCTACTCGAAAAAGGCCAATGCTGAATTCGATTCCATGGCGCAAGAAATCATCAACGACGCACACAAGATGGGAGCCTGAGATGACAAAATCCTATAGAAATTTCGCCCTGTTCGCGATCGCTCTGCTGGCTTGCACTTCCGCTTATGCGGCGGGCGGCGCAGTGGCCGATGAATTCAAATGGATGACTTTCGCGGTATTCGGCGTGATCATCGCCATCACCATGGGCATCACGGTATGGGCCTCGAAGACCACCCACAGCACTTCGGAATTTTATGCGGCGGGGCGTTCGGTGAGCGGCATCCAGAACGGTTGGGCAATCGCGGGTGACTATCTATCCGCCGCCTCATTCCTCGGCATCGCCGGCCTGATCTCGCTGTATGGCTACGATGGCTTCATGTATTCGGTGGGCTGGCTGGTGGCGTACATCACAGTGCTGCTGGTCATCGCCGAGCCTTGCCGCAACATCGGCAAATACACCATGGGCGACATCCTGGCTTTCCGTAACGACCCCAAGAAAACCAAGACCGTGGCCGCGCTTTCCACCATCACGGTCTCTACCTTCTATCTGACCGCGCAAATGGTCGGCGGAGGCGTACTGATCAAAACCCTGATCGGCATCGACTACGAAATCTCCGTGATAGGCGTGGGCATCTTGATGCTGACCTATGTGGTGTTCGGCGGGATGAAAGCCACCACCTGGGTACAGATCACCAAGGCGGTATTGCTGGTGATCGCATCCATCATTCTGGTGATCCTGGTCTGGTCGCCTTATGGCTTCAGCTTGCCGGCTTATTTGCAGGCGGTCGTGGGCGATAGCAAAGTGCAAGGTCAAGTGGCGAAGTTGCTGGGCAGTGCCGCCGCAACCATGACCCCCGAAGAACTCGGTCAACGTTTTCTTGAGCCCGGCCTGTTCCTGAAGAACCCCATCGATCAAATCTCCCTGGGGATGGCATTGGTGCTCGGCACCGCCGGCATGCCGCACATCCTGATGCGCTTCTTCACCGTACCGACCGCACAGGCCGCACGCACTTCGGTCATCTGGGCGATGGGCATCATCGGCGGTTTCTACGTGCTGACCTTGTTCCTGGGTACGGGTGCGGCGATGCTGGTGGGTCCTGCAAAGATCGCCACGGTTGACGCGGGCGGGAATATGGCCGGGCCGCTGCTTGCCCAATACCTGGGTGGCGGAGCGGACTCCATGCTGGGTAACTTCTTCCTCGCATTTGTGGCGGCGGTTGCATTCGCCACCATCGTCGCGGTCGTGGCGGGCTTGGTATTGGCTGCCGCCTCGGCAATGGCGCATGACATCTATGTCGGCGTCATTCGTGGCGACCGTGCCACACCCAGGGAGCAAGTGGTCGCGGCGCGCATCTCTTCCATCATCGTCGGTGTGATCGCGATCACCGTCGGCATCCTGGCCAAGGGACAAAACGTGGCGCATCTGGTGGCACTTGCTTTCGCGGTGGCGGCATCTTCGAACTTGCCTGCGGTGTTCCTGACGCTGTACTGGAAAAAATGCAACACCACCGGCATCATCATGGGCATGATCGTGGGCTCACTCACCGCCATCGGATTGGTGATGATCTCGCCCAACATGACCTACCCCCAGGCAGTCACCAAAGCCGCCAACAAGGTATTGGACGGAGAACCGGCCATGCCAGCCAAAGATGCCGTTCCTGCACAAGAGCGGAGTAGCTTCTTGTGTGAACTGTTTGCGCTGAATGGTTGCAAGCTGGCCGCACCGGCGAAACCTGCCGAGCCGGCAAAAGAAGCCAAACCCGGCACCCGTGAAAAACTGGTGATGCTAAAAGCAAAGCTGGATGCCGCAACCGACGAAGCCGACAAAAAGAAAGTTCAGGAAGAAATCGGCAAAGTGCAAAAGGTGCAGGACAAGGCCGAGGCGGACCTGAAGAAAATGGATGGTCAAACCACCAGCCTCATGGGCTTGGACAAACCCTTCTTCCTGCTCAAAAACCCCGGCCTGCTGTCTATCCCGCTGGGCTTCCTGATGGTGATACTGGGTTCCTTGTTCACGCGTGACAAACGTGCCGAAACCATGTGGGACGAGCTTTACGTGCGCCAAAATACCGGCATCAACGCGGAAGCCGCAACCGCGCACTGAACATAAAAATTCGTTTTTAACTCGGCTCTCCTGGGAAACCCGGAGAGCTTTTTTTCGTTTGGGCCTTGCCCAAACAACCGCCTTGTTATCCAATCCGGCTAATCACTCCCCCAAAGGCATGCGCGATGAATTGGTTGGAAAGATTGCGTGGTCGCAAACTCAAACTCTCGGATCGGCAGTCAGCCCGGCTCAAAGCGTGGCGTGACCTGCCCCGGCCAGGAACGCCAATCAGGCTGGACAACGCACGCATGGTCGTTATGGATGTGGAAACCACCGGACTCAATCTGACCCAAGACAAACTGATTGCCATCGGTGCCGTCGCTATCGTCAACGGCAAGATCGCCTTGGAAGACAGCTTTGAGCTGGTACTGCAACAAGCCAGCAGCAGCAGCAAGAAAAACATCCTGATACACGGCATCAGCGGTCAGGCTCAAACGGAGGGACGCGCTCCCGCGGAAGGGTTGTTGGCTTTTCTCGAGTATCTGCAAAACGACCCGCTGATTGCTTTTCACGTCACGTTTGATGAAACCATGTTGTGTCGCGCCATGCGACAGCATCTCGGCTTTGTGTTCAAACACGAGTGGCTCGACCTCGCCTATGTCACCCCGGGGCTCTACCCTCAACTAGCGTCGACATTCCGCGCACTGGACGACTGGCTGGAGCATTTCCACATTCGGAACTACGCCAGACACAATGCCCTGGCTGACGCGCTCAGCACCGCGCAATTATTCATGGTCGTCAGCCAGACCGCGCGATGCAAGGATATCGTCGACTATCCAAGCCTGCGTCGTGTCGAGCAGGCGCAGCGTTGGCTGGATACGCACTGAAAATCCTTCCCGCTACCCGTAAAGTATTTCCGGTGTCTTCCGCTCACCGCGCTCGACTTTGTCACCCTAACTGGCTAGAATCGCGCGCCGATTCTGCCGGATGCCGGCCAGGTCGCATCCTTTAGTTTCCCCTTACGGTGTATCTAACCGCTTGATCTAAGCGAATTGAAATTGAGGCTACTGTAGTGATCGCCGTCCCCAAAAAATCGCTTACATTTTCGTGTGTCATCGCCGCGATTGTCTTCTCCGGCTGCGCCGTCGGACCGGATTTCAAACGACCTGCCGCACCTGCGGCAAGCAGCTACTCGCCGCAGCCCATGCCCGACACGACCACGTCGGCAGCCGTACAGGTCGGCGAGGCGCAGCACTTCGATCCGCAAGCGGACATTCCGTTCGACTGGTGGACATTGTTCCAGTCACCACAGCTCAACTCGCTGATCCAGCGTGCGTTCAAAGCCAACCCCAGCATTGAATCCGCGCAAGCCGCGTTGCGTCAGGCACAGGAATCCGTGATCGCCCAACAGGGATTTTTCTATCCCACGGTCGCCGCAAGTTACTCGCCATCGCGTACCAAGCTGGCGGGCAACATGGGCGGCAACTCGCCCGGCGTACAGGGAAATGGCACGATCATCCAGACTTACTCCAACCCCGCCGGCCCTGTGTTCAACGGGCCGGCCTATTACAACTTCCATGTGGCGCAATTGACGGTGGGCTATGTGCCGGACGTGTTCGGCCTGAACCGCAGACAAGTTGAATCCGCCGAGACCCAGGTCGCCACCCAGAAACTGCAACTGGAAGCAACCTATATCACGCTGGCCGCCAATGTGGTCGCCGCCGCCATACAGGAAGCATCAGTACGCGCGCAGATCGCGGCGTTGGAACGCATCGTTGCCATCAATCAGGAATCACTGGGCGTACTGCACAACCAATTCAAGCTCGGTTATGTGTCCGGCATGGAAGTCGCCGCGCAGGAGTTATCGCTGGCATCGGCAGAGCAGGCACTGATCCCGTTGCAGGAACAGCTGAAACAAACGCGCAATCTGATCCGTGCCTTGGCGGGCAATCTGCCCAATGAAGATATCGCGGAAACCTTCGGTCTCGCCAGCCTGCATCTGCCGCAGGAACTGCCCTTGAGCCTGCCCTCCAGGATCGTCGAACAACGTCCCGATGTGCGCGCCGCCGAAGAACAGATGCATTACGCCAGCGCGCAAGCGGGGGTGGCGATTGCCAATACCTTGCCGCAGTTCGCCATCGCGGCCGGCGTGGGCGGCATGGCCAGCACGCCGGACTGGATGTTCCGCACCGGCGGCGGATTCTTCAATCTCGCGGCCAGTGTGAGTCAGACGATCTTTGATGGCGGCACGCTGCATGCCCGGTCACGCGCCGCCGGACAGGCACTCATACAAGCCGGTGCGCAATACCGCAGCACCGTCATCACCGCCTTGCAGAACGTCGCGGATACGCTGGATGCCATACGGTCCGATGCCGATGCACTGAAGGCCGCCGCCAAAACGGCGCAAGCCGCGCAAACCATGTTCGATCTGAGCCGCAAGCAATACCGGTTCGGCCAGATCGATTACCTGACACGACTGGTCGCCGAGCAGAATTACCAACTGGCATCGATCAATCTGGTACAGGCGCAAACCAACCGTCTCGGCGATACCGCCGCGCTGTATCAGGCACTGGGTGGCGGCTGGTGGAATCGACCCGACGATGCTGCAACCACCGCGACACCCGATACCCGGTCGCATGAGACTGCTTCATCCGGCGTACCGCCGAACTCTTCGGCACATGGAGAACACGTTCAATGATCCAGATGAAAAAGAAACCCCTCGTGTCACTCATCGTTTTGCTGCTGGTCGCGGGAGGCAGCTACTTGGGCTGGCAGCGATTCCATCCCGCCCATCCCGCTAACGACAGCGCACAACCCGCACCCCGCAAGGCATCCGACACGCTGCATTTCGATTTGAATGCGCCGCAATTGACCTTCTTGCAGATCAAGCCCGCCGAGGCGTTTCCCGAGCCATTGGTCGAAGCGCTCAACGCGCGCATCGCATATGACGACAACCACACCGCACGGATCTTTTCGCCACTCGCCGGACGGGTGACCAAAATTTCTGCCGAGGCCGGGCAGCAGGTCAAAGCGGGGGATGTGCTGTTACAACTGGACTCGCCGGACTACGCCGCAGCCGCCTCGGATAATGCCAAAGCGGCAGCCGACCTGATGCGCAAGAAGCAGGCTTACGAGCGTGCCAGACAATTGTTCGACACCCAGGGCATCGCCCTCCGCGACCTCGAATCCGCCGAGGCCGACTGGCACCAGGCCGAGGCCGAGGCACTGCGCGCCAAGGCACACATGAAAAATCTGGCGAGCGCGGACAAGACCACAGATGGTCAATTCAACCTGCGCGCACCCATCGCCGGCATCATCAGCGAACGTCAGGTCAATGCCGGCAGCGAAGTCCGGCCCGACGCTGCCAATCCGCTGTTCGTCATCACCGATCCGCAACACTTGTGGGTGCTGATCGACTTGCCGGAACGCCAGCTCGACAAAGTCAAAGTCGGCCAGCCGGTGTTCGTCGAAGTCGATGCCTACCCCGATGAGATCTTTTATGGCCGCGTGACCGTGGTCGGTGCGACGCTGGATCCGCTCACGCGCCGTGTACAGGTGCGCTGCTATTTGAACAACCCGGAACACAAGCTCAAACCGGAAATGTATGCGCGTGTGACTCCCGATGTGGACAATGAAGCCCATCTGCCGCGCATCCCCAATTCCGCGCTGTTCACCCAGGGCGTGTCCAGCTATGTCTTCGTCGAACTGTCACCCGGCGTGCTGCAACGCCGCAAAGTTGAACTCGCTCTGCAAGGACATGAATACAGCTATGTGAAACAGGGGCTGAGTGCCGGGGAGCGCGTGGTTACAAGCGGGGCTTTGCTGCTTAATTCAGAGCTGTCCGGCGAAAACTAAAAGGCCCAAGAAAAAGCATGCTAGACAAGCTCATCACCTTCGCGCTGCAACAGCGCGTGTTCATTCTCAGTGCCAGTTTGGTGCTGGTCATTTTCGGCTGGTACGCCTGGGAAAATCTGCCCATCGAGGCCTTTCCCGATGTGCAGGACGTGCAGGTGCAGGTCGTCACCCAGGGTACCGGCCTGGCCCCGGAAGAAATCGAACGCAATGTGACCCTGCCGATCGAGCGCGAGATGAGCGGCGTGCCGCGCATGATCCAGTTGCGCTCGGTATCCATTACCGGCCTGTCCATCGTCACACTGACCTTCGCGGATAACACCGACGACTATTTTGCCCGCCAGCAAGTGCTGGAGAAACTACAGAACGTCACCCTGCCCAACGGCATCCAACCCAGTATCGCGCCCCTCACCAACGCGGTCGGCGAGGTTTATCGCTACGTGCTGGACACCCCCCCCGACATGCCGATACAGGATGTGCGTGTGTTACAGGACTGGGTGATACGCCCCGCGCTGCGCACCGTGCCGGGCGTTGCCGATGTCAACAGTTTCGGCGGGGTCATCAAGGAATACCAGGTGCAGGTCAACCCATCGCTGCTGCGCAAATTCAATGTCACGCTGGACCAAGTGTCGCAAGCACTGACCAACAATAGCTCCAACAGCGGCGGCGGTGTGCTGCGGCGCGGTGACGAGGCACTGGTGATACGCGGCATCGGCTTGTTTCAAACACTGGACGACATCGGGCGCGTCGCCATCGTCACACAAGGTGGCCGCCCCATCCTGGTCAGCGACGTGGCATCAGTTGTCATCGGTGCGCGCCCGCGCTCCGGTATCGTCGCCTTTAACGAACGCGACAACGTGGTGCAGGGCATCGTGCTGATGACCAAGGGACAAAATGCCACCAAGGTCGTGGTCGGCATCAAGGCCAAAATAGTCGAGCTGCAACGCAAGCTGCCGCCCAACGTCAAGCTGGTTCCCTATTACGACCGCACCGACCTGGTCAAACACACGGTGCATACCGTGGTCGACAATCTGCTGGTTGGCGCATTGCTGGTGGTGTCCATCCTGGTGATCTTCCTGCGCAACTGGCAAGCCGCGCTGGCCGTCGCCGTGGTAATTCCGCTGTCGCTGTTGTTTGCTTTCGTGCTGATGGACACACGCGGCGTGTCCGCCAATCTGATCTCGTTGGGCGGCGTGGACTTCGGTATCATCATCGACAGTGCCGTGGTATTGGTCGAAGCCCTGATGGTCAAGCTTGCGCTCGGCAATGCCGAACAATTCCCGCAACATGCCAACTATTCCTGGCGTGTGCACACGCTGAAAAATACCGCGCTGGAACTGGGTCGCCCCATCCTGTTCTCCAAAGCCATCATCATCCTCGCCTTCCTGCCGATCTTCACTTTCCAGCGCGTGGAAGGAAAGATCTTTTCGCCCATGGCCTTCACCCTGACCTTTGCCCTGCTCGGGGCGATTCTGCTGACGCTCACCCTGGTCCCCGTGCTGGTGAGCTATGCGATGAAGAACGGTGATCTCGCGGAAAAACACAGTAACTGGATGAGCGCGTTGCAGCAACGTTACCGCCGCCTGCTGGCTTGGGGCGATACACGCCGCAAACCCATCGTGATCGTTTCGGTCGTGCTGCTTGCGATCACGCTGTTGCTTTCGCCGCGTCTCGGCAGCGAGTTCCTGCCCAAACTCGACGAGGGGAATATCTGGTTGACCATTACCCTGCCCCCCTCCACCGCGCTGGACAAAACCAAAGAAATCGAACGCCAGGTACGCAAGATCCTGAACGACTATCCCGAAGTGAATAACGTCACCACGCAAGTCGGGCGACCCGATGACGGCACCGATCCGAAAGGCGTGAATAATCTGGAGATCATGGCCGACCTGAATCCCAAGGACACCTGGCAATTCTCCGACAAGGAAGCATTGATCACCGACATGGAGAAAAGGATTCATGCCATCCCCGGTGTGCCCACCAATTTCTCCCAGGTGATCGAGGACAATCTTGAAGAAGCCCTGTCAGGCGTAAAAGGCGAGATCGCGGTGAAAATCTACGGCCCCGATCTGGAGATACTCGAGGACAAGAGCGAACAGATCGCCAACGTGCTGCGCAGCATACGCGGCGCGACCGATGTGGCCGCCATCAAGATCGGCGGGCAAAGCGAGCTGAATATCGTGATGAACCGCGAACAGATGGCGCGTTATGGCATCAACGTAAACGATGTGAACAGCACCATACAGACCGCGCTGGGCGGCACTGCCGTCAACTCGTTCTTCGAGGGAGACAAACGCTTCGACGTGACCGTGCGACTGGAAAAAAGTTATCGCGACGCGGTGGACGATGTCGCCGATCTGCCGATTAACTTGCCGAACGGCAACGGCACGATTCCGCTGGGCGAGATCGCCCATGTCGATATCAAACAGGGCGCGGGACGTATCAGCCGTGAGAACGGTGGACGACTGGTTGCGGTGAAAGCCAATCTGCTCGGCCGCGACCAGGGTGGCTTCGTCGCCGAGGCGATGGAAGCTGTCAAAGACCAGGTCAAACTTCCCCCCGGCTACAGCATCACCTGGGGCGGCCAATTCGAGAATCAGCAACGTGCTTTGGCGCGCTTGAAGATCATCGTCCCGCTCTCGGTGCTGATGATCTTCGTGCTGCTGTTCTGGGCGTTCCGCTCGATGATGAAAGCGTTGCTGGTCATGCTGATGGTACCGTTCACCATCATCGGCGGCCTGGCCGGACTGGGCTTGGCTGGACTGCATCTGTCGGTGTCGGCAGCGGTAGGCTTCATTGCCGTGGCGGGCATCTCGGTGCAGAACGGTGTCATCATGGTCGAGCAATTCATGGAGATCATGCTCAAGGGCAAGGGTTTGAAAGAGGCAGTCATGGAGGGTGCGGTACTGCGTCTGCGCCCCATCCTGATGACCGCATTGATGGCAGGACTGGGATTGCTCCCGGCGGCACTCTCACACGGCATCGGCTCGGAGACCCAACGCCCATTTGCTGTAGTGATCGTTGGCGGTATCGTCACCGGCACATTGTTTACCCTGCTGCTGCTGCCGATGCTGTATCCGCTGTTCGCCGATGAGGCGCGCCACGCGAACATAACCGAGTAAACCATAATCAGGATCACCAAAATTAACTCTGCGCTTTTAGCTCTGGCCTTTGCCTGCCGCACTAAAGCGCGGTCCATGCCAAATGAGTTGAACTGCATAGAACACGGAAGAGACTATTGGAGCAGCAACTGGTGATGCGCGTGTTATCTTCAATTACTCGTGTCAATTGTTGGTTGACCGCCCCCCTCTAATACATTACTATGCGCGGCCTTCGGAGAAGTGGCCGAGTGGTCGAAGGCACTCCCCTGCTAAGGGAGCATGCGGGCATAAACCTGCATCGAGGGTTCGAATCCCTCCTTCTCCGCCAAGGCAACAATTTTTACGCGCCCGTAGCTCAGCTGGATAGAGTACTTGGCTACGAACCAAGGGGTCAGG
>JABEVG010000041.1 GCA_013044075.1 Gallionella sp.
AAGTGTTCACGTTCGAGCAGAATCGGTGTTCACGTTCCTTCAGAATGACTGTTCACGTTCGCCCAGAATGGGTGTTCACGTTGCCCCAGAATATGCACCTGTCTGCGCTCAAGCCATATTCAATCGCTTCCCGGCACTGATAGCCGAAGGTGATACTCAGATCGCCAAACTGGGCGATGATCGGCTCAAGGACTTTCTCGCACAGGGCTTTGCCTGCACGGATGACCATCTCGTTATCTTCGGGGAGGTTGCTCAGGCCGAGTACGGCTGACTCGGTGGAAAACAGGAAGTCGCGGAGGATGAAGTGCTTCGATAAACGGGTGAGTGCGAGGTCGTCGTACTGGCGAAATTTCGCCCTGTAATTTTTGATGGGTTTGGGGAATAGACCCAACTGATTCATCGCTGTAAGTGCTTGTTTTTCATGTGTTAATTATAGCAGGTTTGGCGCGTTTGTCAAATATAATCAACGAGTTAGATGCTTCCAGCTGCACGTGTCTCGCCGATCAATCAGAATGAATCTAGCAGTAATTCGGGTGCAATGAGTGCAGCGGAAACTGATTCTGTTACTCGCTGCACTACACTGTTTCTGGCTGTTGATAATTGAACATTATCGCTAGTTGTAGTCCTGCCTTTCATGCAAGCAGATCGGGTTATGGATCGCCGTCCGAAGGCTAAATACGGCGGCGCTAGGTGACACGAAGAATCGACTGAGCCGCTATGCCTTCGTCATTACGTCCCAGAAGGTGTGGTTCATGTTGCGTTCAATCTCCCGTAGCTGCGACGTAGCCTCCTTAGCTTGCTCCTTGGTGATCTTCCTAGCCTTGGCGAGGATCTGAATCTCGGCAAGCCGCTTTGTCCTGTCCTTGAAGCGTTGCCGGTTCAGCTTGAGCCCTTTGATGAAGAGCTTGGTGCTCATACGTACCAGTTCCGGGTAGTTCTGGCAAAACTCGATGGCAGGACGCACGGTGTCGGTGACATTCATCCATTCGGCGTGTTCGTCAGCCAACCGGTCGAAATGCGCTGGGGCAATGATGCTCTTGTTGGGGATGCCGGTGCTGGTCACGCCTACGTCCCGGTAAACCTTCCTCGCCAGCTCAGAGCAGTAGGCGAACTTCTTCCCTGACTTCGTGGACGGACAAATCAAGTAGGGCTGTGCCAAGTAGAAGGTGCATGCTCTCATGATGCTATCGGTGTTGGTCTTGCCAACCAACTTGTGCCGGATTACGCGCCATCCCGATTGAGCATCCGCAAGAACCTCTGAGATGATCCGGTTTGATACACCTTCTTTTGGAATCGCATCAATGCAGATGAAGTCTGCATGCACCAGAGCCACATGACTGGACTTCGCGTCTTTGTACAGGGCTCTCTGAATGTTTGCCAATGCTTGGTTGCTAGTCATCAGAATGACATCACCCGGCTGTAGCAACCCGTCCACTTGGCAGAGTCCTTGCGTGAACTCGTTGTCCTCGTTTCGAATCATGGCTCGATGAATATGCAGCTGTTGCTCAGGAACTCCATTCAGCCTCCCCATCACATTCAGGGCTTCGTCGGGCATTCTGCGCAACTCCTCGACGAACTTCTCCCCCTTGTCCTCGGAGGACATTAGTCGAAACATATCAGATGCAGCCGCGTTTCGAGCGGCTTCCTTCAACATCAGAAGGTCGTTCATTAGATTTTTCTCCACACCTTATCCGATAGCTGTCAACTATGATTTGAGCTGCCTTCGTTCATCCGATTCAATTTATAGCTATTGTCCACTTCCTGAGACAGCGTGAGCGGTCTGGCATACGACCGTGATAGTCACTTGGCTACCACTGTCATGCAATTCTGACTCACATCGCGTTGATATTTCAACAGAAACCCACGCTTAATTTTGTCATCTCAACTTTTAACGCTGTACGCAGTTGCAGTGCAATTGATTGCACGTACCTCGTTGGGATGCTGACTGTGCCAATCCGACACTCATGCAATTTAGACTGACATAACGTTGATAGTGCAGCAGAAAAACCTGCTGATACTTGTCATCGTAACTTTTAACGCTGTACACAGTTGCAGTGCAATCAATTGCAAACATGGTGCTACCGCACTATAGCCAGCTCAGCCCAACTCGTCGTATAGCATGGAGATCGTTTCTCCTGCCTCATGCGCCAGTTGTTCCCCATCAGTTCGGCGGCGGATCGGATAGTGTGCTTCCCGTACTTGAGATTGATGATGTCTAGTACAGGGTTTAGATTTTCCCGCCGCGTTGCTTCCTCCGGTTGGAACAGGTCAATTTGCCGGGTGGCTTTGTCTCTGATGTCAGATAGCATCACTCCGGCCTTTTTGTAATTGAGCCCATCTCGATAGATTGACTTCAAGCCAGCGTGAGCGGCTTCCTGCATGGTCAGGGTGTCATCAGTCGGTGGCGACAGAGGGATCAGGATTGAATTCGATAGCTGCTTGTCCTGTTCTCGGAAGGGGTTGGTGCGGATAAAGACGGTGATCCCCCCAGCGATGCAATCCTGATGGCGCAATTTCTCCGAAGCCCGGCTCACATGCGTTGCGATGGATGCTTGCAAGTCTTCCATGTCAGTGACCAGTCCCGCGAAAGATCGACTCGACACGATCTGCTGCTTGTTGGGAGCGACTTCCTCCATCTCGATACAGGACACCCCGTTGATTTCAGAGATGATTCTTTCCATCACTACCCCGAACTGCTCCCGCAAGCGGCGGACGGGCGCGGTGCGTAGGTCTTCCACAGTGTGAATGCGTAGCTGCTCCAGCTTGGCTGAGAGGCGAGAACCAACGCACCAGATTTCCCCCACGGGCAGCGATGCAAACAGTTGTACCTTATCCGGCTCGGATACCTCATTAAAATTGCATACCCCGGCAACGTGCCACGGCTTGATCCTCTTGGCACAGTGGTTTGCCAGTTTTGCTAACGTCTTGGTGGGGGCAATGCCTACGGCAACCGGAATGCCCGTGCGTTTGCGGATGTCTGCACGCAATATGCGAGCGTGTTCAGTGGGGGCGATCATCCCAGTCAGGTCTAAGAATGATTCGTCTATGCTGTAGATTTCCTGATTCGGACTGTACCGGGATAGTAGTCGCATCACTCGCCGCGACATATCGCCATACAAGGCATAGTTGCTGGAGAACACGGCTACACGGTGCTTGTTGATGTGCTGCTGCCATTCATGCAGTGGCGCGCCCATCGGAATGCCCAATGCCTTGGCCTCATTCGACCGCGCCACGATGCACCCGTCATTATTAGACAGCACCACTATCGGCCTGCCTTCTAGCTTGGGGTTGAACACCCGTTCGCAGGAAGCATAGAAATTATTGCAATCCACCAGCGCGATGGAGCGAGGGGCGTTCATGGCGGATCAGCTATGTGTGTGAACTGAATGGGTGACGATGCCCCACACCATTAGCTCCTGCCCATCTTTCAGTGTGATGGTCGGAAATTCTGGGTTGGCGGGAATCAGTGCAACTACCGTACCCGACAGTGACAGGCGTTTAACGGTTAGCTCCCCATCCAGCACGGCGATGACAATATCCCCATCCTTGGCTTCACGGGAGCGATCCACGATGAGCAAGTCGCCGGGGTGGATGTTGGCATCACGCATGGACTCACCCTTCACCCGGACGAAGAAGGTGGATTCCTTTTCTGGCACCAGCAGATCGTTCAAGTCCAGCCACTTGTCCACGTAGTCATCAGCGGGAGATGGAAAACCTGCTGCGACCTTCGAGGAAAAAAGGGGGAGTTTGCAATTGGTTGCAATCGGCGAGAGCTGAAAAATGCCATGTTGGGCGAGAGCTGCCCCCAAGCCTGCGGAACCCGTCTGCTGATTGCGGGACTCAAGGTAAGCGCGGATGTCGGTCACAGCACCGACAGGCACACGGATCACCTGCGTGGCTTCTGCCATCGCCTTTCTTCCTGCGCCATTTCTTTTGCCACCGTGAGACATATAACCGCCCTCTATTGATACCTAGGGCGATTATCTTGATTATTGTTACTAAATTCAAGTAAAACCGAACTTATGTTGAAAAGTGTTGTTTTCCCGGTCTGTGTGAGCAATTGAAAATCAGTTGGTTATGATTCAACGTCCAGTCAGGCATAGGAGTCATGGGAAGGAAGCAATCTATGTGGGACACGCATCAATTGAAATGCGAACACGCATTCTACCTCTGTATTCAGATACACCGACCTTATATGAATTTTCCTATGACTCCCCTGACTACATGGACCACACCAATCAATACAATGGATTTATGCGTCAGGGGAGTTTCAAACACGTTGACTACAGACTCCATATTTCCGAGTCAGATTTGCATGACTTCTCGAACTCACTCCGGCATACGTCCAGATTGGGGAAAACGTAATGCCATACACGCTTTTCTGTCTCTCCGTGCGAGGAGACCATCATCCTGCTTTCGTCAACGCTGGGAAGTAACTTCTTGAGCCGCTTTCCAAAAACGGAAGCAGTATGCTTATGCTTCTTGCCGACACTCTCACAACAGCTTATGTACTCCTGATGCAGAACTTTCTTTACGGTATAAATATCCCACGTGCTGCTGGATGCGTTCCTCAGGTATTCGTACATGAACTGATCTGCCGAATCCATTGATAGCAATTTCAGCTCGAAACTGTAGGGCGTCTGCGGTATCTTGCGAACATTAAAGCCGGTCAAGTCTCGATGCAGCAGTTCGTACATCAACGCTTCTGATCCACCATTACGCATCTGCTGGTCAATTTGGGCAAAATACTCAGTGTCCTCTTTGTGAACGCTCCCTACATCTAGGATGAAGTATCGTCGATCATCTTTCCCTACCGGCACAGCCCAGTCCTCGTTCGACGAGAACATAAGCCGCTTATAACTATCTACCCGAGTAACATCCTTGAACTTCTGCTCAACAGTTGCATGGGAATCAGTAATCATCGCCTTCAATTGACCCTCCGCAGATTTGTCCCCACCCCAAACCGCCTCGTTAACATAGACAAGCAGTTTGTCACTGAGATGCCCATTGAATCTACCAATCAGGGGAGCCATGCTGGTAAATACGATGTAATGCCGACCAAACAGCTTTCCAAACTCCTCCGTTGCCACCCCCTTGCCCGTACCTTGCGATCCACGAAATACAATTGCAACTCCGGGCAATACGTTGGGGGACTGAATAGCGTGCGCCATCCAGTTCATCAGGTATTCATAGAACTCTTGATTCCCTCGACAGATGTTCTCTAATAAATGATTCAGATACAGGCTGCAATCCCCCTGCGCAGGTTTAACGGCAAAGCCATCAAACAGATTGTAATAGCCCGCCGGTGCGCCTTGCGGGGCAAAGACAATGCCTGAATATGTGCGGCGTGCTTGATGCTTCATCCAAACATCGGCAATGCAAACCTCCTGATCCTTTCCCTGCCAGTTCTGCATAATGATCCGTTGATTTGCATATCGGGTTTTGAGATGCGAGAACTCTCCAAACACGACCTCTTTCTCGTCCTTATGATTGACGCATTCAGTCATCACCAAGGTCTGTCCTCCGATATTTATGACCGCATGGTGGCAGTTCAATTGCGCCACGACCGAATCCACTTCAGTAGAGACAGGATTGTTTGGGGTGACTGGATCGGCAGAAACGGCCTGTCCATTTTTAAGAGCCTCCTGTAAATAGCTTGTGAGATCGAAATTCGGGTCTTCAGCTATTGCATCAGCGACATCCCAGCCTTTCGGCTTTCCAACAGGGATTGCCAGAATAATGCACTCACTAGCACCTGATGCGAGTGCGGCTTGAGCTGCATTGCGCGCATAGTGCATTCCCGGATCGTCGTTGTCAGGCCAAATCCGAATGGATCTCCCTTTGAGGGGCGACCAATCCGTTTTTGATGTTGGGGCTTTCGCGCCCATCATTGAAGTCGTCGCGCTGAGTCCCATATCAATCAGAGCCTGCGCGCATTTTTCCCCTTCAACAAGAATCACACTGTCGGCATTCACAATTCCGGGCAAATTGAACAATGGGCGCGGATCAGGGGCAACTTCATACTTGCTAGATGCTTTGTTGAATGGCCGGATAGTCTTGTTGCCACTCGCGTCCTCGAATCGACGAACTGAGTAAAGGTATTCTCCACACACTCCCAAATAATCCCACTCAGCCGCGAAGTGAGTGGGAGTGGGTAACACCGCATGAGCTGGTGAGTTCCCATCAGCCGACTGAAGATGCTGCTTTGCTTTGGTCAGAATTGCATCTACATTCAACATAGCCAAACCGAATCGAGCCGCAAGCAATTTGAGGATGCCGCCTGATTCACCAGTGGCATGGTCTATCCAGATACCGGCTTTTGGCCCTTGCAGGCAAATGCTTAGGCTACTGCCTGGATTCCCAGCAAGGTCTCCAATTCTGAACTCATTGGTTGACTTGGTTCCTGCCGGGTAGACTGCAAGAAGCAGTGCGGGCAGATTTTTCAGCACAAAATTTTCTGCATCGTTGATTAACTTATTCTTGTTGCTGCTATTTTTCGCATTCTTTAACATGGCATTTCCTAAATTTTGGGCAAAGCAATCCCGATCATGCAAAATTTGCATGGCATGATGCTTTACTGATTGTCTGGGGTTTGGTTTGAGACCGTTATTTCAGATGTCAGTGAGGAAGCCCCTGTATCAAGACATACTTGGCGATATTCCTGCGCCAAGTTCCCTTATGGTAGACCTTCACCAATACCGTCTTGATCTTGAAAGACTTTCTAAGTGTCGAAATACGTGCGGATGGAGACAGAATACCGTGACTTTCTCGTAGATCAATACTAGTCTTTGGCCCGGACTGTAGTGCATTGAGAGCTATTACATTCTGGTTTTGAGGTACAATCACGGTCGAAGTTTGTTTTGCCAAAGAGGTTGGAGTTGCCGCTCCAGCCTCTTTTATTTTGTTCAGCCCATTAAACATTGGGCCTCCCTTCATGCTGATTTTTAGCAACTTTAGCGATTTCATTTGCTTGCTCCTATTTTCTTGTTGGACAGATACTCGGAAGTTGAGCTAACTATTCGTTGCTCCATGTAATCCTGAACATCAGAGAGGCGATATTTCACGGTGCGGCCCATTTTTGAAAATGGAATGCCGCCTCCGGTGATGCGCTTCTTGCGTAGCCACGCTAGTGACATATTGGTGATTTCTGCAACTCGATGCTCCCCCGCCCATAATTGCTCGGGCAGGGTTGTCATGTGGGGATTTTTATTGCTCACGTTTACTCCTGTTTGCTGGTTAAGGAGGCGTGATTATTCTCGGGTGATATGAATTATGAAACGCAAATTAGCCGTATAACGCCTAATTTTGGTTGACTTACTTTTTCTCGCCCCCGCTATTTTCTTTAACCTCATCAATGTGATAAACCTCGGCATTTCGGAGGCATATTTTCCGATACGCTCCATCGCGCAACTTTTGAGCGGCCTTTAAGTGATTCTGGACCCTGACATTTCCCGCATATTTATCTGTATTGTCGTTATCTAGTTTTGGAAATAATGCTGTTGCGATCTCAAATTCTGTTGCCCCGACCTCAACGGCATCCAAGACCCGAAGGTAATGCACCAGATTCTGGAATGAGACTCGCTCTCTTTTCTCAGTCAACGGTGGCAAATTTGAAAACAGTCGGGACTTGGATTTACTTTGCTCCTCAATTCGCAGGTGCAGAATTTCCTTTGCTTCTCGCAGTTGCGGGTCAAGAGGCAATGATATGTCGAATGTGAGGCTGACTTTAAACGGCGCGTGCAGATCCTCCTCATGCACCGAAAACCGTGGATAGCGTACGAATATACAAGCACGAGGAAGTTGCCAAGCCGTAACAATGAGTGGGTCAAGCAACCCCACTGCCAGATCATACTGACGTGCAATTTGAGTAGATTGTCTCTGTCGTTCTGCAACATCTGAAATTTCTTGAACCGCGATGTAATCCGCTTGATAAGATTTGTTTCGCCTAAGAAATTCCCATGCCCATTGGGTGTATGTCAGGTCATCTGGCTTTTCTGGGTATTGCTCCTTATTACTCCAATCTGGGAATCCGTTCAATTATTCTCCAATCAATCCTTACGCGGCACGAGTTTCTAGTTGCACGACATCTGCACTTTTCCTCAATCCCGCCGATTTCAAAATATGGTCAGTGATCCGTTGCATGTGAACCCTGAGCCTTTCTACTTCGTTAATAATATAGCCGAAAGTAACGTCATTGCTAGACTTGTGATTGATGAGATGCTTCAACGCATAGGCCGGGGTATCTAAGCTGTCGGCAATAGTCGAAAAGGTTCTACGCAAGTCGTGAATGATAAATTCAACGCCTGACTCTGCGGTAACACGTGCCATGATTTTCTTAGGCTCAACGATATAGCCCTTCTCACCACCTCCCGGAAAAACGTACTCGGATGTTCTGGTTTCAAATCGAGCTTTGAGCATGTCGTATAAATAATCGCTAAGCGGAAGTGTATGGTCTAAATGATTCTTCGTGTCACGGGCGGTAACCGTCTTCGCCTTTAGATCAACATCCGACCACATTAGACTGGCAGCCTCTTCTCGACGGAATCCGGTGAATAGGAGCAGCAGTAGATAGTCCCGCGTAGTTTCACGGGATTGGTAACTACCTTCATTCTTCAAATTCAATACCGCCTTCAACCACGGATCAATGTCATGCTGCTTGATGACAGTTTTTCTCCGATCAATTTTGTACCATGCACGGGTCTGGGTCAAACGAGTGACCGGGTTGGCCGGAATGAGTGGATTCCCTTTGCTGTCTTCATATTTTGCGATGGCAAAATTAAACAGCGACCGTAAAAGGCGCATAGCTAAGTTTGCTTGGGCTTCACTTCGCTTGCCAATTAGCGCATGGCGTTTTCCCACCATGTCCTTCGAGATTTCCGTTAACGGCTTGTTATACCAGTCGGCAAATAGGATCGGCTTTTCTCTAACGTCCTTTCGCGGGGATTTTGCTTTCGGCAGGATTCCGAACATGCGCTTGTAGTCATAGACGGTACGCTCCTTGAGGTTTTTTCTCGCGGCCAGAAAATCAGTAAGCACCTCACCCAAAGTAATGGCTCGTAGTTTTTTCTCAGCCTTGATGTCGTTTGGATTTATCCCGCAGGCCATATTTGCCAAATGTTTCTTGGCCTCTTGTCGAGCCATCTCCGGGGTGAATGGGCCATGCTTCCCAATTGTTACCCGGCGGACTTTCCCGGAAACTTTTGTTTCGACCACATACGTTTTTGCAGTACGTCCAACGCGAAGGGCAAAACCCTTCAACTCCGTGTCTCGATGGAATTCCTGCCCATCTTCAAGAAGCGAAATTGAATCAACGTATGACTTGGTTAATTTGTGGTGCATCTCAATACCCCCTAGTTAAAAAGTAGACCATTAGTAGACCGAATAGGTCACATTCGGTAAAAATGAATAACAGGGGATATTATACCAACTACTTGATTTCATTGATAATTTATCAATACATCGCAATCGGTAGCAACTGGTAATAAGGTATTATTTGAAACTGTTAATCCGCAGGTCCCTGGTTCGAGTCCAGGTCGGGGAGCCAGATATATAAAGCCTTGCAGCGATGCGAGGCTTTTTTATTCTACCAAGTTCATTTGGCCGACAAATATCGATGTTGTCGCACATCTAAAAACAGTTAGACCTTGTGCGTGGGCTGACAACACGCATTGATGGACGAAAAGTATGCATTTGGAACAAGCCACGCAAGAAAAAGCTGCTGTCGCCGCTCAGGCCTGATACCCGTGTTGCGATTATAAAAATCGTGTGTGTATTGTTGTTGGTGCCCGGAACCGGAATCGAACCGGTACGCACGTTTTACGGTTGCGACGGATTTTAAGTCCGTTGTGTCTACCAATTTCACCACCCGGGCGAGTGATTTGAATGCAAAAAACAAGGTTTTTTGTGATGGATTTATAGCCTGTAAAGATGATTTTTTACCGGACTTATAAGCCGATTGATATTGGATAGGAATCGGCAATATTCCGCGCGATTGTCACTGCGTATTGTTATTTGTGTGCCCACCAAAACAGCGGCGCGGATTCTAGCACAGCTCGGTCGATTCATCTAAACGAAACCGCACAAACGAAACCGCGCAAAACCAGCCAGCGATGGCAACGCGCTGCAGGTTCCTGATTACACCGTGATTACGCATGATGCTAGAGCTGGGTTACAAAAAATCCGACTTGTCTGATGTTTGCTCGGGCTGGCTTTTGACTAACAGATACAAACCCAGCAGGCTTTCCATCAGGTACAAAATGCTCGATATGCCGTGCAGTATCTTGAATCTATCCGCGAACGCACTGTGCATCACATCTAACGGCAGAGCCTGTATTTTTAGGTTCGCCATTACCGGTGACAAACCGAATTGGATAATCAGGCCGATTACCAGCATTGTGGTGATGACCCAAAAGGTCTGTTCACGCCAGATTTTTTCTGGTTTTCCGCAGACAGTGCAAATTTTGTGTAGTAATAAAATCCCACCGCACGTCAGTCCTAGGTATCCGACGGCTTTGAGCATTTCGCCCGCGAGCATGCCGGATAATTGTCTGTCGGGTTGCGCGTGGAATATCAATGGCACGGCGAGATAGCCGATAGACCATAAGCCGCCGACCCAGGCGGTGAGGGCGATTGCGGGGAGGTGGAGGAATATTCTTTTCATGGGAAAGCGTAGCACATCAGGAGGAACAACTGACCAGGATGCCGCGCGCCGATTCAGGGGCTGGGGTCGCATAGCGTTGCATTTCGGGCTGTTCGTCATAGGGATTGCTTAGCAAGTCGAGCAGTCTGTCGATCTCGGAGAAGTCGCGTTGTTGTTCGGCTTGCTCGATGGCGATCTGCGCGAGGTGGTTACGCAAGATATATTTCGGATTGACTTCATCCATGCGCGCTTTGCGCACAGCGTCTGTGTTGCCATTCAGTCGGGTGCGATATTGAGCGGCCCATGCATCGAACGCTGCGCGGTCTGCAAACTGGTCGCGCAGTGCGTGATTGTCGGCACTTGCAGCGGAGTCGAAATTACCCAGGTCGCGAAATGAATTGGTGTAGTCGAGCCGATTGTTTTGCAACAACTTGAGCCAGCCGTCTATCAAGGAAAAATCTTCCAATGCGGGATCATATAGCCCCAATTTTCCACCCATCAAAGCCACGTAATGCTGGTAATAAGCCGGTGCGTAACTCTCCAGGATTTCATCGCTATCTGCCTTGCTAACCAATCCGGACAAGGCTTGCGCGAGACAGGATAGATTCCACAGTCCGACCTGCGGCTGTTGGTCGTAAGCGTAGCGACCTTGCGGGTCGGAGTGATTGCAGATGTGGCCGGGGTCGTAACGTTCCATGAAGCCGAACGGCCCGTAGTCCAGCGTCAGCCCCAATATCGACATGTTGTCCGTGTTCATCACGCCATGACAAAAGCCTACTGCTTGCCAGTGCGCCATCAGTTTGGCGGTGCGCGAGGTGACTTCCTTGAAAAGCAAACGGTACTTGTCATCAGCGTCTGAAAACTCTGGATAGTGGTTGTCGATGACGTGATCGGCGAGTGCGGCGATGTGCTCATATTGGCCGCGATAGAAGAACACTTCGAACGAGCCGAAGCGCACATGAGAGGGAGCGAGGCGGGTGAGCACGGCTGCGGTCTAGGCAGTCTCGCGGTACACGGGTTCATCACTGCCCACGATGCACAAGGCGCGACTGGTCGGTATGCCCAGCGCGTGCATGGCTTCCGAACACAGGTATTCGCGGATGCTGGAACGCAGTACGGCACGGCCATCTCCACGGCGCGAATAGGGCGTGATGCCGGAGCCTTTGAGCTGCACTTCCCAATGCTCGTCTGCGTGATTGCGTATCTCGCCCAGCGTGATGGCGCGCCCATCGCCCAGTTGCGGGACAAACTGGCCGAACTGGTGTCCGGCATAGAGCATCGCCAGCGGCTCGGCGTTGGGCGGTAAACGGTTGCCGCTGAAGTGTTCGGCAAAATCGGCACGTTGTGCTTCGTCACTGTTGAGATCGATCAAACGCGCGGCACGTGTGTTGAAACTGACCAGGTAGGGCGAGGGCAACGGAGTCGGTTTGACGCGGCTGTAGAACTGCTCCGGTAAATGCGCGTAGCGGTTGGCAAAGTTCAACTGATGGAGTTTGTGCATGGTGGAGGGTAAGGCGATCAAGAGGTTGCATGCTAGATAGCTTGAGTGTATCGGTCAAGTAATGCCGCGCGCTCATACCGTGACTTTGTCTTGGTGAGGCGGATAGTCAAATCAACTCGACTCCGCTACGCTGGACTCGGCGGAGGATTGCTTGCCATGACTAAACCTTTCACCCCTGATCACGCACGGCTCGACCGCGTTGTCACCGAGGCGCGCCGGCAGCGCGAATTGCGCGAGACCGGCTATCGCGAACGGGCACTCAAGTTATTTCCCTGGATATGCGGCCGGTGCGGTCGCGAGTTTTCGGGAATGCGCGTGCGCGAATTGACCGTGCATCATAAAGATCACAACCACGATAACAATCCAGGCGATGGCAGCAACTGGGAGTTGCTGTGCGTGTACTGTCACGACAACGAACATTCGCGTGCGCTGGACGAAGCGGCGAGAGGCAGGAGGGTGGAGGAACTGGCACCGGCAACCCACCACCCCTTCGCCGATTTGAAATTGCTGCTGAAGAAAAAATGATCGGCTGGATGCGCGGTGCCGCATACGATGTTGTTTGCCCATGTACTGGTGCCCATGACTGTCTTGTCCGGAAAATGCTTTAGAATTCCGGCGGTCTGTGTACGGGTGGGATGCAATGAAAAGAATCGGGGTGGTGTTTGTGTGCATGGGCAATATCTGCCGATCGCCCACTGCGGAAGCGGTGTTTCGCCAGTATGTGGAGCGCGCCGGTTTGGCGGGGCAGATAGTCATCGATTCGGCTGGTACGCATGATTACCATGTCGGTTCGCCGCCCGACAGCCGCACGCAGCGGGCGGCGCAACAGCGCGGTTTTGACATGACCCAGTTACGCGGACGACAAGTCGAGGCAGCGGATTTTTCGCGCTTCGATTATGTGCTGGCGATGGACAGCGCGAACCTGGCGATATTGAATCGACTCGCTCCCAAGGACAGTACGGTACAAGCGCGCTTGTTCCTCGATTATGCGCATCACCACGTCGAGCGCGAAGTGCCCGATCCCTACTACGGTGGCATGGACGGTTTCGAGCGAGTGCTGGATATGGTGGAAGATGCGGCGGCGGGATTGTTGCAGCATCTCCGCGAGCGACATTTTCAGGACTGACGTTTTTTATCCCGACTCTATCTCCATCGTGATGCATCGAAATCAGCAATGGAAATTGTGTTTCCCTTGTTATTGTGTGTGTTGAGTCCGCTGTATCGGTAAGGTGCAATGTCAACCCTTGGCAGGCTCTGGGCGAACGGTTTATTTTGATGAATTTATTGAAGGAAAGAACATGGGTTTAGGGCCGGTGATGCTGGATGTGGCGGGTACGCGGCTGACTGCCGAAGATGAGGCGCGCTTGCTTCATCCGCTGGTGGGCGGTGTGATCTTGTTCAGGCGCAATTATGAATCGCCCGCCCAGCTCACCGCGCTGACAGGTGCTATCCACGCGCTGCGCAGTCCGCCGTTGTTGATCGCCGTCGATCACGAGGGCGGTCGGGTGCAGCGTTTTCGCGAGGGATTTACCAATATCCCCGCGATGCGCGAGCTGGGCAAAATATGGGACGCGCATCCGCAGAAAGCTCGTCATCTCGCGCAACAAACGGGTTTCGTGTTGGCGTCTGAACTGCGCGGTTGTGGCGTGGATTTTAGTTTTACGCCGGTGCTGGACATGGACTACGGGCAGAGTTCGGTGATCGGTGATCGTGCGTTCCATAAGGATGCGCAAGCCATTGCCGAGCTGGCGCACAGTCTGTTGCAGGGACTCAAGCAGGGCGGTATGCACACGGTGGGCAAGCACTTTCCGGGACACGGTTTTGTTGCCGCTGATTCGCATCTGGATATTCCCGTCGATGAGCGCGAGTTCGTGGACATCGAACTGGCCGATCTGATTCCGTTCCGGCAGATGATCGGATATGGATTGACGGCGGTGATGCCCGCCCACGTCATTTACCCGAAAGTGGACAGTCGCCCGGCAGGTTTTTCGCCGGTGTGGTTGAAGAAAATCTTGCGCGAACAATTGGGTTTTGAAGGTGTGATCTTCAGCGACGATCTGAGCATGGAGGGGGCGACCGTGGCGGGCAATATCGTGCAACGCGCACAAGCCGCGCTGCAAGCCGGTTGCGACATGGTGCTGGTATGCAACAAGCCGGAATCGGCGGATGAACTGTTGCGCGGTCTGCATTGGGAGATGCCGGTGACCAGCCGTGCGCGCCTGGTTCATATGCGCGGTGCGCCGCATCCGATCGAACTGGCAAAGCTGCATGAGCAGCCGCACTTCCTCAAGGCGTTGAGCGAGGTGGCCGGCATCGGTATGAGCAGTCCAGAATTGCCGTTGGCTTAGGGATGTGCCAGCGCATTCGGATATGTCGTTCCCTTTGCTTTGCCATTTGCCACACCCCTTGCGATAATCCGCACCTGAACTTTCGCGCTGTGAATCGGGTATCCAGATATGAGTGAATTACAAACCGCCTTGCTGCTGATCGGTATAGGCGTGATGGTTGCGGTGTATCTCTACGGCTGGTGGCAGCAACGCCGACTGAGCCGCAAGTTCGGCACGGCTTTCAAAGCCAGCCACGCCGACGCGTTATATCAGGAAAGTCCGGTCAGATCCGCGTCACCCGTGCAACATATCCTGGTCGAGACATCATCCGAACCGTTGGTCGAAGAGGCGGTAGTTCCTCACGCGGCCGATGTGCCCGTCGCCCCGCCGAATGCGCTGGACGAGTCGTGCGCGCTGTTGGATGGTCGCAGCGATTTTATGGTCGATCTGCATTTGCAAGAGCCTGCCACCGGCGCGGTACTGGGCGGGTTCTGGCAGCGCAAGTTCGATTTCGGCAAGCCGGTACAAGTGTGCGGCCTGACACTGAACGGACAACGATGGGAGCGCGTCATCGCCGAGAGTCAGTATTTGTATGTGAGTTTGCGCATCGCCTTGCAGATGGTCGATCG
Organism: Gallionella sp.; assembly: GCA_013044075.1. Classification (GTDB taxonomy): domain Bacteria; phylum Pseudomonadota; class Gammaproteobacteria; order Burkholderiales; family Gallionellaceae; genus Gallionella. The sequence continues at coordinate 15,097 of JABEVG010000041.1, forward strand.
GGGCGGGGTCATCAGTGCCACCAGGCTGGCGGATTTTCGCGATCTGATTCTGGGGGTCGCCAGACAAATACAAGCTGAGACCACCGTGGCGGACGTCAATGCTGCTCATGCAAACGCGACCGAACTGGACGCGCTATGCGCCCGGGTCGATCAGATGGTTGGCATCAATCTCATCCCGCCCGGCGAACGTCTGTTGCCGGTCAGCCGCATTGTCCAGGCCGCCGCGCTGCACGACATGCGTCTGGAGTCGGACGGTGCGTTCCATTTCTTCAACGGGCAGGGGCATAGCGTGTTCAGCCTGACCAATCACGATACCAAACCTTTTCAGCATCACACGCTGGCGACCGCCAGCAGCACCGGCATTACCCTGTTGCTGGATGTGCCGCGCGTCGAGCAGCCCGCGTTGCAATTCGATTTGATGGTACGGGTCGTACACGAGCTGGCTCGGGAGTTGCAGCTCAATCTGGTCGACGACCAGCGCGTGGTGCTGACTGCCGGCGGTCTGGAGCATATCCGCGCGCAGATCGTCCAGGTCGAAGCGCAGATGATTGATAACGGCATCGTGGCCGGCAGCGCGCAGGCACGCAGGCTGTTCTCGTAATGAGCCTCAAGGCAAGGATCGCGCAACTGCGCGAGCAGATTGAGCAACACAATCACCGCTACTATGTGCTGGATGATCCGAACGTTCCCGATGCGGAATACGACCGATTATTCCGCGAACTGCAAACCCTCGAAGCGCAACACCCCGAGCTGCTCACTTCCGATAGTCCCACCCTGCGCGTCGGTGGCGCACCCCTGAAAGTATTCAATGAGGTGCAGCATCGCACGCCGATGTTGTCGCTCAACAACGCCTTCAGTGAAGCCGAAGTGCGCGCCTTCGATGCGCGCATCCGCGAGGCTTTGGGGGTGGACGAGGTGGAATATGCCGTCGAGCCGAAATTCGACGGACTGGCGATCACGCTGACTTACCGCGATGGGGTGTTCGTGCAGGGCGCGACGCGCGGCGACGGCAACGTGGGCGAGGATGTCACCGAGAATCTGCGCACCGTGCGCGACATTCCGCTGCGCTTGAACGAGCCGGTCGCGGAACTGGAAGTGCGCGGCGAAGTGCTGATGTTCAACCGCGATTTCGAGTTGCTGAATGAAGTGCAACGCGCCAAAGGTGAGAAAGCGTTCGTCAATCCGCGCAACGCGGCAGCCGGGTCGTTGCGGCAACTCGATTCGCGCATCACCGCCGCGCGCCGTTTGAGTTTTTTCGCGTATGGCATGGGACATTGCGCGGGACTGGAATTGCCCGGCGAACACCATCAGCAGATGGCCTTGTTGCAGCATCTGGGGATCGCGGTCGCGCATCAGCGTCGTCTGGTGCGCGGCGTGTCCGGCCTGCTGGAATATTTTTCGGACATGGGGCGATTGCGCGCCGAGTTGCCGTTCGCCATCGACGGTGTGGTGTACAAGGTCAACGACATGCGCTTGCAGCAACAACTGGGCTTCGTGTCGCGCGCACCGCGCTTCGCCATTGCGCATAAATTCCCCGCCGAAGAAGCCAGTACCACGCTGCTGGCCATCGAGATCCAGGTCGGTCGTACCGGCGCGCTCACCCCTGTGGCGCGCCTCGCGCCGGTGTTCGTGGGCGGGGTGACGGTCACCAATGCCACACTGCACAACGAGGACGAGATACGCCGCAAAGATGTGCGTATCGGCGACACGGTCATCGTGCGCCGCGCCGGGGATGTGATCCCCGAAGTGGCGCGTGTGGTGATCGGGCAACGTACAAATGAGGCGCGCGAATTCGTGATGCCGACGCTGTGCCCGGTGTGCGGTTCGCATGTCGCGAAAGCGGAAGATGAAGCGGTGTCGCGCTGCACCGGCGGGCTGTACTGTCCCGCGCAGCGCAAGCAGGCCTTGCTGCATTTTGCCAGCCGGCGCGCCATGAATATCGACGGGCTGGGCGACAAACTGGTCGAGCAACTGGTCGATGCGAACCTTGTGCGCACGCCCGCAGACTTGTATCGATTGGGGCTGCTGGCCGTCGTCGAGCTGGAACGCATGGGCGAAAAATCTGCCGTGAATTTGCTGGCGGCCATCGAAGGCAGCAAGCGGTCCACCCTGGCGCGTTTCATTTTTGCGTTGGGCATACGCAACGTCGGCGAGACCACCGCCAAAGATCTGGCACGATACTTTGGCAGTCTGGATAAGCTGCTGGCTGCCGATGAGGCGGGGCTATTGAAGGTGCGCGACGTCGGCCCGGTGGTGGCGCGCAGCATCGTTGATTTCTTGCGTGAGCCGCATAATCGCGAAGTCGTCGAGCAACTGCGTGCCTGCGGTGTCGTCTGGGAAGAGCATGAGATGCCTGTCGCAACCGGTTTGCCTTTGTCGGGCAAGACTTTTGTTTTGACCGGGACGTTGTCAGCACTGAGCCGCGATCAGGCCAAAGAAAAACTCGAGGCACTCGGGGCGAAAGTCGGCGGCAGCGTGTCGAAAAAGACCGACTACGTGGTGGCCGGGAGCGAGGCTGGCAACAAGCTGGACAAGGCTAAAGAATTGGGCGTCCGTATCCTGGACGAGACGCAGTTCATGGAATTGCTGGCGCAACTTCCACCACCCGGGTGATTCTGGCTAGACCCAAATTGCCAATTTTTATGAATGGATTCAGCGGCATTGTTTTCGGATAGGTGGTCTTGTAATTCATGATGACTTCATTACAATCCGCCCCCTCGGCTGTTCTGGTGGTGACATCGCAGACGGTCGGAGTGCAAGCTGGGAGCATAAAAAAATAACATCATGCCGATAGGGTCGATAAATGAAAGCAAAAATGGTGGTGCGCCTGGGTTGCGCCGTACTGTGGTTCTGCGGGGTGTTGGCAAGTTCCTGGGCAAGCGCGTCCAATGGCGGCGGAGGCTGGGTGGCCCGCTCGGTTTCATTGCGTGATCTGGGGTTTGCCCAGTCCGCCACCCTCAATCAAAAAATTCGCGAACAGCATTTCTATTTCCCGATCGCACAAAATGCAACGATCAAAGAGGCTTACCTCGAGCTCGATGCCACGTATTTTCAGCAGTTCGCGAGTGCCGATGGCTTGACCGTTCTCATCAATGGCGTCCCCGTGCATACGCAGACGCTGGGGCAGCGTGCCCTGCCATCGTTCCTCAAAATGACCGGTGGGGATGGTCGGCCCCTGGATATTGGGACCCCGGCCGGTGAAGAAATCCACTTGTATTTTCCCCTGAAAAATCTCGACCCGACTGCGCGCTTTGTCGATGTCGCTTTGTTGTTAAACTCGCAAGTCGATGCGGAGCGGTGTACTGAAGTAATCGGGCGGGGAAACGAGTTGCGCCTCAATCCGCCCAGCCGTCTGCATTATCTGTACGCACCCGACAGCGTGCGCGATGTGCGTTCGTTCCTGACCGTGTTACCCCGATCCCCACTGGTCCTGTTGCCCTCCCAGATAGACGAGGGCGGGTACAAGACAGCCTTGCGTTTGCTGATGGGTTTGCGCAGCCGGGGACTGGAACCCCGGTTGTTGCGTCTGCCCGCGATAGGTGATGTGGTGAGGGTGGATGACCTGCGTCTGCCCAAGGATTTCGCCGGCATGCCGTTCTTCCAGCCACTGGTGGCTGCCGCGCAGCGCAAACAGACATGGCGTATCGCTAATGAGAACGATGCCGCAGTCTGGCTGGCGGCGCGGCTGCTGTCGGAGCAGGGATTGGCTGATGTGGTAGTGGATGCATCCAGCCTGCGCGGCGCATTCGTTCAGGCGGAACGGGTCTGGCTCGGTCAGGGGCTGTTGCCGCGTCTGCCTGCGGCGGTAGCGCGGGCATTGGAGTGGGCAAAAACGCCGGCTTCCCCGCAGGTGAATATCCGTCTGATGAATTGGCCGGGGATGCAAATGCTGCTGCTGGATGCGCCGGGCAAAAATCCGTCGGCCTTGCTGGCGGCTTCCTTCTGGTCCGAGATCGCCAATGGCGATGCACTGGGCGTGGCGCAGATCAGCCCGTTGAAGGTCGATGCGCACACCCACCGTCTGATGATCGCGCAAAACCTTCCGGTGCAATATTTGCAGGGGATGGTGCGCTGGGATGTTCCCTTCACCGCGAAGCATTTGCCCAACGGCGAGCGTCCGAATGCCTTGCAACTCAACATCGTCTCGGCACACCGCACCGGGGATACCCCCGCCGTGGTGTCGGTGTTCATGAATGACTTTTTGCTTACGGCAAAAGATCTGCGCGGCGATGGCGAGGTGACCGCCGTGAGTGCCTTCGTTCCCCTGTACACACTGAAAGCCAATAACGTGGTGCGTATCGAGGTGACCGACACCGCGCACAAGAATTGCGCGAACGTCCAATCGCTGCCTGTGCAGGTGTTGCCGTCCAGTTATCTGGGGTTGGGCGGCGCGAGCGATGTCAACGAGTTCTTTTCTTTGCTGCCGCTGCTGGATGACGATACCCGCGTGATCATTCCAGCCGGATATTTGCGTCATGCCGAAGACAGTCTGATGACGGTGAGCCGGGTGTTGCAGGGTTTGGCGATGTTTGCCGACGGTTTTAAACTGGAAGTGTCCGCCGACAGGGAAAAGGCGATGCGCGGACCGTTCGTGAGTTTCGAGGTGCTGCCCGCAAAAGCCAACAGCCTGGTCGATGCTCAGTTGGACAAACTGGTGGTGCGCGATAAAAAACGCAACACGGTGTTTGACAGCAAAGGGTTGGGCGGCTTGGCGGTGGTGCAAGTGATTGACGGACAAGGTGTGCTGGTGAGCCGCGTGGGGAGCGACGCGCTGAATCTGCAAGTGCCGCTGGAGTTTTCCAACGGTAATCTGGTGGTCCTGGACAGTCAGGGCGTGAAGCTGACGCTGAATACCAATGACCCGCAGGACGAGTTTGACCTGAACGAATCGGGTCGCGGCCTGTTCTTCCTGATCGAGCGTTACCACGTGCCGTTCGTGATCGCGGTGATCGTGTTGTTGATTGCGTTGACTTTGCTGGTGATCCGCTCGGTGTTGAAAGAACGGCACAGAAGATTGGCACGCAGGCGGGACGACCAGCACGGCAAACCGTGATTGCAGATGAGCGATTATTTTTTCGCCAATTATTTTTATGTCCTCAATGTGATGGGGGCATTCGTGGCGACACTGATGTTTGTGGGCGCGCTGGATGATTTGTTCATCGATGTGTATTTCTGGTGCTACGAGACTTACCGCAAAGTTTTTATCCGCAGCAAATATCCGCGTTTGACGACAGCGCAATTGCTGGAAAAGCCGCAGTGCCACTTTGCCGTGATGGTGCCGGCCTGGAAGGAATACGATGTCATCGCGGGCATGATAGAAAATACCCTGGCGACGATGAATTACGACAAGTTCGTGATCTTCGCCGGGGTCTATCAGAATGATGCCGAGACCACGGCGGAAGTCGATCGCATGGTGCGAAAGTATCCTGATCGGGTGTGCCGTGCCACCGTGTTGAACGACGGTCCGACCTGCAAGGCGGATTGCCTGAACTGGATCGCGCAGCGGATCTTCCAGTACGAGCAGGAGCAGCAGATCGAATTCTCCGGAATGATTCTGCACGACAGCGAGGATGTCATCCATCCACTCGAATTCCGCCTGTTCAATTATTTGATCGGGAAAAAAGACCTGATCCAGCTCCCGGTGCTGTCGTTGCCGCGCAAATGGTATGAGCTCATAGGCGAAAGCTATGCCGATGATTTTTCCGAATGGTGCCAGAAGGAGATGGTGGTGCGCGAAAGTCTTACGGGTGTCGTGCCGGGATGCGGCGTGGCGACCTGCTACGCGCACCGTGCCGTCAAAGCCTTGTCGGAACACAACCGGGGGCTGCCGTTCAACACCAATACCCTGACCGAAGATTATGACCTGAGCTTCCGTTTGAATGCGCTGGGTTTCAGGAGGCAGATTTTTGTGCGCTTCCCGGTGCTGGGAACAGTGCAGCGTAAAAACATCTGGACCGGCAAAGTTGAGACCACGCAGGTCAAAACGCTGATCGCGGTACACGAGTATTTTCCCAACGGTTTCCGTGCTGCATACCGGCAGCGCGCGCGCTGGGTCTTGGGCGTGGCCTTCCAGGGCTGGCAGCAACTGGGTTGGAAGGGCAGCTTCGCCAGAAGATATTTGTTTTTTCGCGACCGGAAATCGGTGGTGTCGGCTTTCGTCGGTTGGACGGCTTACCTGCTGGTGTTGAACGTCCTGATCTTGTATCTGATCAAATGGGTGGGCGCGGATTTTGTGCGCTTTCCCGAACTTGCCCTGCCGGAAAGCTGGATCTACGAGATTGTGGTGATCAACTTCTGGTTGTTTGTGAACCGCATCGCGCACCGCATGTTTTTTGTCTGGCGGCTTCAGGGTGTGATGGGCGCGATCCGGGTGGTGCCGCATATGGTGGTCGGCAACATCATCAATTTTTTCGCGATCAGCCGGGCCTGGAAATTGTTCGTCATCCATCTGGTCACCGGAAAGAAAATCGGCTGGGACAAGACCGCGCACAGATTTCTGGAGGGTGCTCATGAACCGCACAAACCGCTCGGCGAAATGTTGAACCTGTCCGCCGCACAGATCGAGCTGGCGTTGCAATTGCAGGCACAAAGCGGACACAAATTCGGCCGGGTGTGTCTGGAGCGGGGCTGGATCGATACCGATCAATTGGCAGACGCGCTGGCCGAACAGGCTCACTATTTGCGCGGTGAACTGGCACTGCAAGCGGTGCGCGATTTTGCGCAGACCCTGCCTGTCGAGATCGTCCGGAAACATCGCGTCATCCCGTTCGCGCTGGGGCAAACCGGCGCGCTGCATCTGGCGGTGACGCAGTTGTGCAGTGCGGAAACCTTGCAAGCCGTGCAGCAGAATGTGCGACATGAAGTGTTGTATTTTGTGTTGCCGGACCACCAATTCGCCAGCGCGCTAAACACGCTGGAGACGCTGCAGGAGCACCGCGCAACACCAAGTTTACAGTTGGGAGCAGCATGAAAAGATTTGCTTATCTATCCGTTCTGTCGCTGCTGTATAGCGCGGCTTGTCATGCCGATCTCGATCGCGCGGCATTATCCGGCGCGGCGTATCAGTTGACCGATCAGGCGTATCAGGCGATGGCGCGACACGATGATGCGGCGGCGGAAACGCTGGTGGTGCAAGCGCGCCAGCTACAGCCCGACTCCTACCAGTTGGCGATGCTGTTGCTGGATATTGAAATGCGTCGCGGCGAATGGAACGAGGCGGAGCAATTGTCCGCAGCGTTGTTGCCGCAATTGCCGGATGACGGGCTGCTGCTGGCGAACAGCGGATTCATCGCGGCTCAAAAAAATCGCGGCGCAGACGCGCGCAGGTACTTTGCCGCGGCATTGCGCGCGCCAGGCTTGGACGCAGTGCAGCAGGAAAACGTGCGTCGCGCGCTGGACAGTATCCCGGATGTTCCCGTCCAATCACCTACAGCACCGTCACCCGTGGTTATCACAGAAGCCCCGCTGGATGCCGCTTACCGCTTTTTGCGCGAACACGATGACGTGCAAGCCTTGGCCATGTTCCAAAAGGGTTTTGCGGCGCAACCGGGTACGCCTAACCAGTATGCCGATGCCGCCTATGCCGCCCATCGCCTGCATCAGAATCAACTGTCGATCAGCTTGTTCAAGCAGGCCCTGGATGCGAATCAGGCTTTGCCGGCGGGTTTGCAGCCTTTCGACGCGCAACAGGTGTTTAATTATCGCAACGAGATTCAACAAATCAACCGCAGTTGGGGTGCGGTGGCGAGTTTGGCCTATCAGAACAGCGCGCTGAGCAGCACCAGCGTGAACCCGTTAAACACCTTGCAGGGCAGTGTGGAGGCGTATTGGCAGCCGGATGATTTTGCGGGCAACCAGGACGGTCATCTGTTTCAACTTTTTGCGGGTGACACCGAGACCTTGTTTGACGCGCATGGTGGTGTGACCGGGAATTCCACCGCGCAAGGCACGCTGGGCATGCGTTACAAACCGTTCGCCGACATGGGCATGATGCTGACCGCACAGCGTCTGGTCGCGCTGGGTAACGCCAGTTTTACCGATACCCTGTTGCGCGTGGCCTATTCCAACGCGGCGGGCGCGGAGTTGGATGTAAAACAGACCGATTGGCGCGCCTGGCAGTTTTATACCGAAGCCGCTTATTTTGTGAACGCGCGCCGTTCCATCGATACCTTTGAAGGCAGCTATGGGCAGGCTTTCCATCTGCTGGACACGAATAGCCGGGTGATTGTTTATCCGCACGTCGTGCTGGCCGCCGAATACGACAGTGCCGCACTCAATGGTTCTGCGGTGGCGGCGGGCCCCGGGGTCAAGTTGCGATATTGGTTGCGCGAAGATGCCTACAACGCACCCGCCAGCTGGCTGGATCTGACCCTTCAATATCGTTGGGAGCCGACCCACACCAACCTGCTGGGTGGCTGGGTGGTGCGCACCATTTTCTGGTATTGATCGTGGATAAACCTATGCGCAGAAAAATTCTGGTCGTCATCGGCACGCGCCCCGAAGCCATCAAGATGGCACCGCTGGTCCATGCCTTGCTGGCCGAACCAACCTTCAAAACGGTGGTGTGCCTGACCGCGCAACATCGCCAGATGCTCGATCAGGTGCTGGAGATTTTCGGCATCACGGCGGACATCGATCTGAATCTGATGAAGCAGGGGCAGCAATTGGCGGAGCTGACGGCGCATGTGCTGACCGGTATCGATGCAGTACTGCAAGTGCAGCGGCCCGATTGTGTGCTGGTGCACGGTGACACCACCACTGCGATGGCGGCGGGCTTGGCGGCGTTCTACCGGCACATACCGGTCGGTCATGTCGAGGCGGGGTTGCGCACTTACGACATGCACCATCCCTGGCCGGAGGAAATGAACCGTCGCGTGATCGACGTCCTGGCGGATTTTTATTACGCGCCGACCGGGCTGTCGCGCGCCAATCTGCTGGCAGAAAAGATTGCCGCCGAAAAAATATTCGTGACCGGGAATACCGTCATCGACGCGCTGCTGATGACGGTGGCGCGCATCCAGAACGATGCGCAACTGCACGAAAAATTGGCCGGCGTGTTTCCTTATCTGCACCGCAACAAAAAATTGATCCTGGTCACCGGACACCGCCGCGAGAACCATGGCGACGGATTGACGAAGGTCTGTCGCGCGCTGGCGGAACTGGCGCGGCGCGATGACGTGCAAATCGTGTATCCGGTGCATCTCAACCCGAACGTGCGCGAGGTGGTGATGTCGTCCTTGGCGGAGCGGGACAACATCTATCTGATCGAGCCGCTGGATTATCTGCATTTCGTGTATCTGATGAGCCGCGCCCATCTGATTTTGACCGACTCCGGCGGTATCCAGGAAGAAGCCCCGTCGCTGGGCAAGCCCGTGCTGGTGCTGCGCGAGGTGACCGAACGTCCCGAAGCGGTGGAGGCGGGCACGGTGCAACTGGTCGGGACGGACACGCAAAGGATAGTCGCCGCCTGCGCGCGCCTGCTGGATGATGAAAATTACTACCGGCAGTTCTCGCAGCGTGCCAATCCTTACGGTGACGGAACGGCCAGCCAACAGATTGTGGCGAGCCTGTTGGCGCAATTTGCATCGGAAAAATGACTTCAATGCTGCAAATGTGGGTCAAACACGGCTAGAATTCGCGACTGCCCCGGAGGTTTCGGGCGTTATTTAACAAAGGTGTGTCGAGTCAATGAAAAAAATCACAAAAGCCGTATTTCCGGTTGCCGGTATGGGTAGTCGTTTTTTGCCGGCCACCAAAGCCAGTCCCAAAGAAATGATGGCAGTAGTCGACAAGCCCCTGATCCAATATGCGGTGGAAGAAGCCGTGGCGGCGGGTATCACCGACATGGTGTTCATTACCGGGCGTAACAAGCGCGCTATCGAGGATCATTTCGACAAAGCCTACGAGCTGGAAGCCGAGCTGGCGATGCGCGGCAAAGACGAGTTGCTGCGCATCGTGCGCGAAGTGATCCCCCCTCACATCAACTGTATCTACATCCGCCAGACCGACCCCCTGGGCTTGGGACATGCGGTGTTGTGCGCGCAGCCGGTGTTGCAGGACGAACCGTTCGCGGTGATTCTGGCGGACGATCTGTGCGACGGCGAGCCGCCTATCGTCAAGCAGATGGTGGATGTGTTCGCCCAACACCAGTGTTCTGTTCTGGGCGTAAAAAATGTGCCGCGCGACCAGACCCGTCAATACGGTATCGTGAGCAGCACCAAACTTAGCGACGATTTGGAATGGGTGAACGGCATCGTCGAGAAACCCAAGCCGGAAGCCGCTCCCTCGACACTCGCGGTGGTGGGCCGCTATATTCTCACCCCGCGCATCTTCCACCATCTGCAGAACGTCAAGCCGGGTGCCGGCGGCGAGATCCAATTGACCGACGGCATCGCCGCACTGCTCGCCGAAGAAAAGATGTTGGCCTATCGTTTCAAGGGTATCCGCTATGACTGCGGTTCCAAGCTCGGTTATCTCAAGGCCAGCGTGGCATTGGCTTTGAAGCATCCTGAAGTGCGCGATGAATTCGCCGCGTATCTGCAAAGTCTGAAATAACGACCATGACGGGTATTACCCCGCAACGCGCGCACGAGATCTTGCATCATGCGGAGTTGTTGTATTCCGCCGAACAGGTGCAGGCCGCTTTGCACGATGTGGCCTGGCAGATCAACAGGGCATTGTCCGGGCAACATCCGCTGGTGTTGTCGGTGATGGGCGGTGCGGTGATCTTCAGCGGGCAGTTGTTGCCGTTGCTGGAATTTCCGTTGGACTTCGACTATGTGCATGTGTCGCGTTACGGCGATGCGCGGCACGGCGGGGCGATGAAGTGGAAGGTGGCACCGGGCGAGAATGTGCGCGGTCGCGTGGTGCTGCTGCTGGACGATATACTCGACGAGGGTCACACCCTGGCGGCCTTGCATGAGCGTGTGCTGGCACTGGGTGCGACGCGCTGCTTGAGCGCGGTGTTCGCCGATAAACAGCATGGTCGCAGCAAGCCGGTACAGGCCGATTTTGTGGGGATGAACGTGCCGGATCGTTTCGTGTTCGGCTACGGGATGGATATTCAGGGTGCGTGGCGTAATTTGCCCGCGATCTATGCGGTAAGAAAGCAGGATTGAGGAGCCGGGATTCAGGATTCAGGATTCAGCTAAGTGCGGTGCATCGGTTTTTCTGAATCCCGAATCCTGAATCCTAGAAAAGGAGTTTTACATGCTGGCAATCATAGGCGGGAGAGGGCTCTCCCAGTTAGCCAATCTGAAGATCACCCACCGGCAAGTGATGCGCACGCCTTATGGCGAGCCGTCCGGCGCGTTCCTGTTCGGCACGATAGACCGGCACGAGGTGATCTTTCTGGCGCGCCACGGTTACGGACACACCATCCCGCCGCATCTGGTGAACTACCGTGCCAACTTGTGGGCCTTGCGCGAGCAGGGCGTGCAGGACATCGTGTCGGTGGCCACGGTGGGCGGCATACGCACGGATCTCAAGCCCGGTGTGATTGTCGTCCCCGATCAGATCATCGACTACACCCACGGTCGCGACGCGACCTTTTTCGAGGTGCGAGACAAGACCTTCAGCAACGCTGATTTCACTTTTCCCTATAGCAGCGACTTGCGTACGCGCATCCTGCGCAGCGCGCGACTTGCGGGCCAGACGTTCGCGGATGGTGGCGTGTATGCCGCCACCCAGGGGCCGCGTCTGGACAGTATCGCCGAGATCAACCGTTATGAACGCGACGGTGCGGACATGGTGGGCATGACCGGCATGCCGGAGACCGCACTGGCCAAGGAACTGGAGCTGCACTACGCGACCATCGCGGTGGTGGCGAATTACGCGGCGGGTCGCGGCGACAGCGCGACCGGCATCAACATGGAAAGTGTGAACGCTACCGCCGATGCGGCGATGGAGCGGGTGCGCAATGTGATCGAGTGCATCGTCAATTATGGCGAAGAGGCAGCATGACCGTACGAACCGTATTGCGCATGGGCGATGCGCGCCTGTGGGAAGTGTCCAAACCCGTTGAGAACTTCGCCACGGCGCAATTGCGCGAGTTGTTGCAGGATATGCGCGACACCATGCACGCCATGGACGGCGCGGGCCTGGCGGCTCCGCAGATCGGCGTGGCACTGCGCGTCGTGATCTTCGGGGTGCAGGCCGCTTCGACAAGCTCAGGACAGGCCGCCGCGACAGGCTCGGGACAAACCAGTGCGCGTTATCCCGATGCGGACAGTGTGCCGGAGACGGTGCTCATCAATCCGGTCATCACGCCGATCAACGATCAAACCGAGCCGGGGTGGGAAGGCTGTCTGAGTGTGCCGGGTCTGCGCGGCGAGGTGGAACGACACAGCCATATCCGCTATCAGGGCTACGATGAAAATGGCGCGCTGATCGATCGCGTCGTGAGCGGATTCCATGCCCGCGTCGTGCAGCACGAGTGCGATCATCTCGACGGCATCCTGTATCCGATGCGCATCAAAGACCTGACCCGGTTCGGCTATACGGCGGAGTTGTTCCCCGGCCGCGACCTGCCCGACGAATGAGCAAACTCACTGAAGTCACGCGCTCGCACGCCTTCGTCAACATGGCCTGGGGCGCGGGGGTGATGTCTTGCGTCATGCTGGTGGGTACGCTGGGATACCGTGTCATCGGCGGTTCCGGCTACAGTTGGCTGGACTGTTTTTACATGACATTCATCACGGTTGCGACGATAGGCTTCAGTGAGGTCATCGACATCTCGCACAACCCCGCTGGCCGGGTGTTCACCATCTTGATCGCGACGGCGGGCATCGGTACCCTGACCTTCATGCTTTCTGCGGTGACGGCGTTCATCCTCGAAGGCGACCTGAATCAAAAATGGCGGAGAAAGAAAATGCAAAAGACGATAGACGCGCTGCAAGACCACTACATCATCTGCGGGGTTGGACGGGTGGGGGGCAACGTGGCGCACGAACTGGCGATGACAGGACGACCTTTCGTGTTGATCGATGCACAGCAACAGAACATCGACAGGTATCTCGCCAAGTATCCGGACCAGTTATATCTGGAGGGAGATGCGAGCGACAACGATACATTGTTGGCGGCCGGAGTGGCGCGTGCGCGCGGGATATTCGCCGTGGCGCATGACGACACGCTGAATCTGGTGATCAGCCTGAGCGCGCGCCAACTCAATCCGGCGTTGCGTATCGTCGCGCGCTGCCACGACATGAAGAACGCGGAGAAGACGCGCCGCGCCGGGGCGGACGAGATCGTCTCGCCGGACTTCACCGGCGGCCTGCGTCTGGTCTCGGCGATGGTGCGTCCGCATGTGGTGTCGTTCCTGGACGAGATGCTCAAGTCGGATGATAACCTGCGCATGGAAGAGATTGTCGTGCCGGAAAGTTTTGCTGGAAAACCGCTGGGTGTGCTGCGCTCCGGCAGCGACTATGTGCTATTGGCAACGCGCCATCCGCACGGCAAGTGGCTGTTCAATCCGCAAGCGCAGCATGTCGTGCAGCAGGGTGATGTGCTGATGGTGATGACCACACCTGCGGGTCGCGCACACCTGGAACAGTGGATACAGGCCGGTCAAAACGTGTAATTGGCCTGCGCGTAAACGGAGTCGTGCGAGTTGCTGGTGGTCATCGGCGCGGACGTGACCGCGCTGCCCAGTCGTCCCAAATCCACACCCGTGACCATGGCCCAGTTGCGGTCGAACTTGTAGGTGTGGCTGACGGTCAGGTCGACCTCGCGGATCCCCGCTCCCGGTGTGTACAGCGCGTATTTGCTGGTCGCGGCTTGAGCCGCATTGACGCCGAAATAGCTTTGCATGTAATTGCTGTTTGCGTAGGTGGTGACGATACCGAAGGTGAGGAACTGGTTTTCATTCAACGGGCGCAGGTAACGAAATCCCATGTCCAGCAGTGCGCCCTGGCTGTCGTTTCCCGAACCGTAGCGTATCGAGGTGTTCAGCTTCAATCTCTCCGTCAGGGAATAACTCAAAAACTCACCCAGTTCGGGACGTATGCCTATCGTACCCAGACCTTTCAACGCGGCAGAGGCGGATTGTTTTCGCCCCATGTCGGCGGTGACGCGCAAGCCGTATTCGATGCGCGGGTCATCCGAGAAGTTGTAACCGATACCGCGCGGAAAACCGGCAAACCAGCCATTCCCCCAGGTCGATTGGAGCGTCGGGATAAACAGGTCGCGCCGCTGGTTGGAGCCGACGTAAAGCGTGGTGTTCGCCAGACCCGCACCCAGTGTCAGATGGGGTGCCCCGGTGCTCAACGCGCTGCTGGGCACGGTCTGCTCGACGATGTTGTCGTTGGTGTCCGCATAGACCGATGATGCGAACCAGCCAGTACCGATCAGCGCGCCGCGCAGCAAGTGTTTGTGAAGGGTCATGTCGTTTCCAAAATTAAAAATCCGGTAGCCTGTCACCAAGCCACCGGAACAAAAGTTCGTGTCCGACCGGAGAACAAAAGATTAGTTCAACGCGCGCTTCCCATGCCTCTCATCGCTCCGCCTTCGGGTGGGTCATCCGCGTTGCCTGCACCCAATCGTCGAATTCGGCACCGGTGACATACCCCAGTGCCAGTGCGGCCTGTTTGAGCGTGCTGCCGTCGCGGTGCGCGCGCTTGGCGATCTCGGCGGCGCGGTCGTAGCCGATGTGCGGGGTCAGCGCGGTGACCAGCAGCAGCGAGCGTTCTAGGGGTTCCGCGATGCGTCCGCGATTCACCGTGATGCCGCGCACGCAGTGTTCCTCGAAGCTGGTCATGCCGTCGCCGAGCAGGCGCACGCTTTGCGCGAAGTTGTGCGCGATGAGCGGCTTGAACACGTTCAACTCGAAGTTGCCCGAGGCACCCCCCATGGTGAGCGCGACATCGTTGCCGAACACCTGGCAGCACAGCATGGTCAGTGCCTCGCACTGGGTGGGGTTGACCTTGCCCGGCATGATGGAGCTGCCCGGTTCGTTTTCCGGGATGCTGATTTCGCCCAGGCCGGAGCGCGGGCCGGAGGCCAGCCAGCGCAGGTCGTTGGCGATCTTCATCAGCGCGACCGCCAGCGTCTTGAGCGCGCCGTGGGCGGACACCAGCGCGTCATGCGCGGCCAGCGCGGCGAACTTGTTGGCGGCACTCACGAACGGCAGGCCGGTGCTGCGCGCCAGCTCCGCCGCGACGCGCGCGCCGAATTCGGCATGGGTGTTCAGTCCGGTGCCGACCGCAGTGCCGCCCGCCGCCAGCGGGTATAGCGACGTGAGCGCGGCGCGCAATAATGATGCCGCGAGATCCAGTTGCGCGACGTAGCCGGAGAATTCCTGGCCCAGCGTCAGCGGGGTCGCGTCCTGCAAATGGGTGCGACCGATTTTCACAATGTCGGCGAATGACTCGGATTTTTTTTGCAGCGACGCGCGCAACGTGTTCAGCGCGGGCAACAGTTTTTGCGCGATGCCGGTGACGGCGGCGACGTGCATCGCGGTGGGGAAGATATCGTTGGATGACTGGCCGAGATTGACGTCGTCATTCGCATGTATTTTGCGTGCTGCCCCGCGCATTCCACCCAACAGTTCCGAAGCGCGGTTGGCGAGCACTTCGTTGATATTCATGTTGCTCTGCGTACCCGACCCGGTTTGCCAGACCGACAGCGGAAACTCATCTCGGTGGAGACCGTTCAGCACTTCGTCCGATGCCTGCATGATGGCGGCTGCCTTGTCTTGATCCAGCAGGCCCAGATCGCGGTTGACCAGCGCGCAGGCACGTTTGACTGTGGCGAGTGCCATGATGATCTCGTCAGGCATGCGCTCGGACGAGATGTGAAAATGTACCAGCGAACGCTGCGTCTGCGCACCCCACAGCCGGTCGGCGGAAACCTCGATGTCGCCGAACGAGTCGCGTTCTGTTCTGCTGGTCATGGTGTTTCTCCTATCCGGGAGCAGTCATCATTCAACAACCTCATTCCTGAGAAGGCGGGAATGAGGTTGTTACTTTGATACCAGCTCGCGCAACACGTATGGCAGGATGCCGCCCGCGCGGTAGTAGTCCACCTCGATCGGTGTGTCTATGCGCAGCAGCAGCGCGACGCTTTGCGAGCTGCCATCCTTGCGTGTGATGGTGAGTGTCACATCCTGTTGCGGCTTCAGCTTGTCGTTGATGCCCAGCAGATCGAAAGTCTCGTCGCCAGTCAGGTTCAGCGATGCCAGATTGTCGCCGCCCTTGAACTGCAAAGGCAGCACGCCCATGCCGACCAGGTTGCTGCGGTGGATGCGCTCGTAGGATTTCGCAATCACCGCCTTCACGCCCAGCAATTGGGTGCCCTTGGCCGCCCAGTCGCGGCTCGAACCGGTGCCGTATTCCTCACCGGCGAAGATCACGGTCGGCGTGCCGTCGGCGATGTGCTTCATCGCCGCGTCGTAGATCGCCATCTGCTCGCCTTGGTACAGCGTGTAGCCGCCTTCGGTGCGGCTGCCATCGTCGTTCAGCGGCAGCATCAGGTTCTTGATGCGCACGTTGGCGAAAGTGCCGCGCATCATTACTTCGTGGTTGCCGCGCCGCGCGCCGTAGCTGTTGAAATCCTTCACCGCGACGTGATGCGCTTGCAGATATTTGCCTGCCGGTGTGGTCGGCTTGAAACTGCCCGCCGGGCTGATGTGGTCGGTGGTGACCGAATCGCCGAGCAGCGCGAGTACCTTGGCACCCTTGATGTCACCGACCTTGGGCGTATCGGCATCGAAGAACGGCGGACGTGCGATGTAGGTGGAGTCGTCCCACTGGTAGCGGTCGCCGGTGGGCGCGGCGATGGCGTTCCATAGCGGCAGGTCTTTGGTGAGATCGGAATACAGCTTCTGGTACACCGCAGGGTCAGCAGCGAACTTCATCACCGTTTGTACTTCCGCGCTGTTCGGCCAGATGTCTTTCAGGTATACGGGCTGGCCGTCTTTGCCCGTGCCCAACGGTTCGCTGTCGAGGTTGATGTTCATCCTGCCCGCGATGGCATAGGCTACCACCAGCGGTGGGGAGGCCAGGAAGTTGGCTTTGATGTTGGCGTGGATGCGCGCCTCGAAGTTGCGGTTGCCGGACAACACGGCTGCAGCGATCAGATCATTCTTGACGATGGTCTCTTCCAGCTTGGCATCCAGCGGGCCGGAATTGCCGATGCAGGTGGTACAGCCGTAAGCCGCCACGCTGAAGCCCAGTTTTTCCAATGATTGCAGCAGACCGGCGTTTTTCAGGTATTCGGTCACGACACGCGAGCCGGGGGCGAGCGTGGTCTTGATGTGCGGCTTGACGCGCAAGCCTTTTGCCACGGCTTTTTGCGCCAATAACCCCGCCGCCAGCAGCACCCCGGGATTGGAGGTGTTGGTGCAGCTGGTGATCGCCGCGATCACCACGTCGCCGTGGCCGATCTCGACCGGAGGCAGCATCTCGTCAGGCGTCTCGCAACGTATCGATGCAGTCGGATGGTCATCCGCCATCTCCATCTCGGTGCGGTATTTGGCGTTGTCCTGCAGACCGCCGCCGGAGATCGGGATACACACGCTACCGCTGCGGTCAGGCAGGGCGGTGGTGTAGCGTTTGCCCAGATCGGCAGCGGGTTTGTTGAAGCCGTTCTCCGCGACAGGTTTACTGAACAGCGTGTTGAACGTCTCTTTCATCTTCGACAGCGCGATGCGGTCTTGCGGACGTTTAGGGCCAGCCAGCGACGGCACGATGCTGTCGAGGTCGAGTTCTACCACGCTGCTGTAGTCGATGCTGCCCGCTGTCGGGATGCCGTACAGACCCTGTGCCCTGAAGTAGGACTCGAAGGCGTCCACCTCGGCGGCGGTGCGCCCGGTGTTGCGCATGAATTGTATGGTGACATCGTCCACCGGGAAGAAGCCCATGGTCGCGCCGTATTCCGGTGCCATGTTGGCGATGGTGGCGCGATCCGGCAGGGTGAGCGCGGCCGTGCCCTCGCCGAAGAACTCGACGAACTTGCCCACCACTTTCTGTTTGCGCAGCAGTTCGGTGACGGTCAGCACCAGGTCGGTCGCCGTCATGCCTTCGCGCAGCTTGCCTTTGAGATGCACGCCGACCACGTCGGGTGTCAGGAAGTACACCGGCTGACCGAGCATGCCCGCTTCCGCCTCGATACCGCCCACGCCCCAGCCCACCACGCCGATGCCGTTGATCATGGTGGTGTGCGAGTCGGTGCCGACCAGTGTATCGGGATAGGTCACGCCATCTTTTTGCAACACGCCGCGCGCCAGATATTCCAGATTGACCTGATGCACGATGCCGATGCCGGGTGGCACGACCTTGAAGGTGTCGAACGCCTGCATGCCCCATTTCATAAAGCGGTAACGCTCGGTATTGCGCTCGAACTCCAGCTCCATGTTGATCTTGAGCGCGTTCGGGTTGTTGTAGCTGTCGATCTGCACCGAATGGTCAACAACCAGATTTACCGGCACGAGCGGCTCGATGAGCTTGGGGTCGCAGCCCTGTGCGGCAGCGGCATCGCGCATGGCGGCGAGGTCGGCCAGCAGCGGTACGCCGGTGAAGTCCTGCAACACGATGCGCGCCACGATGAACGGGATTTCATCGACACGTGCCGCATTCGGCTTCCAGTTCGCCAGTTGGCGCACATGCTGTTCGGTCACCTTCTTGCCGTCGCAGTTGCGCAGCACCGACTCCAGCACGATGCGGATCGAGATCGGCAGACGCGAAATCTTGCCGAGACCTGCGGCTTCCAGCGCGGGCAGGGAATACAGTGTGCCGGTTTTGCCGGAGGCGAGGTTGAAAGACTGGCGACTGTTGAACAGGCTGTGTGGTGCGGTGCTGGGCGACATGGCAGGGACTCCGAAGTGGCGAAGAGAAGAAATGAAAGGCGCGATTATAGACGCAAGCGGAACGCTGATGTGCATGAGGCGATGCGGCTTCGGATGCCTCATGGCGCACTCAAGTCGGCCTGTTCACCACCACCGGGATGCGGCGCGCGCCGAATGCTTTGCCGAATTTTTCAAAGCAACCCGCGACCTGGGTATGACAATCCGGGCAATGCCCGTCTGGCGTAAGGCGATACTGTTCGATCTCGTACCAGTCGCGGACGATCAGGCTGCCGCCGCATGACGGACAGTGCGTGGTGTCGCCCGCGATGTTGTGCACGTTGCCGGTGTAGACATAGCGCATCCCGGCATCCCTGGCGATGCGCCACGCCTGCTGCAATGTTTCGGGCGGCGTGGCGGGGAGGTTGACCATCTTGTAGTCGGGGTGGAACGCGGAAAAATGCAGCGGCACGTCCGCGCCCAGTTCCTTGATCAGCCACTCGCTCATGCTGTTGATCTCTTCCGCGCTGTCGTTCAGGCCGGGGATCAGCAAGGTGGTGATCTCGAACCAGACATCGGTCTCCTGTTTCAGATAATTCAGCGTATCCAGCACGGGTTGCAGATGCGCGCCGGTCTGCTTGACATAGAACTCGTCGGTGAACGCTTTCAAGTCCACGTTGGCCGCATCCATCTTGGCGTAGAACTCGCGGCGCGGCGCGGCGTGCATATAGCCCGCCGTCACCGCCACGGTCTGCACACCGACAGCGTGGCAGGCATCGGCCACGTCCATCGCATATTCGGCGAAGATCACCGGGTCGTTGTAGGTGAAGGCCACGCTCTTGCAATCCAGTCGCAGCGCGGTGTTGGCGATGGCCTCCGGGGTGGCCTGGTCGGCTAGCTTGTCGAAGCTGCGCGACTTGGAGATGTCCCAGTTTTGGCAGAACTTGCAGGCGAGGTTACATCCTGCCGTGCCGAACGACAGCACGCTGCTGCCCGGATAGAAATGGTTGAGCGGTTTCTTCTCGATGGGATCGACGCAGAAACCGGAGCTGCGCCCGTAAGTGGTGAGCACCATCGCGTCATCCACGCGGCCGCGCACGAAGCACGCCCCGCGCTGCCCTTCGTGCAACTTGCAATCACGCGGACACAAATCGCACCGGATGCGCCCGTCGGCTAGTCTGTGCCAGTACTTCGCGGGGTAGCGTTCTTCCATGCTGATGGGTTCGTCCATGTCAGCCTCCTTCGTGCCATTTCTGCACCGTGTAACGCGACAACTTGACCTCGTCCGACCAGAAGTTTCCCGGCAGTCCGGCCTTCTCCTTAAGATGATTGAGGAACATCTGCGGCTGCTGCAATTGCGCCCACACTTGCGGCAAATAAGTGGCGCGGTGCCGACCGAATTCCAGTATTACCCCGTCTATGCCCGGACGCAGTTGCGCCAGCGCGTCTTGTTCACTGGTGAATCGGATCGCTTCCGGCTTGCCGAGCAGCGACACATCTACCTGCACCTCGGCGAACTCTTCTTTGCCGAGTGGATCGAAGCGCGAATCCTGGAAGGCCGCTGCCCGTGCGTTGTGGCGCACATCGTCTATGAGCGGGCGGTAGGCTTCCAGACTGCCGATGCAGCCGCGCAACCGGTCGTGCAGGGTCAGTGTGACGAAGGTCGCGCCGGGTTCTTCCAGCCAGTCAGTTCGCGGCAGATCGTGCGCGACTAAGCCGAGTTCTCCGGCGATGGCGGCACGCGCCAGTTGCACCAGCGTTTTGCCTTGCTTAGCGTCCAGCATGATCGTTCTCACAGGTAAAAGCGAAGGCCGCGTAACCCACCACTTGGTCGCGTGTCCCGGCGGTGTCGCCAGAGTTGCGCAAGTCGAGCAGATGCGGTGTGAGGTGATGTTTGCGCGCCGCCAGGATGAGCCCGTTGATCGGCGTGCCGCCGCAGGCTTGCTCATGTGAGATGGGCTGCTTGAGATGCAAGATGGCATCGGCAGTCAGTGCGTCCACCTGCTGTGCGGTGTTGTAGGGCAGGTAGTGCGAGAGGTCGGAGCTGACCACGATCAGTGTCTCGTTGCCGCTCCAAAGCAATTCCAGCACCTCGGCGACTTCCTCGGTGGTCGCCATTCCCACCGCCAGCGGCAGCAGGGTGAAATCGCCCAGCACGCTTTGTAAAAAAGGCAGTTGCACCTCCAGCGCATGTTCCTGCGCATGAACCTCGCGACTGATGACGACTTGCGGTAGAGCTGCAATGGCGCGCATCGCTTCGGTATCCAGCCTCACCCGACCCAGCGGTGTGTCGAATGCTTCGGCATCCGGTACAGCCAAGCCGCGTACCGCGACGCGATGCGTAGGGCCGAGCAGCACCACACGGCGGATGCGCGGGGCAAGGGCTTGCAGCATGACGTAGGCACTGGCGGCGATCGCGCCGGAATAGATATACCCGGCATGCGGCACGATCAAAGCTTTAATGTGCAGCTCGCGCAGCGATTCGTTCGCTCCCTCTCCCGCTTGCGGGAGAGGGTTGGGGGGAAGGAAACGGGCATGCCCGTTGGGAATCAGGTCAGCTGGACGCGCCTCAGTCAGGAACGTCTGCACTTCATGCGCGAGCTGACCAGGGTCGGCGGGATAGAACAGGCCTGCGACGGCGGGTGGACGGACGGTGGGCATAAAACCTCCCGATAACTATGCCAACGATGTGAGGGCGTGTCAGAAAAGAATCAAGGGTGTTCTGGTAATTTCCTAAGGCACTCATTCGCCCAGATCGAGTTGCCGGACGTAGTGGCAGGTATAGCCGTGGGGATGTTTGACCAGATAGCGTTGGTGGTAACTCTCAGCGCGGAAGAATGCCTGAAATGGCACGACTTCGGTGACGATCTCCGCTTTCCACTCACGCGACGAATCTGCGCTGGTGATGACGTGTTCGGCTAAGCGTCGCTGCTCCTCGTCCACGAAGAATATCGCGGAGCGGTATTGCGAACCGATGTCGTTACCCTGCCGGTTGGGTGTGGTCGGATTGTGCATGCGAAAGAACTCGAACAGCAGATGGGAGTAACTCAAGCGCGACGCATCGAATACCACTTTTAAGGATTCGGCATGACCGCTCGTGCCGGTCTTGACGTGTTCATAGGTTGCCTTCTCCGCATTGCCGCCGCAGTAACCCACTTCGGTCGCGATCACCCCCGGAATCTGGCGCACCAGTTCTTCCATACCCCAAAAACAGCCGCCTGCGAGATAGGCAGTTTGATGATTTGCAACTGGCATGTAAATTCCTTTCAGATTTTCGGCGTAGTGGCGCGACCCATCGCGTCCTGATGCGTTTCGTTCATTCTGGAAAATGGCGCGATGAACCGCGCCACTACGGTTGTTTTCAACGCGCGGGATATTTTAGTAACGCGCTTCTTTCATTGCCCGTGCGGCTTCATGTTTAGCATCTCTGTCCTTTTATGAGGTGCTTGTGGCTATGGCCGCTCGCGATGCGAGCTTAACATTCGCGACGCTCATGTTAGCCTGCGCCGCAAGATAGCCACTGATTTAGTACCTGGCCTTTTTCATGGCCTGAGCTACCTCGTGCTTCGCATCACGTTCTTTTTCGGTGGCTCTCTTGTCATGCTGTTTCTTGCCTTTGGCGAGGCCGATGGTGAGTTTGACGCGACCGTTTTTGAAATGCATGTCCAGCGGCATGACGGTGTAACCGGCGCGCTTTACCTTGGTTAGAATCTTGTCGATTTCCAGACGATTCAGCAGCAGCTTTCTGGTGCGCGTGGCATCGGGGTGGACGTGCGTGGAGGTGCTGATCAGCGGACTGATGTGCGAGCCGAATAAAAATAATTCGTTGTTTTTGATGGTGACGTAGGCTTCTTTGAGTTGTGCCCGTCCGGCGCGTATGGCTTTGACTTCCCAGCCTTCGAGCATGATGCCGGCTTCGTATTTATCTTCGACAAAGTAATCGTGAAAGGCTTGTTTGTTCTGAATTATGCTCATTGCGGATGAATCGGATGGATTTTCGGCTATTCTACCAGCCTTTGATTTTCTGGCAGAGTTTGCGGCAATGGCTTTAGTGGAAAAAACGGTACTGGTCGCCCACAGCGCGGAGCAGATGTTCAACCTGGTCGACAGGGTGGAAGACTACCCGAAGTTCCTGCCCTGGTGCGGTGGCGCGAGCATCGCCGAACAAAGCACCGACACGATACATGCCACGGTGCATATCGATTATCACCATCTCAAACAGCATTTCACCACCGAGAATGTGCGCACGCCGCCGCATCAGATAGAGATGACTTTGCAGGACGGTCCCTTCAAACATCTGGACGGGAGCTGGCGTTTCATCTCTTTAAGCGAGACAGCCTGTAAAATAGAATTCCGTTTGCATTACGAGTTCTCCAACAAGTTGCTGGAGAAATTGGTCGGGCCGGTGTTCCATTACATCGCCGACAGCTTTGTGGATGCGTTCATTCACCGCGCAGAGAAGGTTTATACGAGTACATGAGCGACAAAATCACCATCGAAGTCGTCTACGCATTGACGCACGAGCAGACTTTGCTCAAACAACAATTGCCGCCCGGCGCGACCGTGGCGGATGCGGTCAATGCCTGCGGCATTCTGGCGAAACACCCCGAGATTGATTTGAGCAAAAACAAATTCGGCATCTTCGGCAAGCTGACCAAGACCGATGCGGTGTTGCGCGATAAAGACCGCGTCGAGATTTATCGTCCGCTGATCGCCGACCCGAAAGAGGTTCGCCGTCAGCGCGCCGAAGAGGGCAAGGCGATGAAAAAAGGCGGCGGTGACCTCTGATGCTTGATTACGATTTTCACTGCCACTCCAACATCTCCGATGGCACGTTGACCCCGACCGAACTGGTGCAGCGCGCGGCGGGGCGCGGCGTCAAAGTGCTGGCCTTGACCGATCACGATGATGTGGACGGTTTGAGCGAGGCGCGTGCGGCGGCGGAAGGGCTCGGCATGGTCTTTATCAACGGCGTGGAAGTTTCCGTGACCTGGCGCAGCCATACGCTGCACATCGTGGGCTTGGGGATAGACCCCGACTATCCGCCTCTGGTGGAAGGTCTGCATGCTGTGCGCAGCGGGCGCGGTGCGCGCGCGCAAAAGATGTCGGATGAACTGGCCAAGGCCGGAGTGGGCGGCGTATTGGCGGGCGCGTATCACTATGCGAACAATCCCAACATGATAGGCCGCACGCACTTTGCGCGTTACCTGGTCGAGTCGGGCCATTGCAAAGATGTGAAGAGCGTGTTCAACCGTTATCTGGTGAAAGGCAAGCCGGGCTATGTGCCGCATCAATGGGCGAGTTTGGGCGATGCCATCGGTTGGATCGTGGGTGCGGGCGGGGTGGCGGTGTTGGCGCATCCCGGGCGTTATATGGTGGGTAGACATTCGATGGGCAAGAAGACCATGCAGGAGTTGCTGGCCGAGTTTGTCGAGTTGGGCGGTCAGGCCGTGGAAGTGGTGACGGGCAGCCACACGCAGGAGCAATACGCGGAGTTCGCGCGTTATGCCGAGCAGTTCAACCTGCTGGCTTCCTGCGGTTCTGACTTTCACGGGCCGAATGAAAGTTATCGCGATCTGGGGCGGTTGCCTGATCTGCCAATAATCTGCCGCCCGGTATGGCAGTCACTCGGTGTGCAATAGGTTATGTCGCAGTTCTTCACGATTTATCCCACTAACATCAATCTGCGCCTGATACGCCAAGCCGTGGAAATCCTGCGCGGGGGCGGCATCGTGGTGTATCCCACCGATTCCTGTTACGCACTGGGTTGCCACCTGGATGACAAAGAGGCGGTGACGCGCATCCGCAAGATCCGCCAGCTGGATGAACAACATCACCTCACGCTGATGTGTCGCGACCTGTCCGAGATCGCCAAATATGCGCGCGTCGACAACCAAAAGTTCCGCTTGCTGAAGAGCAACACGCCGGGCGGTTACACCTTCATTCTGGATGCGACCAAAGAAGTGCCCAAGCGCGTCCAGCATCCCAAACGCAGCACGGTAGGCATACGTGTGCCGGATCATCCGGTGGCATTGGCGTTGCTGGAAGAGTTGGGCGAGCCGATGCTGAGTTCGACCCTGATTCTGCCAGATGAGGAATGGCCGCTGAACGATGCCGAGCGCATCCGCGAGCTGCTCGAAACGCAAGTGGATGCCGTGATCGACGGTGGAACGGCAGGGGTGGATTTCACCACGGTGATCGATCTGACCGGCGAAGTGCCGGTGTTGTTGCGGCAAGGGGTGGGCGATGTGACCCCATTTGGCATTTAGGTGTTGCCTCACAACCCAACAATCGTCCGGTTCATACCCGACCTAAGGAAATTAAAAATCAAATGCAGTTAGATCAACTTATACAAACCGTAGCCATCGCGGCTCTCCCTATTTTGTTCGCGATCACCCTGCATGAGGCCGCGCACGGCTATGTGGCGCGCTACTTTGGCGACATGACCGCGTATCAGCAGGGGCGCATCAGCTTGAATCCGCTGCGCCACATCGATCCGTTCGGCACGATAGTCTTGCCGTTGTTGTCGCTGGCGTTGGGCGGGATTTTGTTCGGGTGGGCAAAGCCCGTGCCGGTGAATTTCGGCGCGTTGCGCAATCCCAAAAAAGACATGCTCTGGGTCGCGCTGGCCGGGCCCGCATCGAATCTGCTGATGGCTCTCGCCTGGGCCTTGTTTTACAAGTTTGCCCAGATGAATCCGGATAGCTATTTTGCCAATCCTTTGATGGAGATGTCCCAGGTGGGTATCAATATCAACGCCGTGCTGATGGTGCTGAATCTGTTGCCCTTGCCGCCTCTGGATGGCGGTCGCGTGGCGGTCAGTCTGTTGCCGCCGCGCCAGGCGATTCAGTTGTCCAGGATAGAGCCTTACGGGATGTTCATTCTGATCTTTCTGGCATTCACCCCGGTTCTCGGTTGGATACTCACGCCGTTGCTCGGCGTGGTGTATAAAATGATTTCTTTATTGTTTGGAATTTAAGTATGTTTGCTGATCGCGTTTTATCCGGGATGCGTCCCACTGGCAGTCTGCATCTGGGCCATTACCATGGCGTGCTGAAAAACTGGGTCAAGATGCAGCACGAGATGGAATGCCTGTTTTTCGTCGCCGACTGGCACGCGCTGACCACTCACTACGACACGCCGCAGGTTATCGAACAAAGCGTCTGGGACATGGTGGTGGACTGGCTGGCGGCGGGGGTCGATCCGGCACATGCGACCTTGTTCATCCAAAGTCGAGTGCCGGAACATGCCGAGCTGCATCTGCTGCTGTCCATGATCACGCCGCTGGGCTGGCTGGAACGCATGCCGACCTACAAAGACCAGCAGGAAAAATTATCGGGTAAAGATCTTTCCACTTATGGTTTCCTCGGCTATCCCCTGCTGCAAAGCGCGGATATTCTGATCTATCGCGCCACCCAGGTGCCGGTCGGCGAAGACCAGGTGCCGCACATCGAATTCACCCGCGAGATCGCGCGTCGCTTCAACCACATCTACGGACGCGAAGCGGGCTTTGAGGAAAAAGCCGAGGCCGCCGTGAAGAAGCTGGGCGGCAAAAAAGCCAAGCTGTATGCCGAGTTGCGCGTGCGGTATCAGGAGCAGGGCGACGATGAGGCTTTGGAAGCGGCGAAAGCCTTGCTCGATGAGCAACATAGCCTGAGCCACGGCGACCGCGAACGTCTGTTCGGCTATCTGGAAGGCGGTGGCAAGATGATCTTGTCCGAGCCGCAAGCCATGCTCACGGCGGCGTCCAAGATGCCGGGACTGGACGGCCAGAAGATGTCCAAGTCCTACAACAACACCATTTCGCTGCGTGAAGACGAAGCCAGTGTGACCCGGAAGATACGCACCATGCCCACCGATCCGGCGCGTATCCGCCGTACCGATGTGGGTGATCCGGACAAGTGTCCGGTATGGCAGCTGCACCAGGTGTATAGCAACGAAGCCACCAAGGCATGGGCGATGCAGGGCTGCAAGAGTGCGGGCATAGGCTGCATCGAATGCAAACAGCCGGTGATCGAGGCGGTGCTGGATGAGCAATGCCCGATGCGCGAACGCGCGCAACTGTATCTGGACGACCCGACACTGGTGCGCAACATCATCGCCGACGGCTGCGAAAAGGCGCGCGCACTGGCGCGTGACACCATGCGCGATGTGCGCGAGGCGATGGGCTTGAGTTACTCCTGACGATGAGCGAAAGCCAACTCCAACTGATTCCGTTTGCGCGTATCCACGGCGAACCCCTGCTGGAGTTGCCGCAGGATCTGTACATCCCGCCGGACGCGCTGGAGCTGGTGCTGGAGAACTTCCAGGGGCCGCTGGATCTGTTGCTGTATCTGATCCGCAGACATAACCTCGATGTGCTGGACATCCCGATGGCGGAGCTGACCCGCCAGTACATGGGTTATATCGAACTCATGCAAAGCAACCGCATGGAACTGGCGGCGGAATATCTGCTCATGGCGGCGGTGCTGATCGAGATCAAGTCGCGCATGTTGTTGCCCAAAATCGCCAAGGTCAGCGACGACGGTATCGAGGATCCGCGTGCCGAACTGATGCGCCGTCTGCTGGAATACGAGCAGATGAAACTGGCAGCGCAGCAGTTGAACGAGCTGCCGCAAGCCGGACGCGATTTCGAGATCGTGCGAGTGCTGATCGAGAACACCGTGGCGGAACGCTTACCGCAAATCGGTGTGGACGATCTCAAGCAGGCCTGGCTGGGATTGCTGACCCGTGCCAAGGTCAACAAGCATCACACCATACGCCGCGAGCAACTGTCGGTGCGCGAGCAGATGACGCATGTGTTGCGTTGCCTGAAGAGCGGCGACTATGTCGCGTTCGAGAGCTTGTTCGATCTGGAGGGGGGCTTGCCCAAGCTGGTCGTCACCTTCATCGCGGTGCTTGAACTGGCCAAGGAATATCTGGTCGAGATCCAACAAACCGAAACCTTTGGGAGCATCTATGTCCGGACCAATCGAGCCATCAACGACGAGTAATGCAAACATTGCCGAGCATGCTGCCTCCCTGGAAGCCGTTCATGCTGAGCCTTTCGACGTCGCTCAAGACAGGCCGGTCGAAGCAGCCACGTCGGCGGCAGGCACGCAGATCAGCACCGACCTGTTCGACGGCAAGATGAACACCGCGCAATTCAAACTGGTGCTGGAAGCCGCGCTGCTTACCTCTGCCGAGCCGCTGCCCTTGTCTGAATTGAAGAAACTCAGCGACGTGTCGCTGGACAACGCCCAGCTCGAAACCCTGCTGGATGAATTGGCGCAAGACTGGCGCGGGCGCGGCGTGGAATTGACCCGTGTCGCGAGCGGCTGGCGTTTCCGCGCCAAGCCGCACATGCAAACCTATCTGGACAGATTGAATCCGCAAAAACCGCCGCGCTATTCGCGCGCCGTGATGGAGACGCTCGCCATCATCGCCTACCACCAGCCTGTCACGCGCGGCGACATCGAAGAGATACGCGGCGTGGCCGTGTCGGCGCAGATACTCAAGACGCTGGAAGCGCGCGG
Organism: Gallionella sp.; assembly: GCA_013044075.1. Classification (GTDB taxonomy): domain Bacteria; phylum Pseudomonadota; class Gammaproteobacteria; order Burkholderiales; family Gallionellaceae; genus Gallionella. Next base: position 43,387 of record JABEVG010000041.1, read on the forward strand.
CTGGGTAGACGTGATCGGCACGCGTGACGTACCCGGTAAACCCGAGTTGTTCGCGACCACGAAACAACTGCTGGATGATTTGAATTTACGCGGCCTGAATGAACTGCCCGCGCTGCAAGAAATCAGCGCGCTGCTGGAGCCACAGGCCGCCATGTGAACCCCGCAAGCAGTGTCGTGAAGGTCGCGCGCAGTTCCAGTCGGTTTTTCCAATTTCAATGGTGAAGAGGAGTCGTCATGCGTAACGTCATCAGCCAATACCTGATCGAAAAAGAGCCCTACTACCGCGACGTATCGGATGAGGTGACCGTGTTTGAAGCGGCCTATTCCGCGCGTATGCCGATGATGCTAAAGGGGCCGACAGGTTGCGGAAAAACCCGCTTCATCGAATACATGGCGTGGAAACTCCAGCGGCCTTTGATTACTGTTGCATGCAACGAAGACATGACCGCGTCCGATCTGGTGGGACGTTTTCTGCTCGATGCCAATGGCACGCGCTGGCAGGACGGGCCGCTTGCCATCGCGGCCCGTTTCGGTGCGATCTGTTATCTCGATGAGATCGTGGAGGCACGCCAGGATACGACCGTGGTCATCCATCCGCTCACCGATAACCGCCGGGTGCTTCCCTTGGAGAAGACCAGCGAACTGGTGCAGGCGCATCCCGATTTCCAGCTGGTGATTTCCTACAATCCCGGCTATCAAAGCGTGATGAAAGATCTTAAACAATCGACCAAGCAGCGTTTCGGCGCGCTCGATTTCCAATATCCCGAACCGGCGATCGAAGAAGAAATCGTCGCCCATGAAACGGGTGTTTCCGGTGAAATCGCCAAGAAGCTGGTCTCGATCGCGAAAATGGCGCGGAATCTCAAAGGCCACGGCCTGGACGAGGGGATATCCACCCGGATGCTGATTTACGCGGGCAGCCTTATCGTCAAGGGTGTCGTGGCAAAGAAGGCTTGCCGTGTCGCTCTGGTGTCACCCATCACCGACGATCTGGATATGCGTGACGCGCTGGATGCGGCGGTGGAGACTTTTTTTGGCTAGCATGGGGATGAGCCCAATGCAAGATAGAGCCGGTGTGAGTGACGGGAGTGGCAGGGTTGCCCTGTGCGGTTCGTTTTGCCTGCCACCGTGCCGGACCGTGACATCGCCATGAAGCACAGTTTCGGACGTGTCGCGCGCGAGCTGCATAATTATCTCGGCAAGACGGGCAAGGATGCCTTGCCCGTCTTGCGCCAAGAATACAAGCGCACCCGGTTGATCGATGTCCAACGCCGTATCCTGATCTATCTGCACGCCTTATGGGGTTGCGATTTCGTCATCAAGTCCATCACGGGGGAGGACGATGATCACGGGAGGCCCAAGCCTTTCGTCAGCAAGGGTTGCATCCATTTGCCGGATTTTTATTACGGTTTCACCACTGAAGCAGTCGCGCATGTCACGGGTCTGGAAACCTATCGTGCGGCTGCCGCTCATGCTGCGGCACACGTCATCTACACGAAGACCCACTACACCGCAAAGTCCTTCGACAAATGGCAACGCGCGGTCATCGCCACGATAGAAGATGCGCGGGTGGAGGCGTTGTCGATGCGCAGATTCCCCGGGCTGAAACAACTCTGGGTCAGGCAGCATACTGCCACCCCCGCGCACCATGAGACCGCTGGCGACTATCTCACTCGCCTCGCCCGCGCGTTGCTGGACGAGTGCTATCTGGACGACGACCCCTGGATCGTACAGGGACGGGAACTGTTCAACGCGACGAGCGATCTGGAGAGCGATGATGTTTCACGGAGCATAGGCTTGACGCTGGCGCGCGCGTTCGAGAAAAAGAGAATCAAGTTCAAGGTCCGCACGGATAGCCCCGGTGCGTTCTATCGTGACGACAACCGCTATTTATGGGAGTCGGCGAGACTGGGTCCCGACCAGGAGCGGGAATTACCCAGCTATTTTTTTAGGTTCAAATTGCTCTTGACCAGCAACGAGGTGTCGAGCACCGACAAGGAAGTCAAGCAATCCCTGACAAGAGACCCGGTACAGGAAGTGTCGGCTTCGGCAACCTATATTTACCCGGAATGGGATTACCGCAGCCAGATCGAGACCCCTTCCTGGGTGACCCTGCGGGAACTCACTCCCGCGACCGGCGAGATTAAGGTCATTGATGACATCATCGCCAGCAACAGCCCGCTCATTTCGCGCATGAAGAATCTGCTCCTGGCCATCCGGGATAAAGGGGTGCGCCGTATCAGGAAACTCGAGGAAGGTGACGAGATAGACATCAATGCCGCCATCCGCGCCCAGATCGATCTCAGGATGGATGTGCAGCCCGACACCCGAATCATGATGCGCTCGATCCGCAAGACACGGGACATCTCGGTGTTGGTGCTGCTGGACCTTTCCAGCTCGGCGAATCAAAAGGTTCACGGGCAAGACCACACCGTGCTACAGCTGACCCAGCAGGTTTGCGTGCTATTCGCCGAAGCCATTGAAACCGTCGGTGACCCACTCGCCATCCACGGTTTCTGCTCCAAAGGTCGGCACGATGTCGAGTATTTCCGGTTTAAGGATTTCGACCAGTGCTACGACGATGTTCCGAAAGCCAAGCTTGCCGGCATGACCGGACAGCGTTTCACCCGCATGGGGGCGGCGATACGTCATGCCACGCATCAGCTCAACCAGCAGAAGTCCAGAAAGAAGCTGTTGATGATCATTACTGACGGTGAGCCGGCGGACATCGACGTGCACGACCGGCAATACCTGCGCTACGACACCAAGCAGGCGGTCAATGATGCCGGACGCGGTGGCATCCATACCTATTGCATCGGCCTCGACCCCAAAGCCGATGAATACGTCTCGCGCATATTCGGCGCGAGAAACTACATGGTGGTCGACCACATTAAAAGTTTGCCGGAAAAAATGCTCCTGATCTATGCGGCACTGACCCTTTAGCAACGCTCTTTAGTTTTGCGGGCTGTATCGGTCAGGGATGGCCTGTGGAGCGGTTGGCCGTCTTGTTATGCTCGATCGCCGCAAGTGCCAGATTCCTTTCGGTACATTGCTTCCATTCATCGCGGGCCGCGTTGGCCGGATCGTTCTGTAAGGTGCATGCGCACCGGCAAGCCGCCGCGCGGTAACAGCCTTCGATACTGTGCTGCTTGCAGGCAGATTGCTGCTGCACACATTGCGCGTTGCAGATTCGTGCCACATCGCGTGCTTTCTGTTGTACGGCCGGCGGTATCTTGGGCAACTCTTTGGGTTGCGTCACGATGCCCCACACCGTCATCGCGATTCCCGCCGACAAGAGCGCGATCAACAGCCGGTTTTTCTTCAGCAACAGGCTGATTCTGTTCTGCTGCCGGGTGGTGTTCGCCGAGGTTGAGCTCAACTCGAAAGTCAACAGACCCGGCACAGCGGATTTTTTATGCAGTCGGTCGCACGCGTCTATACATTCGCCGCAGTTGATGCAGATATCATCGGGCTTGATGTGGGTCGGCTGAATGTTGGTGATACAGACCGTCGCGCAATAATTGCACTTGGTGCAATCCGGCGAGCGTGTCGCATCATAGGTCACATGCAAGGCATCATGCGTTTTGAATATTCTTTGCCCCATGCGGTAAAAGCAAACGTAGTCGCACACGAAATAGCGCAACACCGCGATGTCGATGAAAACCAAAAACACCATGATCAGATAGACGATGAGCGGTGATAGCTTCTCGGGATGACGGTAAGTCACCATTTCCCAGACTGCTGTCGGCGTATAAAAAAACAGGAACGGAATCAGTGCCAGAAATAGTGAGGCGACCAAAAAGCTGGTGCCGAGTATGGCCCAATTCAACAATTTGTTTTTTGCTGCGGCAACTTTTAGCCCTTCACTTCCGACCTCCACGCTGGCGCGTTTTCCGAGTAAGCGATGAGTCAGATTGTTCGCCCATTCCGCAAGCAGGTTTTGCGGGCAGGCCCATCCGCACCAGACGGTACCGACGGTCATATAGGTGAGTATCGGGGCGGTCGCCAGAATCAGCGCGAGACCGAACACCAGGGTGAAACTGGACCACCAGATTTGATGGCCGAGGATGAAGAAACTCGCGGTCGTGAGATCGATACGCAACAATCCGGTGGCTGGAACCAGCGCGATCAGTATCAGCGTGGAAAGCTGAACCAGTCTTCTTTTCCGGCGATAGGGTGAGGTGTCTGTCATGCGGATAGCTTACGTGTGATGGAGTGACTACATACCGGACAAAATCAACCGGTTGCCGGAGGTGTCGCGCGACGATAAGGAATCATACCCGTCGGCTCGACAGTACGCACTCATGCGTGCTCTTTGACCAGGGTTTCACTCATCCGCACGGCTGCGATTACACCGGACAGCAAGGTCAGTCCCGCCACCAGCCAGATCGCCGCCGACAGGCCGAAAAGGTCGGCAGTGATCCCCGCCAGCAACGCACCGACTGCGTAGCCCAGGTCGCGCCACAGGCGGTAGACACCGACGGCAGACGCGCGCCAGACAGGGTGAGCCACGTCTCCGATCGCGGCCAGCAGAGTGGGATAGACCATGGCGGTACCGAGCCCCAACAATACTGCGCCGACACTGAACAGCATGAACCCGGCTGCAAGCGCGGTGATGGCAATGCCCACCGCCTGTAGCCACATACCCCATACGATCAGCCATTTTCGGCCCACCCTGTCCGACAATGCGCCGGTGAATATTTGCGACGCGCCCCAGACAGCCGGATAGATCGCGGCGAGGATGCCGATTTGCGCGAGCGTCATGCCGGCTGCGGCGAATACCAGTGGAAACAAGCCCCAAGCCATGCCGTCGTTCAGATTGTTGACCAGCCCTGCCTGGCTGACGCTGGAAAGATTGGGGTCGGTCAGCGAGGTGCGACGAAAAATCTCGACCTGAGTAAGATTTCCTGTGCCGTTTGCCGGGTGGTGCGTGCGCAGCTCGTGGGTGACATGGTGTCGTGTCTCACGAACGGTCAGCACGGACAGCAGCAGTCCGGCCACCACATAGACTACGCCCAGATAAAACGGTTGCGGACGAAGCCCGTAATGCGCGGCTATCCAGCCCGTTGCAAGTGCACTGGCGGCCACGGCGAAATAACCGGAAAACTCGTTGAGTCCCATCGCCAGGCCGCGTTGCTTCGGGCCGACCAGATCGATCTTCATGATCACCGTGGTGGACCAGGTCAAGCCTTGGCTGACACCCAGCAACACATTGGCCATCACCACCCAGTTCCAGCTGGGTGCCCACATCAGGATAAACGGCACCGGAATGGCAACCATCCATCCCGCCACCAACACCTGCTTGCGTCCAAAGCGGTCGGAAAAACGCCCCGCAAAATAATTGGTCAGTGCCTTGGTGATGCCGAACACCACGATGAAGGAAAGGATCGCCGTCCGCGCCACGATGTGAAATTCGTGTTCTGCGATGGCGGGCAGAATGCTGCGCTCGAGACCCACCATCGCGCCGACAAAGGCATTGACGAGTACCAGCAACGAGAATTGGCCGAGGTTCTCGCGCAGCCCGAGCCGGATGGTGGCGTGCTGCATACCTCAAGCTGCCTGGCCGAGATTGAAACGCATCATGGCTTCCATTTCGGGCGGGCGAGGCGGGATCTCGTGGGTCAGATATTCGACGAAAGCGGCTTTGTTCATAGCCAGTCCGGGATTCCAGTGCTTCTCAAACCCCAGAGTCGATGACGGCTTGCCCGACAAGCCTGCACCGCAGAGGCTACCCGCCTGATGCCCCGGATAGATTTCGAGTGTGTCAGGTAACGGCAGGAGCTTGGTATGCAAAGTGTCGTAAAGCACACCGGCCATTTCCGCCTCACGTCCCGCCAGGTCGGGTCGACCGATCGCACCCACGAACAACGTGTCGCCGGTGATGATGAACCACGGCAAGTTCCCGCGACGCATATCGGTCACCAGCAGGCAGATGCTGTCCGGTGTGTGGCCGGGTGTATGCAGCACGGTGACCTTGACGTTGCCGATGTCGAGCGATTGGCCGTCGCGCAAGTGCTCGAACTCGAATCTGCCCCGGCCTTCATTCGATTCGTGCAGGCAGTAGGGCGCGCCCACCAGTTGCGCGAGCTTCCTGCCGCCGGAGTAATGGTCGGCATGGACGTGGGTGTCGATGACGTAATCGATACTGACGTTGGCTTTTTTCGCCTCTTCGACGAACCATGCTTCATCGCCCGCGACCACATCCACCGCGACCGACTTGCCCTTGCCGCCGCAGCCGAAAAAATACGACAGGGTGGATTCCTTGGTTGCCAGTTGTTTGAAAAACATGTTGCCTTCTCCCAAGACTCAACAAGCGGGATACCCAGTGTTTTCAAAACACCAAGACTTTGTCCGCCCACGCCGTCCATTCACCCAGCTCCGCGAGGGTGCTGCGGTGTGTACCTTCCAGGATCTCGCCGTCACCCATGCCGCGCGCATCCATGCAAGTGCCGCAGATGCCGACCTCTCCACCATGACGGATCACGTTACCCAGCATGTCTGCGATGTTATAAAAACCTTGCGGCACTTTCTGCTTGCCGTGTGCGGATGAGGCCGCGTCGCCGATCAGAAAGATCCGCACCGTATTGCTTTCCAGTTTGGCAAGATGCCCCGCCAGTCGCAGTCCGTTGTAGGTGCGTTCGCTGCCATAGGGAGGGTCGTTGAGAATGAACAGGGTTTTCATGATGGGCTCCTTGGTTGCTTACGTTCTAATTATTACTGGAATGATTTAACCATCTGTTGTGTATGTATGTCAATGTGGTTTATAGTCACGAGCATATGTTCTAACACTTAATGGATTGAAAGATGAAAGGCTCACGCCAGATCAAAGACCTGCTGTACGAGCAGGTAGCGCGGATAGGCAAGGTGTTTTCCAGTCCCAAGCGACTGGAGCTGATCGAATTGCTGTGCCAGGGTGAAAAGACCGTGGAGTCGCTGGCGCGCGAAGCTTCCATCAGTGTGAAGCTGACCAGCGCGCACTTGCGCGAATTGCGCGGGGCGCGTCTGGTCGAGACCGAGCGGCAGGGCAAGAACATCTGCTACCGGCTCGCCGATAAGGCGGTAGCCGACCTGTGGGTGCAAGTCCATATGCTGGCCGAAGAGCGTTTGATCGAATTGCAAATGGCGGTGCAGAAGATCGCCGCGCAGCCGGACGATTTGATCGCCAACGACCGCGACAGTCTGTTGAAGGCCGCGCGTAAAGGCGAGGTGGTGGTGCTGGATGTGCGACCGGCAGAAGAATACCTGACCGCGCATCTTCCTTTCGCGAGGTCGATACCGCTGGGCGAGTTGCGGCAACGGTTGGCGGAACTGCCCAAAGACCGTTTTATCGTCGCCTACTGCCGGGGGCCGTATTGCCTGATGGCGAATGATGCGGTCGAGTTGCTCAAGCGGGAGGGATACGCGGCCATCCATCTGCGCGACGGGGTCGCCGAATGGGGTGCAACCGGAGTTATTCGCGATAACAAAACAATTGCTCGATGATTTGAATTTACGCGGCTAGAACGAGTTGTTCGCGTTGCAAAAAACAGCTCACGTGCTTGGGTCAATGATAAGCCGGTGCGTTGAGTTGATATTTAATCGGCGAATACAACTCAGTTATTTTTGGCTCCTTGTTTCACCCATTTTTTCAGGATTTCAATTTTATCCTTGGCTAGACCTCCTTCTAATCCGTATGGCATCTTGAGTGAAGGGTGAGCACGCCCTTCGACCAACTGAATCAAGACGCTTGTATAGCTGTCACCTGGGTTGATCACTGCCCCGAAGTTGGTACCCTTCATCAGGCTCTGGTAAGTGCGCATATCTAGCCCGCTTTTTTCATAACCCTTGCCACCAGGTTCGTGACAATTCAAACAATAGTCATGAATGATCGGCTTTACATCATTTGTGTAGCTGACATCTCCAAGAGCCAGCGCGGGAAACGCCGTAACCAGAAATGATGCGGCCAGAACAAAACCGCCCAGCAAATTATGGTTTTTCATATAGCACCTCATAAAGTAAGTTTCCTGCATCAAAACAAAAATTCTTCGAGTTCTCCAGGTTCTCATCACACAGCGGAGTGATAAGAACCTGAGAAAATCTTATTTTGCCAGGCCAGCTATATATTCCGACATCAATTTGATATCAGCGTCACTTGCCCCCATGCCTTTTGGCGGCATCGTTCCAATTTTCCAGCCAAACGAACCGCCTTGGGTAGTGCTGGCAGCAATTTTACTGGCAGCGTCTTTATCATTCTTGTATTTCGCGGATATATCCATGTATGACGGACCAACGGATTTTTTGTCGACAGCATGGCATACGCCGCACTTGGCTTTGCCGGCAGCAGGCATATCTGCTGCCAGTGCGGTTCCTGCGACAATCAGACTTGCTATTGTGATCATGCCCCAAATACTAGATTTCATTTTTTTCTCCTTAAGTTGGTGGTTGAATGGAAATGATACTCGTGCCTCATGTTTTGTTTCATGGTACTTCTAAGCTAATTTACGAACATCAAACGTTTTGTTTTCAGGCTCTGTCTTTTCATACCATGGTAGCAACGGTTTTGTCACGAGCCACAGCATGACGTAAGGGCAGATGAAAATAATCAGTGCAGCGAACAAACTTTCACATCCGAACAGCTTACGACGAAAGGTCTACATTTGCGCGATAAATACGCCGCAACAGACTTGGAGTGCCATCTCACCCAGCAACAGGCCGTTTCAGAAACCAGATTTGATACAGCGATATTAAAATTTGTGCCGCCATTGAAAACCCCAACACTGCACCGGCAATCACCACCACCAACGCGTATTGCGAATCCCATTTGGTGAGAAACCACGACAGCACGTCCACGAACACCGCGACCATCGGCGACAACACCAGGAAGCGTTTGAAGTACACGTTGATCTCGCTTTGAATGAAGATGTAGCCCAGCACGAACAGCAACATACTGATGCCGAACAGATGGATGTGCGACAGCCTGAGCAAGCTGGTTATCGACATGCCGGTGTCCACTTCGGCAAATTTGTGCAACCCCTCATATGTGCTGAAATCGGGCAGATTCATGCCGGAACTGGCGACATGACAGTTCAAACAAGTCTTCTGCAATATTGGTTTGATGTCCTTGTCGAAATGTTCCTGCTGCGCACCATCTTTCAACCATGCCACCATCACGTTGCGGTCAGTATCTGTAATCTGATTTGACATCGGCCCGCGTATCGCGGCTTCCAGCCGTGTACCGCTACGGTTGCCGTAGTAACTGTATGCCACATCCTCGACGGATAACCCGGGCTTGCCGTCGAGCCCTTCATGGGTCACGTAAAGATATGCGTTGGCCATCAAATAACTCAAGCCGACCAGCAGCAGGAAAGAGGTGTAAAGCAACTTTTCGCTAACAGTGCGATCGTAAAAACGCGGTGCGTCCATAGTATTTCCTTCCGTTAAATTTCAATGCCTTCACTAAAACCGCAGCCGTGAGCTGCAATAAATGTCCTTGCTTTAACAATCAGCGAAAGAGTACCAGAATTTAAGTCACACGAGATGTGACTGTGAGTATCACGTAGTATTTATACGCGGCAGCGAACATCGTTATTTGCCGCACGATTAAATCGTCCAATTTTTTGTGTCCGATCTTACAAAAACCGATCCAGTAATTTGCGGCTGTGCCTGTCGAGCCGGTCGACATCGTCTATCAGGAACGAGATGCCCTGGCTGTCGGTGATGAGCAGGGTGGTGAGACCCAGGCGGCGGATGTGGTCTTCGGCTTTGAGGATGAGCTCGGTCTCGCCCCGGTCGGTCGCCACTGTCCAGGTGCTGGGCGTGGCATAGCTGCTGACGGCTGCGATGCGGGAGATTTTGGGCATGAACTCGCGTCTGGCGAGTTCGCCGGAGACCAGGTTGAGATTGTTTGCCGAAAGGTCGCGCAAGTCGGCTATCCAGACCAGTTCGTGACCGTCTTCGCCGATCAAAGACACGCCTTCGTCGGGTGCGGAGATCGGATAGGCGCGCACCACCAGAATATTTTCATGCCGCTTGCCGTCTGGGTCGGTGTACGCGAGTTGTCCCGCAGCATCCAGGCTCAAAATCAAGTTCATGCCTCGTCCTCGCCGGTTTGGGTTGGGTTATCGTCCAGATCGGCATCGACGTTGCGCGCTTGCGCCAGGTACAGGCGGTAGTACGCGCCCTGCTTGGCCATGAGTTCATCATGGTTGCCGATTTCCACGACTACGCCCCGGTCCAGTACCACCAGCCGATGAGCCTTGTGCAAGGTCGACAGACGGTGCGCGATGGCGATGGTGGTGCGGCCATGCACGAGGTTGTCCAGGGCTTTCTGGATCTCCTTTTCGGTCTCGGTGTCCACCGATGCGGTGGCTTCGTCGAGGATCAGAATGCGCGGGTCGATGAGCAGGGCGCGCGCGATGGAGATGCGCTGGCGTTCGCCGCCGGACAAGCCGTGACCGCGTTCTCCGACCAGTGAATCGTAACCGTGCGGCAGGCGCAGGATGAACTCATGCGCGTGGGCGGCGCGTGCCGCCGCGATGATCTCGGCGCGGGTCGCGGCGGGTTTGCCGTAGGCGATATTCTCGGCGATGGAGCCGAAGAACAGGAACGGCTCTTGCAGCACCAGGCCGATGTTGCTGCGATATTCCGCGATGGGCAGCTGGCGGATGTTCACGCCGTCTATGCTGATCGATCCCTCGGAGACATCGTAAAAGCGGCACATCAGATTCACCAGCGTGCTCTTGCCCGAGCCGCTGTGCCCCACCAGCCCGATCATCTCGCCCGGCTCGATGTCGAGGTTCAAGCCTTTGATGACGCTGCGGTTGCCATAGCGAAATCCCGCGTCGCGCAGGGTGATGCGACCGGAGATGTTTTCCAGATGCACCGGATGCGCAGGCTCGGGCACGCTGGAGACGTGGTCCAAAATATCGAAGATGCGCTTCGCGCCCGATGCGGCTTTTTGCGTGACCGACACGATACGGCTCATCGAATCCAGACGCGTGTAGAAACGGCTGATGTATGCGAGGAAAGCCGTCAGCACACCGACCGTGATTTCATCGCGCGACACCAGCCAGATGCCGAATGCCCATACCACCAGCAGACCGATCTCGGTGAGTAGCGTGACGCTGGGTGAGAACAGCGACCAGATCTTGTTGATGTGATCGTTGACCAAAAGATTATGCGCATTGGCTGCGCGGAAGCGGCTCGCCTCGCGGTCTTCCTGCGCGAAGGCTTTGACCACGCGGATGCCGGGGATGGTGTCGGCCAGCACGTTGCTGACTTGCGACCAGACCCGGTCGATTTTCTCGAAGCCGGTGCGCAGCTTGTCGCGCACGATATGGATCATCCAGGCGATGACGGGCAGCGGCAGCAGTGTGACGACCGCCAGCCAGGGGTTGATGGAGACAAGAATCGCGGCGGTCATCAAAATCATCAGCACGTCGGTGGCGAAATCCAGCAGGTGCAAAGACAGGAACACGCAGATGCGATCCGATTCCGATCCGATGCGCGACATCAGATCGCCGGTGCGCTTGCCGCCGAAATATTCCAGCGAAAGTTTGAGCAGATGCTCATAGGTCACGGTGCGCAAGTCCGCGCCGATGCGCTCGGAAACCAGCGCGAGGATGTAAGTCTTCGCCCAACCCAGGCCCCACGCCAATAACGCCGATGCGAACAGGCCGCCCAGCAACCAGCTTACCGTGACCGTGTCGATAGGCGCGCCGTTCTGGTACGGGATCAGCACCTTGTCCATCAGCGGCATGGTGAGATAAGGCGGGACTAGGGTGGCGGCGGTGGAGGCCAGCATCAACATGAATCCCGACAGCAATTGCCAGCGATAAGGTTTGGCAAAACGCCACAGACGCAGCAGCGTCCAGGTAGAGGGCGGAGCTTCTTCATCGGCGTCGCACTGGGGGCATTGGTCCAGCACCAATGCAGAGCCGCATTTGTTGCAGGCTTCGGTTGTGTCGGTGACGACGGGCCCGCCGCTGAGAAAGCTGTCGAGTTGCCGCACGAATTGTTTGATGAAGCGGAGTGTCGCGGCATCGAGGGCCAGGGTGTAACGCCATTGCGCCAACCGTGACTCCCCCTCCGTCAGCGTCAGACTGCCCACGCCGGCGTGGTCATGTTGTTCCAGTTTGAGCCTGGCGCGGTAGGGGAATTCCAGGCAGGATCGCGCACCCGCAGCAGGCTCCCGGTCAAACGAAGCAAAATACAGCAGGCGATTTTCGGTCGCGAGCAGCAGGCTTTTTTTGAAGTGCAGACGTTCGTCCAGATTGGTTTCCAGCCACGCATGTATCTGCTCATTACCCTGTAAGTGCGGACGGACAGTGGTTTGCCAGACATCGGGAAAAGACGGGGGGGCAGGTGTAGAGGTGTTGTTCACTTTGATCGAGTTTTGCCGGAATCGCCCGATTTTACATTGCCCTCTGGTAAACTAAAATGGCTACTTGTGCGTTATGCCGGTTCATGGCTGGTTTATTAATACAATCTCACTTACTCATCTGGACGGATTGATGGAGTTTCTCAACATACTGCCGCTGCGCGGCCCGAACGTCTGGACTTACCGCCCGGTACTGGAAGTTTGGCTGGACATCGGCGATCTGGAAGACTCTCCTTCCAATACCATTCCCGGTTTTTACGAACGTCTCACCGCATGGCTGCCCGAGTTGATCGAGCATCGCTGTGGCGTGGGCGAACGCGGCGGGTTCCTGATGCGCTTGAAAGAAGGCACCTGGCCGGGACATATCCTCGAACACGTCACCATCGAGCTGCAAAATCTGGCGGGCATGCAAAGCGGTTTTGGCAAAGCCCGCAGCACCGGTGTGCGCGGCGTATATAAAGTAGTGGTGCGTTCGCGCAACGAGCAGGTCAGCCGTGCTGCGCTGCATGCCGCGCGTGATCTGGTGTTGGCGGCGATGCAGGACCGCAGTTTCGACGTGGCGGCGACCATCGCCACGTTGCGCGATATGGTCGATGCGCTGTGTCTGGGGCCTTCCACGGCGTGCATCGTCGATGCGGCGACCGAGCGTGGCATCCCTTCCATACGCCTGAATGAGGGCAATCTGGTGCAACTCGGTCACGGTGCGCGCCAGCATCGCATCTGGACGGCGGAGACCGATCAGACCAGTGCTATCGCCGAGACCATTTCGCGCGACAAAGATCTGACCAAGAGTCTGCTGGGTGCGTGCGGTGTGCCCGTGCCTGAAGGCCGTGTCGTGGACAGTCCCTCCGACGCGTGGGATGCGGCGGAGGACATCGGCGTGCCGGTGGTGGTGAAACCCAGCGATGGCAATCACGGACGCGGCGTGTCCACCGAATTGATGACGCGTGCCGAAATCGAGGCGGCATACCACTTGGCCGATGCCGAAGGCAGCGAGGTCATCGTCGAACGTTATGTGCGCGGCAACGAACATCGCTTGCTGGTGGTGGGTGGTCGGCTGGCCGCAGCCGCCAAGGGTGAGCAGGCGTGGGTCACGGGAGACGGTCGTTCGACCATCGGTGCATTGATCGACATGCAACTGAACTCCGATCCGCGCCGGGGCGAGGCGGAAGAATTCCCGCTGGATGTGGTGAGTTTGGCAGGCAATGCCGTGACGCGCATGGAAGTCGAGCGGCAAGGTTATACCGCCGACTCGATACCGCCCGCAGGCAAAAAGGTTTTAATTGTGCGCAACGGCAACGTGGCAATCGATGTGACCGATGAAGTTCATCCCGAGATCGCCGGGATGGCAGCACTCGCGGCGCGCATCATCGGACTGGATATCGCGGGAGTGGATATGGTCGCCGAGGATATTTCGCGTCCGTTGAGCGTGCAGGATGCAGCCATCGTTGAGATCAACGCCGGCCCGGGTCTGCTCATGCATCTCAAGCCGGCCGAAGGACAACCGCGCCCGGTCGGCAAGGCGATCGTGGATAGCCTGTTTGATACCGGTGACAACGGGCGCATCCCCATTGTGGGCATTTGCGGCACGACCGGCAAAACCCAGGTCGCGCAGCTGGTGGCGAATCTGTTGCGGTTGTCCGGTAAACACACAGGCCTGGCGTGCAGCGCGGGCCTTTCTTTCGATGGTCGCGTGCAGGACGCGCGCGATTGCGCGAACTGGGCTGCTGCGCAGAAAGTGTTGTTGAACCGCAACGTCGAGGCCGCCGTGATTGAAAACAGCATCGCCACGATTCTGAACGAGGGCTTGGGCTACGACCGGTGTCAGGTGGGGGTGGTCACCAATCTGGATGTTTCGCGGCATTTTGGCGAGTGTTACATCGAAGAGCCGGATCAAGTGTGCAATGTGTTGCGCACCCAGGTTGACGTGGTGCTGGATAACGGCGTGGCGGTGCTTAACGCAGCTGACCCACTGGTGGCGCAGCTGGCCGGCTATTGCGATGGCGAGGTGATGTTTTTCGCCAGTGATATCGGAGTGCTCGCGGCGCATCGCCAGCAAGGAGGCCGCTGTGTGTCGCTGCGTGACGGACACGTGGTGCTGTGTACCGCTGAAGTCGAACACGTGCTGGTCAAACTGGCGGGCATCCCCGCAATTGGCACGCATCAAGACCCGCATCAGATCGAGAATATGCTGGCCGCCATCGCGGCAGTATGGGCGTTGGACGTTACGCCGGAGCTGATGCGTGCCGGGCTGAAAACTTTTGTCGCTCATACGGTTGCGGCTCAAACAATATAAGGAATTTGGTATGGATGTATCACGCGTACGCGCGCTGCGCGGCCCGAATTTGTGGAGTCGCCACACTTCCATAGAAGCCATCGTCACCTGCGCACCGGACGAATGTAATATTGCCGGCATCGACGGTTTCGAGGCGCGCTTGCGCGAGCGTTTTCCGCAGATCGGTTTGTTGCAATTGACCGGGCATGCCGACTCCGTGACGATGGCGCATGTCCTGGAACTGGCCGCGTTGGGGCTGCAAGCGCAAGCCGGTTGCACGGTGACGTTCAGCCGCACTTCGGCAACGCAACAGGCCGGTGTGTTTCAGGTGGTGATCGAGTACAGCGAGGAAGACGTGGGGCGACGCGCTTTCGATCTGGCGTTGACGCTGTGCCGGGCCGCAGCGGACGACACACCGTTCGATCTGGCCGCAGCCTTGGCCGAACTCAAAGAACTGGACGAGGATGTACGGTTGGGGCCGAGCACCGGCGCGATTGTGAATGCTGCCCTGGCGCGCGACATTCCGTACCGGCGTTTGACCCGGGGTAGCTTGGTGCAATTCGGTTGGGGCAGTCGGCAGCGGCGTATCCAGGCCGCCGAGACGGATCGCAGCGGGGCGATAGGCGAGGCCATCGCACAGGATAAGGAGCTCACCAAGAAACTGCTGGATGCGGCGGGAGTTCCCGTGCCGTTTGGCCGCCCGGTAGTCAATGCGGATGATGCATGGGCGGCGATGTCCGAGATCGGTGCGCCCGTGGTGGTCAAGCCCGTGGATGGCAATCAGGGCAAGGGTGTCACGGTCAACATCAAGACCCGTGCGCAACTCGACAGGGCTTATGCGGTCGCGGTGCAGTTCAGCGATGAAGTGTTGGTGGAACGATACATACCGGGAAGTGATTTCCGTTTTCTGGTGGTGGGGAATCATCTGGTGGCGGCGGCGCGTCGCGACCCGCCTATCGTGATCGGCGACGGGGTGCATAGCGTGCGTCAGCTGGTGGCAAACGTGAACAGTGATCCGCGTCGCGGTTCCGGGCATGCCACCAGCCTCACCAAGATCCGGTTGGATGACATCGCGCTGGCGAGTCTGAACGCGCAAAAATACACGGCCGATGCGGTGCCCGGAAAAGGCGCGCGGGTGGTGTTGCGCAACAACGCCAACTTGAGCACGGGCGGGACAGCGACCGATGTGACCGATGACGTGCATCCCGAAATGGCCGCCTGTGCGGTGGCCGCCGCCCAAATGATAGGTCTGGATGTTTGCGGGGTGGACGTGGTGTGCGACAGCGTGTTGATGCCGCTGGACAAACAGGGTGGCGGCATCGTCGAAGTGAATGCCGCGCCCGGTCTGCGTATGCATTTGCAACCCTCATTCGGCAAAGGGCGTCCGGTGGGGGAAGCGATCATCTCCGGCATGTTCGGCAAACAGGAGAATGGGCGCATCCCCCTGGTCACGGTGGCGGGTACCAACGGCAAGACCACCACGGTGCGGCTGATCGCGCACATCCTGACAGTGCAAGGCAAGCGCGTGGGCATGACCAATTCGGATGGTGTCTATATCCAGGGCAAGCGCATCGATACCGGCGATTGCAGCGGGCCGAAGAGCGCGCGCAATGTGTTGCTCCATCCCGATGTGGATGCAGCCGTGTTCGAGACGGCGCGCGGCGGGGTGTTGCGCGAGGGGCTGGCGTTCGACCGTTGCGATGTCGCGGTGGTGACCAATATCGGCATGGGCGACCATCTCGGGCTCAACTACATCAGTACCGTTGAAGACTTGGCCGTGGTCAAGCGCGTGGTAGTACAGAACGTCGCGCCGGGCGGCGTGGCAGTGCTCAACGCCGCCGATCCGATGTGCGTCAGGATGCGCGATGCCTGTCCCGGCTCGGTGATATTTTTTGCCTGTGACAAATACCATCCGGTCATGGCGACCCACCGCGCGCAAGGCTATCGGGTGGTGTATGTCGATGGCGGCGACATCGTCGCGGGAACAGGCAATCAGGAACTGCGCGTGCCGCTCGCGGACATCCCGCTCACGCGCAACGGCACGATAGGTTTTCAGATCGAAAATGCGATGGCCGCGATTGCGGCGGCGTGGGGTTTGAATGTCGCGTGGGACACGATATGCCAGGGCGTATCGGGCTTTGTCAACGATGTCCAGACCGCGCCGGGTCGGTTCAACTTTTTCGATTATCGCGGTGCCGCCGTAATCGCCGACTACGGCCATAATCCCGACGCTATCCTGGCACTTGTTCCCGCCATCGAAACCATGCCCGCGCGCAAGCGTGTGGTGGTGATCAGCGGCGCGGGTGACCGGCGCGACGAGGACATCCGCCGCCAGACCGAGATACTCGGCGATGTGTTCGACGAGATGATCCTGTATCAGGATCAATGCCAGCGCGGACGCCAGGCAGGTGAAGTCCTGGCGTTGTTGCAACAGGGGCTGCGCAATGCCAAGCGCGCCAAAAAAGTCGTCGAGATCACCGGCGAATTCAAGGCGATTGATGCGGCCCTGGCGTGCCTGCAAGCGGGTGATGTCTGTCTGGTGTTGATCGATCAGGTTGACGAGGCTCTCGCGCATATCGCGCAACGTGTCGCTGAAAAATGAAGTGGATAGCATCCCGCGATAACCCGTTCTTCAAAGCATTAGCGAAGCTGGCCGACTCGGCCAGACAACGCCATAAAACCGCGCAGACCTTGCTGGACGGCACGCACCTGCTGGCGGCGTATCTCGACAGCGGGCAAGTGCCCCAGCATGTTGTGTTGAACCGGGCAGCATCGTGCGATGCAGGGGTCGCCGCGTTGCTGGACCGGATCGCGCAGGTGCCGGTCACACAACTGGACGACAGGCTATTCGCCGAACTCAGCGACCTGAAAACCCCCACCGGCATACTCGCGCTCATCGCCATTCCGCAAACCGCGCGGTTGCCGGGACACTTCGCGCTGTTGCTGGAAGATATACAAGACCCCGGCAACCTCGGCTCGATATTGCGTTCGGCCGCCGCCGCCGGGTGTGATGCGGTATTCCTGTCCCCCGCTTGCGCGGATGCGTGGTCACCCAAAGTGCTGCGCGCCGCGATGGGCGGACACTTCGCGTTGCGCATCCACGAGCAACAGGATCTGCCGGGCGTGGCGCAATCATTTTCCGGTGCGCTGTTCGCTACCAGTTTACAGGCCGAACGCAGCCTGTATGACTGCGAGTTGCGCGGTGAGATCGCGTTTATGGTGGGTAACGAAGGAGCGGGTTTGTCGGGCGTGCTACGGGCTCTCGCCACACACAGCATCACCATTCCCATGCCCGGAAAAGTCGAATCGCTTAACGCCGCAGCGGCCACGGCGGTCTGTCTGTTTGAAGCCGTGCGCCAGCGTGCCGGTGGCAGATGACGGTCTCCCTATTTCCTGTGCACTGAAGAGCATTCCCCGGTGGTGACGCAAAGCGTAAGCTGGATGCGCTGGCGAAGCGTGGTCATGTCCGGTTCAACGCCGTTTGCGCAGATCGGCAAACTGGGCTTCGTAGGTCTTTCCGACGATACTGACCAATACCCCGGTTGACCAGCCGAAAGCGAATAGACCAGACATGGCAATAAACAATGCCAGCTGTCGCCATCCCTGCGGGAGCAGAACATCGCCATATCCCAGCGTGGTGTAAGTCTCACCGGTGAAGTAAAACGCCGTGCGAAACTCGGGAAAGGCATGCAGCCAAAACAGAATGACCGCGATAAACAATACTTCGACAAGGTGGGTGAACAGCATCAGCATGAGCAGACGGCCAAGATAAAACTGGCGGCGAAACTCGTTTTTCGCGTGCAGGTAATTCGGCCAGTTCAGCTCGAATCTATGCATGACCAGATACATGCCGATGCCATGAATCATCAGCGTGAGGGTGGTGAGCATCAGGCCCAGCAGAATTTCGTATAGTGGACGCATCTCGAGTCAGGCGGCCGTGCGTGCTTAACCGCGCCCGGAGGCGGTTCGCCCCATCAGCCAATACACGATACCCAGCGACAGCAGCGACAGGGCCAGAGCGGCCAGCGTGAAAGGCGAGATGGCTTCCACTTCGGACACGATGAACTGCCGCGCCACGGCAAGTATTGAAACCAGCACCACCGTTTTGACCATCATTTCGCGCCCGTTTTCGATATACGCATGCATGATCGTGTGGTTGAACTCCAGGGCGATCAGTATCGTCATGACCATACCGAAAGCCGACTGAAAGGCCTTGTGCTCCAGCGTGTCGAACGCACCGTGATGGACAAGGTTATAGGTTTCAACGATCAGCCCCCAGAACCCGGCGATGATCATGATCGAAATCAGAATGACCACGCCTGTTGTGATGAAGGACTCAAAGCGGTGGTACGTTTTTGAGATGAAGGCCTTTGCGACCGCCTCGTTTTGATTAGTGTGGTTCATTGTGTATCCAATAGAGTGTTGCGCATCGACAGGCCGGCCGATGTTGCCGACAGGGCATAACTATACATTTGTATCAATTACGATTGAGAGCTTATGAAACATAAAACATGTTACAAAATAATTCGGCGGGAATGCGCGGCCCTGTGCTGCATATCACGGTCGCGTTGCCTCAAATGCAAGGTTACCGCAGTGGGTGAATCGCCCTCCCGCCTTTGGTAATACTGACCTTTGGGCAATGCCAAATGCGGAATCGCATTGACGCGCCGGTCTCTTCCGGTATAATCCGCGCCCCTGTGAGCCGATGGTCGGCTTGCACCCTTGCTCCACCGCACCGCAAGCGGGGGGCTTTATAACCACAAGGAGATGTAATGCGACATTACGAAATCGTGTTTATCGTGCATCCCGATCAAAGCGA
>JABEVG010000042.1 GCA_013044075.1 Gallionella sp.
TCCCGATCAGCTCATCTGCGCGCGGCGCGGCAGCCCGTTGTTGCTGGGCGTGGGCATAGAAGAACACTTCATCGCCTCCGACGTGTCCGCGCTGTTGCCGGTAACCCGCCGCGTGGTCTATCTCGAAGAGGGCGACGTGGTCGAGCTGGCTCGCAAGCAGTATCAAATTTTTGATTCACACGGTAAGCCGGTCGCGCGTCCCATCGTCGTGAGCGAGATGAGCAACGAGAGCGTACAGCTCGGCCAATATCGCCACTACATGCAGAAAGAGATACACGAACAACCCCAGGCCTTGGCGGACACGCTGGAATCGGTGTGCAACAGTCAATCACTGGTGCCGGGTATCTTCGGTGCGCAAGCCAACGAAGTCTTCGCAGATATCAACCATGTGTTGATCCTGGCTTGCGGCACGAGCCATCACTCCGGTCTGGTGGCGCGCTACTGGCTGGAAGAAGTCGCGGGCATCAGTTGCACGGTCGAGGTCGCCAGCGAATACCGCTACCGCACCAGCGTGCCGAATCCCCAATCTTTGGTGGTGGTGATCTCGCAATCGGGCGAGACCGCCGACACCCAGGCCGCGCTGAACCACGCCAAATCATTGGGCCATCAGTACACGCTGGCGATCTGCAACGTCGCCGAAAGCGCGCTGGTGCGTTTGTGCAAACTGCGTCTGTTGACCCGTGCCGGCCCCGAGATCGGCGTGGCATCGACCAAGGCGTTCACCACGCAACTTGCCGCCTTGTTCCTGCTGACTCTGGTGCTGGCGAAACAGCGCGGTCGCTTGGGCAAAGAGCAGGAAAGTGCGCATCTGCATGAGCTGCGCCATCTGCCCAGCGCGGTACAAAAAGTGTTGGACCTCGAACCTGTCATCGCCAAGCTCGCGGAGCAGTTTGCCAACAAACACAACGCGCTGTTCCTGGGGCGCGGTATGCACTACCCCATCGCCATGGAAGGCGCGCTCAAGCTCAAAGAGATCTCCTACATCCATGCCGAAGCCTATCCGGCGGGCGAACTCAAACACGGCCCGCTGGCTCTGGTGGACAAGGATATGCCGGTGATCTCGGTCGCGCCGAACGACGCGCTGCTGGAGAAACTGAAATCGAATCTGCAAGAAGTGCGCGCGCGCGGCGGTGAGTTGTTCGTGTTCGCCGATGCCGACACCCACATCGCCGCAGCCGACGGCATCCACGTCATTCAGATGCCCGAACACGCCGGTCTGCTCAGCCCCATCCTGCACACCATCCCGCTGCAACTGTTGTCCTACTACGTCGCCCTGCAAAAAGGCACGGATGTGGACAAGCCGAGAAATCTCGCAAAGTCTGTGACAGTAGAATGATTAAAATTCATGGGCGAGATTGTTCGGCTTGCGGCGAAGACTAACTTGCTGCGCAAGTTAAGCCCGCAAGGGCGGTCGTAACCACAAGCCGAGAAATCTTGCTAAATCCGTCACGGTTGAGTGAGGCAAAAGCGCGCGCACGGGGTGGTATAATTCGCGCCCGTTTTGCAAGTGCCGTGTTATGTCAGTCGTATTGAATTTCAAATCCCATTTGTCCGAGTTGTTTGCGCAGGCGTTGCGTGTGGTCGCGCCTGATGCCGGTGCGGAGATCCTGCTGGAGCGTCCCAAGCAGGCCGCACACGGTGATTACGCCTGCAACCTGGCGATGCAGTTGTCCAAGACTTTGCGCAAGCCGCCACGCGATATCGCCAATGCATTGATCGCGGCCTTGCCGCCGTCCAAGGTGGTGGCAAAAGTTGAGATCGCGGGCGCGGGCTTCATCAACGTGTTCATCACTACCGCAGCGAAACAGGCAGTGGTCGGTGGCGTATTGCAGGCGGGCGCGGCCTACGGGCGCAGCACCTTGGGCGCGGGACGCAAGGTTGGCGTGGAGTTCGTCTCGGCGAATCCGACCGGGCCGCTGCATGTGGGCCACGGACGCGGGGCGGCGGTGGGCGATTGCCTGTGCAGCTTGCTGGATGCCGCCGGGTGGGAAGTGACGCGCGAGTTCTACTACAACGACGCGGGCGCGCAGATCGACAACCTGACCTTGTCGGTGCAACTGCGTTGCAAGGGTGAGACACCTGACGATGCGGACTGGCCGGAATCCGGTTATCGCGGCGATTACATTGCGGATGTTGCACGCAGTTATCTTGCAAAAGAAACCATCATTTCCGACGATCAACATGTCACGGGAAAAGGGGATGTGGATGATGCGGAAGCGATTCGCCATTTCTCGGTCGCGTACCTGCGTCGTGAACAGGATCTGGATCTGCGCGCCTTCGGCGTGAGGTTCGACGTGTACTCCCTGGAGTCCGCGCTGTACACGGAGGGCAAGGTCGCCGCGACGGTGAAGAATCTCATCGCCAGCGGCCACACCTATGAACAGGACGATGCGCTGTGGTTGCGCACCACCGATTTCGGCGATGACAAAGACCGCGTGATGCGCAAGAGCGAGGGCGGCTACACCTATTTCGTGCCGGACGTGGCTTACCACCTGGACAAGTGGCAGCGCGGGTTCACGCGCGTCATCAATGAACAGGGCGCGGACCATCACAGCACCATCACCCGTGTGCGGGCAGGTTTGCAGGCCTTGAATGCCGGCATCCCGCAGGGTTGGCCGGAATACGTGTTGCACCAGATGGTGACGGTGTTGAAGAACGGTGCGGAAGTGAAGATCTCCAAGCGCGCGGGCAGCTATGTGACGCTGCGCGACCTGATCGAAGAAGTCGGTTGTGATGCCACACGCTACTTCCTCGCCGCGCGTCATCCCGATACCCAGCTGGTGTTCGACATCGATCTGGCCAAGTCCAAGAGCAACGAGAATCCGGTGTATTACATCCAGTATGCGCACGCGCGCATCCATACCGTGCTTGCGCAATGGGCGGGCGAGCTGGCCACGCTGAATGGCGCGAATGTCACGCTATTGGAGAGTGAATATGAAACGGTCTTGCTGCAAAAACTGATCGACTATCCGCACGCCATCGAGACCGCCGCGCAGGATCTGGCACCGCACCAGATCGCCTTTTACCTAAAAGATTTGGCGGCTGATTTCCATAGCTACTACAATGCCTCGCGTTTTCTGGTAGAGGATGAGGCGTTGAAGTTGGCAAGACTGGCATTGATCGCCGCCACCGCGCAGGTGATGCGCAACGGGCTGGCACTGCTGGGCGTGAGTGCCCCGCAGCACATGTAATTAAAAAGGATCGCAGCGCATGAGTAGAACGACGGGAAAGAAAGCGGATGCCGCCGGTAAAGGCAATCCGATGTTGGTGGGGGTGCTGGTCGGGCTGATCGTGGGCGTGGGCTTGGCGGCGGGACTGGCCTGGTATCTGATGAAATCGCCCAGCCCTTTTGTCAGCAAAGAACAGGTCACGGTGAACAAGCCGCAAGCCGAGGAACGGATCAAGGCGGAGGCATCGGAAGTGGTCAAACGCGGCACGGCTGCGCAGCCCGCATCGGGTGTCGGCGATGGCAAGCCGCGCTTCGAGTTCTACAAAGTGTTGACCGACAAGCAGGATGCGGCCGCGCTACCCGGCCAGACGGCCGCCAAATCGCCGGTCGCCAAGCCTGCCGCCGATGCGGACAAGCCCGTTTATTATTTGCAAGCCGGCGCGTTCGCCAATGAGGCCGAGGCGGAAAAACTGAAAGCCAGTCTGATCATCGATGGCATGGAAGTCACGGTGCTGGCGGTGACTACGCCGGAAAAGATCCTGTTGCATAAAGTGCGGGTCGGCCCGTATCAGGGCGCGGATGAAATGAATCGTGCGCGCGCCAAATTGCAACTGAAAGGTATCGCCAGCACGCCCGTGCGCGGTTAATAAATTCTGCATTTTTACAGGAGCGAAGCATGAAAAAACTAATCACGAATCTGATGCTGGTCGCGGCACTGCTGATGGCGGGCACGGTGCGCGCAGAAATCCAGTTGGGCAAAGACTACACGCTGCTGAATCCTGCGCAGCCCGCTCCGGCCAACAAGATCGAAGTGCTGGAATTTTTTTTCTACGAGTGCCCGCATTGTTTCCATCTGCACCCTTTCATCGCCAAATGGGAAAAGTCCAAAGCACCGGATGTCGAGATCAGTTATGTACCGACCATGTTCCGCGATTCCACCGAGCCGTTGGCACATGCCTATTACGCATTGGAGGGTATGGGTCAGATCAAACAGCTGGATGACGCAATCTATCAGGCGATCCATGTCAATCAAACCAATCTGTACGACCTGGATACGATAGGCGCGTTCGTCAGCAAACACGGCGTGGACAGGGCGAAATTCGAGGCCGCCTACAACTCTTTCAGCGTGCAAAGCAAAGTGACACGCGCCAAACAGATGATACGCAGCTACAACATCCAGGGCACGCCAACGCTGGTAGTGGATGGTCAATACGTGATCACCGGCCTGCAACCCGAAGATGCCATCCGGGTGTTGAATGAGGTGATCGCCAAAGTGCGCAAAGAGCGCGTAGGCAAGAAACACTAAATGCAGGATCAAGGATGCGGGATTCATGAGCCAGGTAACAGCGCGGCTGCGGCCTTTTCTGTACCCCGACTCCTGAATCCCGAATCCTTTTTGCGGGTTGTTATCAGCGGTGCTTCAAGCGGCATCGGTCTCGCGCTGGCAAGGTACTACCTTACGCGCGGCGCGCTCGTCGCCACCTTCGCACGGCGGGGCGAATTGCTGGCAACCCTCTCCACAGCATTCCCAAACCAGGTTTTTGTTTACGCGCTGGATGTGCGCGATGCCGCTGCGGTGCAACATGCGGCGGCGGACTTCATGGCGCGCGCGGGCTGCCCCGATGTGGTGATCGCCAACGCGGGCGTGAGTGTCGGCACGCTTACCGAGTTTGCCGAGGACTGCGATGCGTTTCAGCAAGTGATGGACATCAACGTGTTGGGCATGGTGAAGACCTTCCAGCCTTTTGTCGCCGCGATGCGCGCCAACTCCTCTCTTACCAAGGGAAGGCGGGGAGGAGTTTTGGTTGGGATTGCAAGCGTGGCGGGGTTTCGCGGTTTACCCGGTGCGGGTGCGTACTCCGCGTCCAAGGCTGCAGCCATTTCTTATCTGGAATCACTGCGGGTGGAATTGCGCGGCACGGGTGTGCGCGTGGTGACAATCTGTCCGGGCTACA
Organism: Gallionella sp.; assembly: GCA_013044075.1. GTDB lineage: Bacteria > Pseudomonadota > Gammaproteobacteria > Burkholderiales > Gallionellaceae > Gallionella. Next base: position 5,125 of record JABEVG010000042.1, read on the forward strand.
TCCGCACCCCGATGACCGCGCACAACCCTTATCCCATGCCGTTCATGCTGGATGCCGATGTCGCCGCCGCGCGCATGGCACGCGCCATTGAACGACAGACCCCCTTCACCGTCATTCCCTGGCAAATGGGGGTGGTCGGGCGAGTCCTCAAAGTCCTGCCGCGTTGTGTATACGACTATCTCTTTGCGAAAGCACCGCATAAACCCAGAAATAATGGCGACATAAGACGCAAGACTTAAAACATACGTCTTCCTACTGCTTTAACCTTACTCGTCCAACGGCGTATCCCTAGTCTCCGGCAGGAACAGTAGTCCCACTACCGACGCCATAATCAGCAGGCCCACCGGATACCAGAGTCCTGCTGTGGGATCGCCCGCATGCACGCCCAATAATGTGATCATAAAAGGTGACAATCCGCCTATCCAGCCCGCGCTCAGGTTGTGCGGCAGCGCAACCGCCGTGTAGCGGGTGCGGGCCGGGAACAGCTCCGCCAGCGTGGCGGTCTGCGGGCCGGTGATGAGTGCCACGGCCATCAGCGGGATCAGCAGCAGCAGAAAAATCATCGTCGTGTTTACCCGGGACACATCGGCCAGTTCAGGCCAGCCTGCGGCTTTGAGCGCGTCTGTAAGCATTGCCGCATCGAAGCCGCTGACAGGTGCTTGAGCGGCGACCTGCATCGAGGTGTCGGGTGCGCTTTGCAAGGTGTAACTCACGCCCAGTCTGGCGAGCAGTTCCTGGTTGCGTTCGCAGTCGTTACGGATGCGGGCGAAGGGACTGTAGTGGCAAGCATCACCGCGCAACACCACTGGCACGTCGCGGTTGAATCGTTCCAGCGCGGGGTTGCCGTAGTGCATCAAGCCGTGAAACACCGGCAGAATAGACAGGCAGCCGAGGATCAGACCCGCCAGCAACACCGGACGGCGACCGATCCGATCCGACAGCCAGCCGCACAACAGGGTCAGCGGGATGAGCAGCAGTGTACTCATCATCACCAGCGTCCCGGCGGTTTGCGCGTCGAGTTTGACGACCGTTTTCAAATATACATTCGCGTAGATCTGCGAGGAAAAGAACAGCAGCGAGCCGCCGGCGGAGATGCAAAAGAACAGCAGGGCCATGCGTCCTAGTGTGTGGCGATTATGCAGACATTCGCGCAGCGGCGTTTTCGACAGGCCATGATGTTCGCGCAAGCGGGTGAACACCGGCGATTCATGCATATTGATGCGACTCTTCATCGAGATGGCCAACAGCACGGCAGAGAACAGGAACGGGACACGCCAGCCCCATTCGTGGAATTGCGCATCGTTCAAAAAGTGTTGCAGCACCACTACTTGCAGCGTCGAAACCAGTATCCCCAGCGGGCCCATCAATTGCAGCACGCTGGTGTAAGCACCGCGTTTTCCGGATGGTGCGTGTTCGGTGAGATACACCGCCGCGCCGCCGATCTCGCCGCCCACCGCAAAACCTTGCAGCAGGCGCAACAGCACCAGCGATGCCGGAGACCAGAGCCCGACTTGCGCGTAAGTGGGCAGGAGTCCAACCATAAAAGTCGCGCCGCCCATCAGAATGATGGTGGCGATGAATATCGGACGGCGGCCATATTTATCACCCAGCGAGCCGAACAGGGCCGCGCCCAAGGGGCGCACCAGCATGCCCACGCCGAACGTCGCCAAACTGGCCAGCATCGCGGCGACCGGGTTGCCGGCGGGGAAGAACAGCACGCCGAAATAAGTGGCGAGCGAGGCAAAGGTCAGGAAGTCATACCACTCCAGAAAGGTGCCGAAGCAGGCCGCGATGGCGACCTTGCGCTGTAGCGTGGTGGCAGGAACGGAAGGTTGGGCGAGCATGGAATGTACCGGATTAAGGCGCGCCAGATTATTGCCGATAAGAGTGATTAAACATAGCCCGCAGGCAAGTCTGCGCGGTGTGCTTACAGGATGACGGTGTCACAAAAAAATCACCCGCCCGTCATTAAAATTTCGCACACCGAAACGAGACTACGCGCCATGAAGAGTCTGCTCAGGCATTGGCGTTGGCTGCTCCCGCTGTTGTTGTTCAGCGCGGATGCCCATGCTTGGGGACTCTACACCCATGTCTATTTTGCGCAGTTATTGTTGTGGGCGGTCCCACTCACCGATCCCCGCTATCGCCGCGCGATCAAAGCCTTTCCTAGGCTGGTACTGGCAGGCGCGTGTCTCCCCGATCTGGCGTTGTTGAGCGAGCACCCCTGGGGCGAACCTTTCTCCACCACGCACCAATGGCAACGTGCACGCAAGCTGTTAGATGATGCCAGAAGCGATGAGGAATACGCGCTGTCGCTGGGCTTCGTCAGTCATTTGCTGGTGGACGTGATCGCGCATAACCACTTTGTTCCGGCGCACGAAAAGATGTGGGGCAATGTGCCGGTGTTGACGCATGCGGCTTGCGAATGGGCGATGGACACGCACGTCCGTCCACATTTGTTTGCCGAGCCCGCCGATCTGATGCGCGCGCATCGTGTCGAGTTGGCGGACTACGTGGCGCACCACTTTGCGTGTCCGCCCGGTCTGGCCGCGCGCGGCGTGGACATCCTGGCCGGGGCGGAGAGTCTGTTGCGCGGCAGCCGGCTGTCGAATTTCTGCTATCGGGGTGCGCGCTTGCTGGATACCGGGATGCAACGCCGCTTCAATTTTTATCTGAAAGAAACCGGCGCACGTTTGACCCATATCGACCGGATTCTGCTGGGCGAAGAGCCGGTGTGGGATGCCAATCCGGCCAGCTCGGATGCGACTTTGCGTTTGCGTATCGCGCGTATCGCACCGTTGCAATTGCGTCATCGTATGCCGCTGCCGCAGGATGTGTTCAGCGTTGCGGTAAACAACCTCTAACCGTTCGTGGTGAGCTTGTTGTCGAACCACTGGCAGTGAAAACAGGGTTGTTTAGATCTGTAAGGAGATAACCGCGATGACCGCGCCCAGTGCCGCGCCGGCCAGTACATCGCTGGGGTAGTGGAGGCCGAGTATCGGGCGGGACAGCGCGACCAGCAGGGCAAAGGGCGTGACCAGCCAGAACAACGCGGGGAAGTAGGCGACGGCGACGATGCTGAAGGCCGCCGCGTGCATGGTGTGTCCGGAGGGGAAGCTGAACTGATCCAGTGTCTTGCCCACACAGACGATGGCGGGATAGACATTGAAGGGGCGCGGGCGCAGGGTCTTGCCTTTGATGAGTTTGTAGATGACCGTGCCGACCAATGCGACCGCCAGCATGTGCAGCACGGCGGGCAGTGCATCAATCCGGTAGCGCACCAGCAGTGCGGCCATCAGGGTGTACCAGAACACCCCGTCGCCTAAGCGGCTCGCGAAGCGAAACAGATTGCGCACGGTGAAGTTGCGGCTCTGCCGGTTGCAGAACACGCACAGTTCAACGTCGTATTTGTTAATCCGTTGCAACGGCAGTTTCCGGTTGTACATGATCGACCCCCTGGATGCGCACGGTGTCGAGTAACACCGCTTCCATCTGACCCATGATGTGTTCCCAGGTCAGCGATGCCACCGTGCGCCGGGCTTCAACACGCAGGCGTTGCACGCGATGCATATCCGAGATCAGGCCTTTCGCCTGGGTGACAAAGGCGGCGGTATCGTCGAACGGCACCAGCAGACCATTCACGTCGTGGCGGATGTGCTGGCGTGCGGCGGCATAGTCGTAAGCGACGGTCGCCAGACCGCTGGCCATGGCCTCGACCGTGACGTTGCCGTAGGTCTCGGTCAGGCTGGGGTACAGGAAAATGTCGCCAGAAGCGTAGTGTCGCGCCAGTGCCTCGCCGGTTTGCATGCCGGCGAAGATGACATCAGGATGTTGTCTCTGCAATTCGGCACGGGCCGGACCGTCACCGACGATCACCAGCTTGGCGCGCGCATCGACCGTTTGCATCTCCCTGAACGCCTGGAACACTACGGGCAGGTTCTTTTCCGCCGCGATGCGGCTTACCAGCATCACGATCGGTGTGTCGTCGTCCGCACCCCATGAGGCGCGCAACCCGGCATCGCGTTTTTCGGGCTGGAACAAATCTGCATCCACGCCACGCGACACCACCAGCACATTCCGATAGTTGTCCTGTTCCAGTTCGCGCTGCAAGGATGCGGTGGGTACCAGTGTGCAATCGGCTTTGTTGTGGAAGTGGCGCAAGTAAGCTGCGATAGGTCGCTTGAGCAGGCCGATGCCGTAATGCGCGGTGTAGTTGTGGAAGTTGGTGTGAAAATCCGTGCTCACCGGCAGGTTCAATTTGCGCGCGGCGGACAAGGCCGACCAGCCCAGCGGACCTTCGGTGGCGATATGCACGATGTCTGGACGCTGTTCCTTCCACAACTTGATCAGTCGGCCTTTTGCGGGCAGACCCGATTTCAATTCCGGATAACCGGGGATGGGCATACCAGCGACCAGTGTTTCCCCGTAACGATCCTCTTTGACCGCGACATCCTGTTTGTGCTGGCGAGGACGAACCATGTGGATGTGGTGTCCGTGCTGGCGCAAACCATGCACCATGCGTCCGATGGTGATGGCTACACCATTCACTTCCGGTAAATAGGTTTCAGTAACCAGCGCGATGTTGAGTCGCGCCGAGCTGTGTGGATTCTGGTTTAGTGTATTCATGGCACGCATCGTGATGCGCGCAGATGAACTTTTGATGAAGTTTTTTTGAAGAGTTGGTGACGGCGATTTTGCAGTCGCCGACCAGGTTAAGCCAGCAACACCAATCCCCACACGACGACGACATTGACCAGGCTGACCAGAACCGCCGAGCTGCCAATGTCTTTGGCGCGCTTGGCGAGGTCGTGATTATCCAGTGAGATGCGGTCTACCGTCGCCTCGATGGCGGAGTTGAGCAGCTCGATGATGATGACCAGCAGCACGCTGCCTATCATCAATGCCTTGCCGATGCCGCTGGCGGGCAGCCAGATTGCCAGCGGAATGAGGATGGCGGCAAGCAAAACCTCTTGCCGGAACGCGTCTTCGTGTTTGTAGGCCGCGCGGAACCCGGCGAGCGAATAGCCGAAGGCATTCATTAAACGACGCAGACCGGTCTTGCCTTTGTACGGACTTTCCATTAACGACTCCAGAAATAAATGTTGTGACAAGTTGGCGGCAATATACCAGCGACACCTTGTCCCGCTCAAAAAAAACGCGCACCGGGAAGCGTGCGCGCCGAGGAGAGGGAAGAAGATTTCGTGTTAAGCGGGTTGACGCATGAAATGTTTGGTGTACCTCGGATTCATGCGCGATACGGGCATCAGAATGAACAGGTCGGCGCAGTTGAAATCCGGATCCCATGCCGGTTGTCCGGCGATGTAAGCACCCAGTCGCAAATAACCTTTGATCAGCGGCGGAATGGTTACGTCCAGATTGCGGTTGAGTGCGTGCAAGGGCAGCGGGCAATGCGGGAATACCGTGTATTCGGAAGGGGCGGCGTGCAGATTGCGTATCTTGTCGTACACGCTGGCAGCATAGTGCCCACCGTCGCCCATGCTGATGCTGGCACAGCCGATGAGATACTCGTGACCGTTCTTGACGATGTAGTCTGCCAGCCCGCCCCATAATTGGGTGATGGTGGCACCATCACGGTAATCCGGGTGCACACAGGAACGACCCACTTCCACCATGCGGTCGCGCAGGTTGGCGAGGCGCGACATATCGAATTCGGTCTCGGAATAATATCCGCCGGCATTCGCTGCCTGATCGGGCGGCAGCATGCGGTAGGTTCCAACGACCTTGTTGTCTTCATGATCGCGCACCAGCAGATGGTCGCAAAAGGTGTCGAAGCGATCGATGTCCAGACCCGTGGCCGCGCTGGGCAAGGTTGCCCCCATCTCTTCGCCAAACACCTTGAAGCGGATGCGCTGCGCTTCCTGAATTTCCGCCTCAGTGCGGGCGATGCTGACTCCCAGTTTGGCGCGCGGCATTTGCACGTGCTGGCGATTCAAATCTAGCATGATCTTTCTCCTGTCGAGTTCGAGCATGCAGAATAATCAGCCGATGTTGCACAGCGGTTAAGGAAATATGAAAAATTAGTGACGCTCCAGTGCCGATGCCGCGTGTCTTTCCAGTGGTGGCGAAAGCAACAGACAGTGCAGCGAGGGTGCGTCAAGTTCATCGGCGCGCGGACTCGGATACGTCTCTTCGTTGAGTGCGCGCAGCATCGCCTTGATGCGCAGGTGCGCGCTGAGAGTCAAAGAACGTCTGTCGGCATGCAAACCTTGCAGTGGGCGAGTGGCGACGAGACGTACCCGCAAATTTCGGGTACTCAAGATGCGCCACAGCGATGTGCCAAAAGAGATGTCATCGATATATGCCGGGATGTCGCTGCGTTGACCGTTTTCATCCTGATAACGGATGGCGATCGGGTGCAGGGGCGCGCCCGCGTCTATCGCGGGCTGCATGAGCGACGAGTGGAAATGCGCCACTTCCGCACCGTCGGTGGTCGTGCCTTCCGGAAAGACGGCGAGGCATTCACCGCGTTGCAGCAATTTGACCAGCTGCACATTGATGCGCGCCGCCGAGCGCGCCTTGCCGCGTTCGATGAACAAAGTTTGCGCGCGGGCGCATAACCAGCCGATCACCGGCCAGCGTCGCACCTCGGATTTGGCCACGAAGCGCATCGGAATCACGGCGTTGAGCACGAACACATCCAGCCAGGAGATGTGATTGGTGACGATCAGCCCGTCGCGCACCTCATGCAGCGGGTCGTCCTCGGCAATCGCTATGCGGACGTTGAAAATAGCCAGCAAGCCGACCGACCAGCTTTGCAGGATGCGCCGTCGTATGGACAAACGGAACCACGGGAAACAGACTGCAATCATCAGTCCATAGAGGATGTGCAGCGCGAGACGCAAGGAGCGGAATACTGCGATGAGGTTGGTTGGCAAAATATTTTCCCGATTCAATCTGTGGAGAGCACGGAGAACACCGATATCGTGCAAAGACGTTCCAGCGTCCTGGACAGCCCCAGCCTGAACAGCAAAGAACACAGGCCGCGTTCCATGTATTCGGGGATTTCTGCGATGTGGGTTCTCATCGAGTCATGACCTGGCAATGGAGCGGGACTTTTCCACGAACAAGCTGTTTCCGGCAATCTGCTTAGCCATCTTTTTCGACTCGCTCATGGCTGCGGATACCTCGTGGAATGAGCTGAATTGTCCAGGCGATACTTTGATCGCGCCGATGGACAGGCTGGTCAGCGGGTGGAATGTCAACGATCCGTCGTGCGTGGCGTGGTGATAACCGCCTTTGCTCAGATGTGTTTCGCTGAACAGCAGGGAGGAAGCTTGCGCGAACGAATCCAGCGCGCTTACACAGCGCGCCCGCCAGTCGCGGCTTTGCATCAGCAGGATGAAATCGTCCCCGCCGATGTGTCCGATGAAATCCAGCTTGGGATCGCATGCCCAGTTAAGGATGCGTCCGGTGAGCTGGATCATTTCGTCGCCTTTGCGATAGCTGTAGGTTTCGTTGAAAGGCTTGAAGTGATCGAGATTGCCATAACAGGCAACAAAAGAGACCTGGCTCTGCAACAGATGCTCGATGCGCCGGTTGATGTGAGCCTGGCCGGGTAACAGCGTCAGTGGGTTGGCATGGCGCGATGCTTCAAGTTGCATCCGCGCCAGCTCGCGCAACAGGTCTTGCCCGGAGGCCATCCCGATGTAGCGGCCTTGCGCTGTGATGATGAAGCCGTCAGCAACATGCCGACTGTCCGTTGCGGCGAGAAATTGGCTTAACTCCTCGATGGGCAAATTCTTTTCCACCAGCAGCGGCTCGGCTTGCATCCATTCTCGACACGGCGTTTCTTCCAGCTGTGCGCGTTCATGATAATGCTCAAAACAGCCGAGGAACCGGTTACGATGGATGATGCCGAGCGGCACACCGTTCTTCACCACCGGAAGGAGGCGCAATGTTGGCTCGGACAAAAATCGTGCGAGGATGGCTTTGCTGGCCGTATCCGGATGAACAGGTTCGATGCGGGTGAGCAGATGGTTCACGGTGATCTGCATATGCTGGTGGGAAGTCGGCTGTTGACTCCCGATGACATGACCGACACCAGCTTGTTGCGCGAGGCTTTCCTGCGCCGTTGTAGACAGCATCAGATTCGCCATGAATTGCATGTGTAGCGGGCGAAACGCGTCAGGATGTTGTTCGACCGTTAGCACAGATGCCATGACGTTCTCCTAGTTGCTGTCATCAGGGAAGGGCACAATAACTCTGAGTTGTTACGCTGTTATTACACAAGCCATGCTGCCGGAATGTCAGCTAATCCGGAGATGATCTGGAGATGACTGGGAAAAGTTTTGGTGCGGGATGCGCGAGTATAACTATTGATCCGGCACTCTTTATCCAAGAATCCGTTCGCATTGAGCTTGTCGAAATGTGAATGGATTCTTGTGCTTCGACAGGCTCAGCACGAACGGCA
>JABEVG010000043.1 GCA_013044075.1 Gallionella sp.
GCCGACGACAAGAGCTACAGCATCGAAGTCGGTGCGAACACCACCGGTATCGTGAGCCTCTTCAAAAAATTCGACCTGGTTCAGACCAGCATAGGCGTGCTCACCGCGCAAGGACTGCGCAGCAATGAATTCAGCGAGACCCGATTGAGCGGAGACGGCCAGGAATATCACACGGCAAAATTCAACTGGATGGAAAAGACCCTGTCGTTCTCGGGCGGGGGCAGCGTCGCACTGCCGGACAGAAGTCAGGACATCGTCAGTTTCATGTTCCAACTTTCCCAGATCCCGTGGGACAGCACTCCCATCATGATGAACATCAGCAATGGCAGAAAGTTGGAGCATTACGAGATTGATATCGGCGCAGAGGAAACGATAGACACCCGGATGGGCAAACTGCGCGCCATCCCCTTCCGCAAACGCCACGCACCCAACGAGGAGGGTCTGGATATCTGGCTGGCTGTCGAATACCGTTTATTGCCGGTAAAGATCAGCAAAACAGACCGCAATGGCAACGTCGATAGCCAGCTGGTGATCTCCGAGATACGCGTGGCGGATGAGTGAAGCAGGACGCGGCCCGGATAAACAGCTGTGTGCTGTCCTTTGGAATCCTGAATCCTGTAAACTGCAGCCCTGAATCTTTTTGCCCCACACCATGTTAATCACCGAATACCGTTTAGACCTTGCCATTCTGGCGTTGCGCAGCATCCTGCCTCTGGCACATCCCGCCGACACCACCTTGCGTTATTTTTTCCAGCAGGAACGCATCGGCTCGAACGAGCGCGCCTTCGTTGCCGAGACCGTGTTCGGCACGCTGCGCCATCGTTTGTTGCTGGAACATTGCTGCGGTGAAAAAGCCACGCCACGCCGCATGGCTCTGGCTTATCTGATCCGTTTCGCCGGTTACAACCTGCGCGAGATCGAGCCCGTTTTACAGCGCGATGAAAAAGAATGGCTGGCCACGGTCAAAGGGGTGCAACTGGAGGCCTTGCCGTTATCCGTACAGGCCGAATTCCCCGACTGGCTGGTGGAGAAGATGCGCGCGACGTACTCGGATGCAGACATCCTCACCCTGGGCCGCTCCATGCAGCAGGGCGCGCCGCTGGACATCCGCGTCAACACCTTGTTGGCCAAACGCGACGAAGTCTTGCAAAAGTTGCACGAGCAGAATATCGAGGCGACGCTGACGCCTTACTCCCCAGTCGGCATACGCCTCAAAGAAAAGATCCCACTCAACAAAGATGCCTTATTCAGCGAAGGCAAGGTAGAGGTACAGGACGAAGGCAGCCAATTACTGGGGTTGTTGCTGGCTCCGAAACGCAGCGATATGGTGGTGGATTTCTGCGCCGGTGCGGGTGGCAAGACGCTGATGCTCTCTGCCCTGATGAATTCGCAAGGCCGGCTGTACGCGCTGGACGTATCGGAAAAACGCCTCGCCAATCTCAAGCCGCGTTTGAAACGCTCCGGGGCTTCCAACATCCAGCCCATGCTGATCGCGCATGAGAACGATCTCAAAGTGAAACGTCTGGCGGGCAAGATCGACCGCGTGCTGGTGGACGCGCCGTGCAGCGGACTGGGCACACTGCGCCGCAATCCCGATCTGAAATTCCGCCAGTCGCCGCAGAGTCTGGAAGAACTCAAACAAAAACAAGCCGCCATCCTCGCCTCGTCCAGCCGTCTGGTGAAAAAAGGCGGACGCTTAGTGTATGCGACTTGCAGTATTTTGCCGGAAGAGAATCAGGACATCGTGCAGGCTTTTTTGAGTGCGCATCCCGACTTCGTGTTGCGCCCCGCCGGTGCCGTCTTGCAACAACAAAAAGTCGCACTGGAGATGGGCGACTATCTGGAGCTGCGTCCGCACTTGCACAATACCGATGGCTTTTTCGCCGCCGTATTGGAGAGAGTGTAGGCGCGCTTGCCCGCGAACATTGACAGAAAATTTTTCAAATAGCCATTAGCAGCCAGTTGTAGGAGAGCGTGATGTTGACAGGATTTTTCGATTTACCGTGGTGGGGCTATGTACTCGTCACACTGGCACTGACGCATATCACCATCGCGTCGGTAACGATATTTTTGCATCGCCATCAGGCACATCGCGCGCTCGACCTGCATCCGGTCGCCAGTCATTTCTTCCGCTTCTGGTTGTGGCTCACCACGGCACAAGTGACCAAAGAATGGGCTGCCATCCATCGCAAGCATCACGCCAAATGCGAGACCGTGGATGACCCGCACAGCCCGCAGATACTGGGCATCAGGAAAGTGCTGCTGGAGGGCTACGAGCTGTACAAGAAGGAATCGCGCAATCAGGAAACGCTCAGCCGCTATGGTCACGGCACACCGGACGACTGGCTGGAACACCATATTTATACCGGGCGCAGCTCCTGGGGAATCGCGCTGATGCTGGTCGTCGACCTGTTGTTGTTCGGCCCGATCGGGCTGACTATCTGGGCAGTGCAGATGGCATGGATACCGGTGACGGCGGCAGGCATCATCAACGGCGCGGGTCACTATTGGGGCTACCGCAATTACCAATGCGCCGACGCATCGACCAATCTCATCCCCTGGGGCATCCTCATCGGCGGCGAAGAATTGCACAACAACCATCACGCTTACGCGACCTCCGCCAAGCTCTCCACCAAGCCTTACGAATTCGACATCGGCTGGCTGTACATCCGCAGTCTGCAAACACTGGGCTTGGCACAAGCGAAAAAACTGCCGCCGCAAGTGCGGTTGGACAAACGCAAAACCGTGTGCGATGCCGCCACCTTGCAGGCCGTCATCACCAACCGCTACGAGGTATTGAGCAAATATGCGAAATCGTTGCGGCACACTTATCGCGAAGAGATTACCCACTTGAAAGTGGCAGTGCCCGACTTGGGGAAAGTGGACATGAAGCGCATCAAGCACTGGCTGCATCTGGATGCCAATGATTTGAGCGAACAGGAAAAACTCAAATTAAGTCTGGTAATCCAAACCAGCTCCAAGCTCAACACCGCCTACACTCTGCGCCAGGAACTCGCGGCGATCTGGCAACGCTCCACCGCCACCAAAGAACAATTGGTCAGGGACTTGGAAGATTGGTGCCATCGTGCCGAGCACAGCGGCATCGAAGCGTTGCAGCAATTCTCCATACGCCTGCGCTGCTACGCCTGACACTGATCCATTCGATTTTGTCATCCCACACGAAAGCGGGGATGACAGATGAATCAGCACCGCCCTAGATAGCCGCACCCTTGTCGTCGAACATGCCATCGAACAATATCGAGCTCAAATAACGCTCGCCGGAATCGGGCAGGATAACCACGATGGTCTTGCCCGCGTTCTCGGGACGCTTGGCCTGTCTTACCGCCGCCGCTACAGCGGCACCGCAAGAGATCCCCGACAGGATGCCTTCTTCCTGTGCCAGTCGGCGCGCATACAACACCGCCTCTTCATTGCTGACCTGCTCGACCTCATCGACCAGCGACATATCCAGATTGTCCGGTACGAAATTCGGGCCTATGCCCTGAATCTTATGCGGCGCGGGTTTGACCGGCTCGCCCGCGCGCGTCTGCGTAATGACCGGACTGGCGGAGGGTTCGACCGCGACCGAGGTGATGGCCTTGCCCTTGGTATTTTTGATGTAGCGCGACACACCGGTGAGCGTGCCGCCCGTCCCCACTCCCGCGACAAAAATATCCACCTTGCCGCCGGTATCGTTCCAGATTTCCGGACCGGTGGTCTTTTCATGGATGGCGGGATTGGCGGGATTCTTGAACTGTTGCAGCAACACATACTTGGGATCGGAAGCGGCAATCTCCTCGGCCTTGGCGACCGCACCAGACATGCCTTTCGCACCTTCCGTAAGCACCAGCTTGGCACCGTACACCGCGAGCAGTTTGCGGCGTTCCATGCTCATGGTCTCCGGCATGGTCAGCGTGAGCGGGATGCCGCGCGCAGCCGCAACAAAAGCCAGCGCGATACCGGTGTTGCCGCTGGTGGGTTCGACGATATGCTTGCCCGCACCCAGCAGGCCGCGCTGTTCCGCGTCCCAGATCATCGCCGCCCCGATACGGCATTTCACCGAATAGGCCGGATTACGGCCTTCAATCTTGGCGAGTATCGTGGCGGGCGCGCCATCGGTGATGCGGTTCAGGCGCACCAGCGGGGTGTTGCCTATGGATAAGGAATTGTCTGTGTACCAGCTTGCCATGTTGATCTCCGCAGGAACGAGGTTGGAATACGATGCGACACGGTCGCGATTTTCACACAAGCATCCAGATGTGGCCAGGATTTTACGCGACCGTGCTTCATTGGCCCGCTTGTGTCGCCAGCGTCCCGACGCGTCCTTCCACTTCGCGCATCTGCACTTCACAACGCGGCAACACGCTGACATTCAGACCTTGCAGATATTGCTGCATGGACACCAGCTCATAACCCTGCGCTTGCCAACCTTGCAGCAACTGCTCGAATACCGGCATCCATTTTTGCCCTTCCAACTCGGCGTGCAAGGTATAAACGTGGCCGGTCTCCGGCGCATTTTCGGTGAGTTGCAAAATGTGCTGGGCGATATTGTCCAGCGTGATGCCATCGCGATTCATCAGCTCATCCAGCGTCGGCAGCGTGGTGGGCAGTTGCGGCACGGCAATGATCTCGGCGTGATATGTGGGGATGAAGGGATGCGTGCCGCGCGTATCGGAACTGTATTGCAAACCGAGGTGCTGCATGTAGCGCAGAGCGTGGCGGTTCATCTGCCAGCCGGCGGCAGCGTGTGCGTGGGGCGCATCGCCAAAGATTTCGGTGTAGCGATCGACCGCGAGCTGCATCTCACGCCGCGTCCACGCCTCGTCTCGATTGGCGACATAGTCTTGCCAGCGGATGTGATCATAGCAATGGATGCCGACCTCGAAACCCGCATCGCGCACGCCGCGCAGAATATCGGCGCATTTCCTGCCGATGTCGGGTGCGGGCAACAGCGTGCCATACAGCAGCGTCTTGATGCCGTAATGCTCGACCACCGAAGTGCGCGACACCTTGCCCAGAAATCCGGGGCGGAACACCCGCTTGATCGCACGTCCGGTGTGATCCGGCCCCAGCGAAAAAAAGAAGGTCGCCCCGGCGTGATAGCGTTGCAACACGTCGACCAGACGCGGCACGCCTTCGCGTGTGCCGCGATAGGTATCCACATCAATCTTGAGAGCGATTTTTTTCATAGGTATAAAGCAGGATTCAGGATTCAGGACACGAAACAAAAGGCGGGGCTATGCCCCGCCCCTGAATCCCGTATCCTGAATCCTATCGTTATTAGTCCACCAGTTTGCGCGCTTCGACCACCTGGCTGCGATACGCAACGAAGATGTTGCGCAGGGTGTCGGCCATGTTGATGGTCGGCTTCCAGTTCAACTCTTCACACGTATTGGTGATCTTGGGCACACGGTTCTGCACGTCCTGATAGCCCTTGCCGTAGTAAGCGGCGGAAGTCGTTTCGACAATCTTGACGTTCTTGGCCAAAGCTTGGTATTCAGGAAACTCGTGCGCCAGCTTCATCATCATGTCGGCCAGATCGCGGATCGAATAGTTATTGGCCGGATTGCCGATGTTGTAGATTTTTCCGGTGGCGATACCGTCTTTATTCTCGATGATTTTCATCAGCGCGTTGATGCCGTCGTCAATGTAAGTGAAGGCGCGTTTTTGCTGGCCACCGTCCACCAGACTGATGTTCTCGCCGCGCACGATATGTCCCAGGAACTGCGTCACCACGCGTGAGCTGCCTTCTTTGGCGGTATGGATGGAGTCCAGTCCCGCGCCGATCCAGTTGAACGGACGGAACAGGGTGAAGTTCAAGCCTTCCATGCCATAACCCCAGATCACGCGATCCATCAGCTGCTTGGAGCAGGAATAGATCCAGCGCGGCTTGTTGATCGGACCGCAGATCAGCTCGGATTCCGAAGGATCGAATTCTTCGTCATGGCACATGCCGTAGACTTCGGAGGTCGATGGGAACACCAGATGCTTGTTGTACTTCACCGCCGCACGCACGATGGGCAGGTTGGCTTCAAAGTCCAGTTCGAACACGCGCAGCGGCTGCTTCACGTAAGTCGAAGGTGTGGCGATCGCCACCAGCGGCAGGATCACATCGCATTTTTTGACATGGTACTCGACCCATTCCTTGTTGATGGTGATGTCGCCTTCAAAGAAATGAAATCGCTGATGGCCGATCAGGTCGCTGATGCGATCGGTGCTCATGTCCATGCCATACACTTCCCAGTCGGTGGTGTTCAGGATTTTGTTGGACAGGTGGTGACCGATGAAGCCGTTCACGCCGAGTATCAATACTTTTTTCATTGTTTTTCCTTAACGATTAAATGCAAACTTTTCCAAACCATATTGCGCGGCGAACGCCTGCGCACCCATCTCGATGCCGTCCAATTCGAAACGCAATATGCGCAACACACCCGAACCGCAGATCGCATAGGCCTTGTCGTCCTTGACGTAAAAACTGGCGGTCGCACCCGTCGCGGAACATTTGGTCATCAGCGTCTGCAAAAGACGCATCGGTTTACCCATCAAGCTGGTCGTCGCACCCGGATACGGGGGCGCGACCGCACGTACCAGATTATGAATCTCACGCGCCGACTGCGACCAATCGATCATGCCATCCTCGGCTTTACGCCCACCGAAATACGCGCCCTTGCTCAGGTCCTGCCTCACCGCCTGAACCTTGCCTGCCAATAGCGCGGGTAACACCCCGTTCAATGCCATCTCAGCGGCGACCGTCACCTTCTGGAACACTTGCAGCGCGGTATCGTCCGGCAGTATCGGCACGGCCTGCTGCGCCACGATGTCGCCGTTGTCCGGCTTCTCGGTCATGTAATGCAAGGTCGAGCCGGTCTCCGTTTCGCCGCGAATTATCGCCCAATTCACCGGCACGCGACCACGGTATTTTGGCAACAACGAACCGTGCATGTTCAACGCGCCGAGCTTGGGAATATCCAGCAACTCTTTTTTCAGCATCTCGCGGTAATAGAACGAAAAGAAAAAGTCCGGGTGCAACGCGCGTATCCGCGCGACGACTTCCGGCGTGTTCGGATTGTCCGGCGTGATGACGGGTATGCCATGCAGCGCGGCTAACTGGGCCACACTATCGAACCAGATGTTCTCTTTGGGATTGTCCTGATGCGTGACCACCAGTGCCACGTCCACGCCGTGCGCCAGCAACACCGACAGACAACGCACGCCGACATTGTGGTACGCGAATACGACTGCCGAGGATGCCGGATTCAGGATTCCGGGTTCAGGGAAACCCGCTGCGTCGGCATTTACTTGAGCCTGACTCATATGGTATCAACAGCCCCACTTTTAGCTGGATCCTGCATCCTGGATCCTGAATCCTGCTGCTCCAAAATCGCTTCGAGCAAATAGCGCGGTCTATGTCGCACTTGCTGGTAGATACGACCCACATATTCGCCCAACAGGCCGATACCGAACAAGGTAATGCCGATCAGGAAGAACATCAGGGCGAACAGGGTGAACAGACCTTCCGCCTCGGGGCCGATGACCAGACGACGCACCACCAGAAACACAAAGAACAAACCGGAGAACAGCGAGATCAACATCCCCAACATGGAGAACATCTGCAACGGGATCAGCGAGAAACTGGTCATTAGATCGAAGTTGAGACGGACCAGGCTGTACATCGAATACTTGGATTCGCCCGCCGCGCGTTCTTCATGCCCGACCACCACCTCGGCGGGATTGCGCGCGAAGCTATAAGCCAGTGCCGGAATAAACGTGCTGACTTCCTTGCAGCTATTGATCGCGTCGATGATGTTGCGATCATAGGCGCGGAACATACAACCCTGGTCGGTCATCTTGATGCGCGTGATCTTTTCGCGCAGGCCGTTCATGGCGCGCGAAGCCACATGCCGCCACCAGCTGTCGTTGCGCTGACGACGGATAGAGCCGACGTAATCGTGCCCCTCGTCCATCTTTGCCAACAGCACGCCAGTGTCTTCCGGCGGGTTCTGCAAGTCCGCATCCAGCGTGACGATGCGCTGGCCCCGACAATGCTCGAAGCCGGCCATGATCGCCATGTGCTGGCCAAAGTTACCGTTGAACAGGATCACGCGAGTAACATCGGGACGCCTCTGGAATTGACCGCGCAGAATAGCGGCCGAGCGGTCACGGCTGCCGTCGTTGATAAAAACGATCTCGTAGCTGATATTGAGTTGATCCAGTGCCGGATAGAGCCGGTCGAACAAGGCCTGCAAACCCTGCTCTTCGTTATAGACGGGAATGACGACAGAAAGTTGGGGATTGTTCATGGGGCGGCATTCTACCGCACAGGACGGGGTTAGCGAAATCCGAGTGTCTTCTCTTTGCAACTGCGACATAATGCCCGAACGCCTGAGATTTTCATGTCAAGCACAACGAACAAAACCGAATGCGTGTCCGCACCTCCCCACCGCCATGGCTAAGCTATTGAGCAGCATTCCCATCAAGGTCGCCAGCATCTCCAAAGAGCTGCGCGACTACGCTGCCTTGAACCTGCCGCGCAATCATGACGTGCCACTGCTCGATAGCTTGCAGCGTCCGCTGCGCGACTTGCGCATCTCGGTGACCGACCGCTGCAATCTGCGCTGCACTTACTGCATGCCGCGTGATGTCTTCGATGAACAGCACAATTTTTTGCCGCGCAGCGAGCTGCTCAGCTTCGAGGAGATAGCCCGACTGGTCAAACTCTTCATTCCTTTGGGCGTACAGAAGATACGCCTGACTGGCGGCGAACCACTGCTGCGGCGCGGCATCGAGCGACTGGTCGAAATGCTCGCCAGGTTAAACACCAATGCAGGCAAACCGCTGGAAGTGGCACTGACCACGAACGGCGTGCTGCTGGCGCAAAAAGCACAGTCGCTCAAGGATGCCGGACTGTCGCGTATCAGTGTCAGCCTGGATAGTTTGAACAACACGACTTTCCGTCGCATGAGCGACAGCGATGTGCCGGTGGGTACGGTGTTGGACGGCATCGCCGCCGCGCAACGTGCGGGGCTGCATCCGGTCAAGGTCAACATGGTGGTGCAACGCGTGGTGAATGAACACGAGATTCTCGCGATGGCGGAACACTTTCGGCACAGCGGCATCGTGCTGCGCTTCATCGAGTACATGGATGTCGGCAGCTCCAACGGTTGGAGGCTGGATGAGGTGGTCAGCGCGCGCGTGATATTGGAGCGCATCGCCGCGCGTTATGCGCTGCGGCAAATCGGTGCCAACTACCCGGGCGAAGTGGCGGAACGCTGGCAGTATGCGGACGGTGGTGGCGAGATCGGCGTGATTGCTTCCGTGACCCAAGTGTTCTGCCATGACTGTACCCGCGCCCGACTCGCCACGGACGGCAAACTTTACACCTGCCTGTTCGCCACCCACGGCATCGACTTGCGCGAACCGCTGCGCTTGGGCGCAGCGGATACGATACTGACGAATCTCATCGCCGGACGTTGGGGATTGCGCGATGATCGCTACTCGGAATTACGCGCGACCCAACAGACACCCGACAAAAAAATCGAGATGTCCTATATAGGCGGCTGATCCATCGCGCCATAGCTGGGCAGACTGAGGCACGGTTGGGCACGCCGTTAAATTCATTGCATGAGTCGAACAGTTCAACTACCGCCAACACGGCCTTGCGTCATAGAAACACTTCATCTACTGCGATACTTTCACCGGCAATCCCAGCTCGCCTATGCGCCGAGCGAAGGCTTCCAGACTTGTTTTGGGCAAGGCACTCAAACGCGGTGCATCCGCTTGCATCGACGGACGCGCCAAGCCATACAGCAACACACCTTGTAGCTTGTGTCCCTGGCGCAACAGCAATGCGATGAAAGCCAGATAATCTTCCTCATCCTGCATCGACGGCGATACGCCATCGACGGCGAACCAGCAGGTTTGTAACCAGGTCGGACACAACGCGATGGCGATAGTGAGATGCTCACGCACTTTGTCCATCGTGGTATGCGTATCGTTGACACGCAACATGCCCGATTCGCTCGCCCTGTCCAACTTGAACCAGACCTCGCCATTGAGTTGCGCCATGGCGCGCAAGCCGTTTTTCACCGTGTCGCGATGGATGAGACTGCCATTCGTGATCAGCACGGTCTTCACGGTGTCAGGCAAGCCCACGGCGGCACGCACCCTGGCGACTAGCGCGATGACTTGCGCGAATTCCGCGCTGCTGGTGGGTTCGCCGTTGCCGGAAAGTGCGATATCGTTGATATGCCGCATGCCTTGCGGGACACGGCTTTGCATGAAATCGCCGTGCAGCAGTTCGTGCAAGAAATCGTGCAGCTCTTTTTCCAACCAAGCCAGATCGACAGGCGGGGCGGTGCCGCGTGTCAGGTCGGGCACCTGGCAGTAGATGCAACGCCAGTTGCATGCATTGTTGGGATTGAGATTGATGCCGACCGACACGCCACCGGCACGGCGCGAGATGACGGGATAGACGTAGCGCAGATTCGCGCTGTCGCGGTCGTGATCGGCGACGCTGAGTGTCACCGTTTTTTTGGGTTTAGGGTCGGTCAAGATTTGGGCAGATATTTCGCCGGATCGACCGGCTTGCCCAGACGGCGCACTTCAAAATGCAGCTTCACCTGATCGGCATCGGTCTTGCCCATCTCGGCGATTTTCTCGCCGCGCTTGACCGACTGGCCTTCTTTGACCAGCACTTTGTCATTGTGCGCGTAGGCACTCAGATAGGTCTTGTTGTGCTTGATGATGATGAGCTTGCCGTAACCGCGCAGCCCGCTGCCGCTATACACCACCTTGCCAGGGGCACTAGCCACGATGGATTGTCCCAGCGTACCGGCGATATCGATGCCCTTGCGGTTCGCAGCTTCGGAAAACCGCGCGATGATTTTGCCCGTGGTGGGCATGCTCCATTGCAGCGCGTCTTCTTCGGTATTGATGATGGGGCTATCGGCGGGGGGCGCGGCCTCGGCTTTGGGATTGGCTGCAGCGACGTCCGCTTTACGACCAAGCGGGGTCACTTCTATCGTCGCACCCTCGACGGCATACGTTGTCGTTGTCTGGTTCTGCACCTGATCGATCTTCGCCATCGCTGCATCGTTATAGACGTACTTCACGACCTTGGGTTGATCCTTGGGCACACTCTCGGCGGGCTTGCTATCCGCAACTGGCGCGGTCTTGGCGGAGGGGAACAAGCGCAGCACCTGCCCGACTTGGATCACGCGGGGATCTTTGATGCCGTTCAGTTCGGCCAGCTCGTGATAATCCAAGCCGTAATAAAAAGCGATGCTATACATCGTGTCGCCTTTCACGACCTGGTGCGTGGCGGGTCGCCAATCTTTTTCACCAGCCACTTTCATGCGCGTGGACTCCGTGGTTGCGGCACCCGGTCGGGACACTACACCCACCCCCGATGGCTGATAAGCGGAGGAACACGCGGATAAAATGGCAGCCGCCAGCAAATAGCCCACACAACGTTGATGTGTCATACCTTCCCCATGAGTAAGGGTACGAATTTTACCGGCTCCAGGCGGGTTTCGCGAAATCCTTTCGCGTCCCGCTCGATCAGATAGAGGAACTGCTCCTGCATCCCCACCGGCAACACCATGCGACCACCGACCTGCAACTGCTCGCGCAGGGCAGGCAACAGGGCCGGCGCGGCGGCGGCCATGATGATGCCATCGAAGGGCGCGGCTTCGGGCAGTCCGGCACAGCCATCGGCATAACGCACCGTGATATTGCGCAGCTTCATCTCGCGCAATTGTTTTTTGGCGCGCTCGTACAAAGGTGCGATGCGCTCCATGCTGTACACCTCGGCGGCGACCTGCGCCAGCACGGCGGCCTGATAACCGCAGCCCGTGCCGATCTCCAGCACGCGACCCAGCTGCCGGCCATTGCGCAATATCTCTATCATGCGCGCCACGATGTAAGGCTGTGAGATGGTCTGGTTGAAATTGATCGGCAGCGACACATCGTCATATGCGCGACTCGCCAAAGCCTCGTCGACGAACAGATGGCGCGGCACGGCGAACATCGCCGCCAGCACCGTCTCGTCTTTGATGCCCTGCTCGCGCAACCTGTCTATCATGCGCAGCTTGGTGCGCTGCGAGGTCATGCCGATGCCGGAGGTGTTCATGGCGTCTTCATCCAGTCGCGCACCGCGTCGAGTTGACTGGTTTGGGTGAGATCGATTTGCAGCGGGGTGATCGAGACCTGTTGCGCGGCTAGCGCGTGGAAGTCCGTGCCCTCGCCCGCGTCCTGCGCCTTGCCTGCCGCCCCCACCCAATACACCGTTTCGCCGTGCGGGTTTAGTGCTTTGATGACAGGCTCGGCTTTGTGCCGCTTGCCCAAACGCGTGACTGTCACACCCCGCAATTGTTCATAAGCCACATCCGGCACGTTGACGTTGAGCAGCCACGGCTGCCGGTGTGTCCGTTGCGAAAAACGCCGCACCAGCTCCGCCGTCACTCGCGCGGCGGTCTCGTAGTGCAGCAACTCTTTACCCACCAGCGACACAGCGATCGCAGGGATACCCAGCAGATAACCCTCGGTCGCAGCGGCCACGGTGCCGGAATAGATTGTGTCGTCGCCCATGTTCGCGCCGGCGTTGATACCCGATACCACCATGTCGGGCTGATGATCCAGCATGCCGGTAACGGCCAGATGCACGCAGTCAGTCGGCGTGCCGTTGACATAGTAGAAACCGCTCGCCGCACGACGCAGCTTGAGCGGCCTGTCCAAAGTCAGGGAGTTGCTCGCACCGCTGCGGTCACGTTCCGGCGCGACCACCACGACCTCGGCGATTTTGGAAAGATGGGAAGCAAGAATCGCCAGTCCGGGTGCGAAATATCCATCATCATTGCTGATTAAAATACGCATCGGCGGTCAAATATTGAATGGACTGGGAGTTTGATTTGTCTGGTCAGCGTGAGAAGATTCGAACTTCCGACCCCTACCACCCCAAGGTAGTGCGCTACCAGGCTGCGCTACACGCTGAAGCTTAGAATTATAGCAGAGCCACGCGGCACTGCGACTGGATTTTGTGCGGTTTGTGCGTGGTTTTAGATTTATTTTTTCGCACGGATGCAAACGGTGCGCACAGCTCAGCCGATTGCCGCGCCGATGACTTCGATACTGATCGTGAGCAAGCCCAGCAGCAGATTGACGGTCACCCAACGGCGCATCTTACCCAGACAGACACCGGCTTCCTGCCAGCGTTGTTTGCTGACATGCACACTCATCGGCACATAGCAGGCAAAAAAAACATAGCCGTAGATCGCCATCATCATCAACCCCAGAGCAAGCATGACGTGGACGTGACGCGGCACATGAGACATACCACCGGACAAATAGATCATGAAGAAACCGGTGACCAGCAACACCCCGACCGCCCCCCACACCCAGTGAAAGAAACGCGTCAGCACCGCATCCCACAGGCGCAGACGTTGCGCCGCATCCAGTACTTCGACCGCGCTCGGGCGCAGCACGGCAAGCGCGAAGAACATCCCGCCTACCCACAGCAGTGCCGCAAAGTGATGTGTCAATTTGAACAAGACCATAATCGCGCGCCTAAAAATCTCCGCCTTGCAATACCACACGCACCGGCTTGAAACTGCGGCGGTGCACATCCGACACACCATGTAGTCGCAACGCCGTGAGATGCGCGGCGGTGGGATAGCCTTTATGGGCGGCGAAACCATATTGCGGATAGTGCTCATGCAATCCCAGCATCAGCTCATCACGCGCGGTTTTCGCCAGGATCGATGCAGCCGAGATCGCCGCCACTTTGCTGTCGCCCTTCACGATAGCTTGGCTGGGTATCCCGGTCTGCGGGCAATACAGCCCATCGACCAACACCTGTTGCGGCTGCACCGGTAGTGCCCATACTGCGCGGCGCATCGCCAGCAAGGTCGCCTGCAAGATATTGAGCTGGTCGATCTCGGCAACGCTGGCGTAAGCCACCGCCCAGGCCAGCGCGCGCTCGCGAATGAGGGGCGCGAGCAAGTCGCGTTGTTTCTCGGAGAGTTTTTTGGAGTCCGCCAAGCCCGCGATAGGACGGGCGGGATCGAGTATCACCGCCGCCGCACTGACCGGCCCCGCGAGCGGGCCGCGTCCGGCTTCGTCCACCCCGCAGGCCAACACGAGTTCAGTCATGCCGGTTCAGATAGGGCAGGATCGCCGCAGCGGCTTTTTGTGCGGTGTTGTGGCGCAGCGTGTGATGCAGCTCGCCAAACACCTGTGCCAGTTCCGCGACGGCATTTTTATCGTCCAACAGATTGAGCATGGCCTGGCTCAGGTTTTGCGGCGTGGCATCGTGCTGCAACAATTCCGGCACGACAAAACGCCCGCATAAAATATTCGGCAAACCGACGTAAGGCAGATAGCCCTTGCCTTTCATCAGCCACCATGTGATGCGCGGCACCCGATAAGTGATCACCATGGGACGCTTGAGCAGCGCGCATTCCAGCGTCGCCGTACCCGATGCGACCAACACCATGTCGGCGGCGATCATGGCATCTTGCGCGTGACCGAACAGCAGGGTGACCGGCAATTGCTCACCGTCAAAATCATACAAGGCCTGCTCGAATATTTTGCGCGTCTCGCGGCTCACCAGCGGAACCAGAAAGCGCGCATCCGGGTGGCGTTGCACGATCAGTTTGGCCGTTGCGATATAGGTCTGCGCCAGATTCCTCACCTCGCTTTGCCGACTTCCCGGCAGCAGGGCGAACACTTTGGCGGTCAAGGGAATGCGCATGGTCTCGCGCATCTCGTCGCGCTTGGGCGAGTCAGGCAACATATCGGCCAGCGGATGTCCGACAAACGTCACCGGCACACCGGCATCCTGGTAGATCTTGGGCTCGTGCGGGAACAGGCACAGCATTCGCGATACGGCACGTTTTATCTTATGGATGCGTTCGCCGCGCCAGGCCCAGATCGACGGGCTCGCATAATGTATCGTGGGGATGCCATTCTGCTTGAGCACCCTCTCCAGGCCGAGATTGAAATCGGGCGCGTCTATGGCGATGAACAGATCTGGCTTATGCTCGAGGAAATGCTTGCGCAGTTGGTTGCGTATGCCGACGATCTCGCGGTAATGCCGCAACACTTCGACGTAACCGTTGACCGCCAATTTCTCCATGGGGAACAGCACTTGCAGACCTGCGGATTGCATCTTCGGACCGCCGATACCGATGAATTGCAAATCGGGGCGTGCTTCCTGTAACGCGTTCATCAGATGGCTGCCCAACGTGTCGCCCGATGCTTCACCCGCGACGATACCAATAACCATTTTTTGTTGTTGCATTAAACCTGCCTTAACGAACGATGCCGCGTTGTGATGTCGAGAGGAAATCAACCAACAACTGCAACTCGGCATGCTCGCCTACCTGCTCTTGCAGAGCGAGTTTGGCCTGATCGAAACTCAAGCCGGATTTATACAAAGTCTTGTAGGCGTTTTTGATCGCCATGATAGCCGCGCCGCTAAATCCGCGCCGCTTGA
>JABEVG010000044.1 GCA_013044075.1 Gallionella sp.
GTGTCCTCGACAGGAATCGAACCTGTAATTGACCCTTAGGAGGGGCCGGTTATATCCATTTAACTACGGGGACGGCGGCGCGCATTCTAGCGCAAAAGTGCGGCTATCGACAGGCGATGACTGGTATGATGCGCCCCTAAATTTTGTACGGCTTTGAGAGGCGGGTGAAAAATGAAACTATTCCTGATTGTCATGGCGTTGTTCGTGATCGCTTCGTTGTGGGTGGCGCGCGCGGCGCGGGCGGGCGAGTTGCCGCAGGCGGGGCAGCCCGCACCGAATTTCCAGTTGCCGGATCAGAACGGCAAGATGCACGCGCTGCAAGATTTCACGGGAAAATGGCTGGTGCTGTATTTTTATCCCAAGGATGACACCCCGGGTTGCACACAAGAGGCGTGCTCATTCCGGGATGACTTGAACCAGTTGACGGAGATGGGCGCGGCGGTGGTGGGCATCAGCGTGGACGATAGCGATAGTCATGCCGAATTCGCCAAGAAATATCATCTGCCTTTCCCGTTGCTGGCCGATAAGAACGGTGCGGTCGCCGACAGTTACGGCGCGCTGATGAATCTGGGCATCATGAAACTGGCGCGCCGTTTTACGTTCCTGATCGATCCGCAGGGCAAGGTCAGCAAGGTATATCTGAGCGTGGAAACGTCGCGTCATTCCAAAGACATCATCGCGGATCTCAAGGTGCTGAGCGCGGCAGGAAAATAATTTATCCGTGCCGTTCGTGTCGATCCGGTCGAAACATCAACGGCGCATCATCATTCATCCGCACTTGCTGCGGTTTTTTCATTTCACAGAACATCACCCATGCCCTTCATCACTTTAGATAATGCGAGTCTCGCTTTCGGCCACGTCGCACTGTTGGACCACACCGCTTTTCAACTCGACGAGAACGAGCGCGTCGGTCTCATCGGACGCAACGGCGGCGGCAAATCCAGTCTGATGCGCGTGCTGGCAGGGCAAGCGAATCTGGACGACGGTCTGGTGTGGCGTTCACCCGGCGCGCGCATCTGCTATGTGAGCCAGGAGCCGGTGCTGGATGCCGATGACTCGGTGTTCGACGCGGTGGCGAAGGGTTTGGGGGCGTTGCAGAAATTGCTGCACGATTACCATCACGTGTCGCACCAGCTCGCCGAACCGGACGCCGACTTCGATACCTTGCTGGAAGAGATGCAGCACTTGCAAACCCAGCTCGAGGCACAGGACGGTTGGCAGGTGGAATCGCGTATCGAGACCGCGATCGCCAAGCTTGATCTGGATCCCGACAAACGCGTGGGCGATCTGTCTGGCGGGCAGCGCAAGCGCGTGGCGTTGGCGCAAGCCCTGGTCGCCGCACCCGATGTGCTGATCCTCGACGAGCCGACCAACCATCTGGATTTCGCTTCCATCGAATGGCTGGAAGGATTGCTCAACAGCTTTGTCGGCAGCGTGTTGTTCGTCACCCACGACCGGCGATTCCTGGATAACGTGACCACGCGCATCGTCGAACTGGACAGGGGCAAGCTGTCGAGTTTCCCCGGAAATTTCAGCGCGTATCAGGCGATCAAAGAACGCATGTTGAGCGATGAGGCAGTGGTGAATGCGAAGTTCGACAAGGTGTTGGCGCAGGAAGAGGTGTGGATACGCCAGGGCGTGAAAGCCCGGCGCACGCGCAACGAGGGCCGCGTGTTGCGTCTGGAGCAATTGCGCCGCGAACGCGCCGCACGCCGCGAGAAGGTCGGCAAGGTCGAGATGACGGTGGACACCGGCGAGCGTTCCGGCAAGCTGGTGGCGGAATTGGAACAGGTGAGCAAGGCTTACGGCGAGCGTGTTCTGGTCAAGGATTTTTCTTGCCGTATCCAGCGCGGCGACAAGATCGGTCTGCTTGGGCCGAACGGCGCGGGCAAGAGCACGCTGTTGAAAATAATACTGGGGCAGCTGGAGCCGGACAGCGGTACGGTAAAGCTCGGTACCAAGATCGCAGTCGCCTATTTTGACCAGTTGCGCGAACAGCTGGACGACAACGCCACCCTCGCCGACACCATCAGTCAGGGTGCGGATTTCGTCGATATAGGCGGGCAGAAGAAGCATGTCATCAGTTATCTGGGCGATTTTTTGTTCGCGCCGGAACGCGCCAGATCTCCGGTGAAAAGTTGTTCGGGCGGCGAGCGCAACCGGTTGCTGCTGGCGCGTCTGTTCACCCAGCCGGCCAATGTGCTGGTACTGGATGAACCGACCAACGATCTGGATATCGAGACGCTGGAGTTGCTGGAAGAGTTGCTGGCGAATTACGACGGCACGTTGTTCCTGGTCAGCCATGACCGCGCGTTTCTGGATAACGTCGTCACGCAAGTGATCGCCTTTGAAGGCGACGGCAAGCTGGTGGAATACGTCGGCGGCTATGAGGACTGGGTGCGCGTGCAAAAATTTCAGGCGGCTCAGGTGGTCAACAAACCTGCCAGTCCCGCACCAGCGGCAGTGATTGAAAAGCCCAAGGTGAATAACAAATTAAGTTTCAAAGAGAATCGTGAGTTGGAAGAGTTGCCCAAGCAGATCGAGGCGATGGAGCAGGAACAGATCGAGATCGCCACACACCTGGCCGACGGGACGATCTTCCGTTCCGATGTGAAACGTGCGCAGCAGTTACAGGCGCGCAGTGAAGCGATTGATGGGCTGGTATTGGAATTGATGTCACGCTGGGAAGCGTTGGAAAAGAAATCGCGTGGATAACTTTGGAGGAAATATGAAGCAGTACAGTAAACGTATGGTAATCGCCCATTGGTTGACATTGGGCTTGTTGGTCGCAGCATGGTTTTTGGGTAACTCGTTGAGCGATGCGCGGCACGAGGGAAATGCCACCTTGGCGGGATATTTGATCCATGCCCTGGTGGGCGATGCGATATTGTTGCTGACCCTGTTGCGTATGTTTTTCCGCCGCCAGGACGGCACGCCCGCTCCGGCGGGTTCGGGTGTGATGGACAAGGCAGCGACCGGTATCCATCACCTGCTCTATACCCTCCTGATCCTCTTGCCGGTGAGTGGCACGCTCATCGTACTCACCAGTAAGGTTTGGGATGCTTTGATGGCGGGCGACGCGGGTCTGCTGCCGAGAAAGTTCACCGGTGTGCTGGCTCACGATGTCCATGAGCTGTTGGTCAATGTGTTGATCGCGGTCGTCATCGTGCATATTCTGGGCGCAGCCAAACACCAGTTTGTGTTGAAAGATGGCTTGATGAGCAGGATGTCGTTACGCAGAAAAGATTAGTGGGGTGTTGTGTGACGACAAGGGCGGGGTCTACCCCGCCTTTTTTACGCCCGCATCGTTTGTCCCGCCGCACGAATCGGTGTCGAAATCGTGCCCGGCAGGATGAACGATATACCCGTCAAAATCTCCTAACTGCGCATGGCGCATGAGTATTATTTTTTACCCACAAAATCTGTGGGTAACTATGTGGACAGATAGTCCGGATGTTCGTTTAAGTCAGCGTCTTGTAAGGGTTTTTGTTAGATTGCCTATTTATTGACATGATAAAATGCTCAATAAAAACAAGTTGTTGCGATAAGTTGATGGGTGCGATTGGTGCGCGGTGGCGGCGAACTGGCGGATTTGCTGGTTTTGTGGATGATTGCGAAATGTCAATATGCCGAACGGCCTATTTTCAAACAAAAAATGCTTGCTTTTTTATTTGGTCGAAATGGCCTATTCCAGCAACGGTTTTGCCTGTAGCACCCAACCAAGTGCGCCCAGCGCGGCAAAGAAAATGAGCAAATGCGCATAGCTCCAGTAGAGGTAACGGCGCGATAGGTCTGCGGGGGTCAGATTGCTGATCAGGTACAGTTTCCCGTCGCGCGGTTGGCTGATGGTGTGCAGGTCGGGTTGTGCTTCGGCTGCGCGCATTTTTTTCGTGACTTCGCGCTGCGCCGCTTTGCGCGCCAGCATCCATTCGGCCATGTCCAGCTCGCCATCGTTATTCAGATCGAAGCGTTTGCGCAACGCGGGCAGGTCGGTTTTCCATTCGGCCAGCAGCGCATTGAGTTCGGCGTTGGAGTCGAATTCGACCGCACCGCTATGGGTGCGAAATTCCCCCAGAACGTAAATCTGGTCGTTCTTGAGCAGTTTCCATTCCGTGTAGCGCAGCGCGCCCGTGTTCCAGTGGTCGCGGTAGATCGTGCTGATCTCGGCTTGTTCGGGATCGACGATGCACGCTCCACTGGCATCGCGCAACATGAATGAATCCTGACTCTCGCCGCTCTCCACGGTGCGCCAGCTCGTGCCGTTCTTGCTTTGATAACGTTCCTCAATCTGGTAGCGATACCACAAGCAGGGAAGTTGGCGCATCCGGCTCAGCAACGGAACCTCGCCGAAGGGCATGCCCCGCCCGATGAGTTCGACATAGCCCTGCGCGGCGGATGCTATCCTGGACGTGGGAGTGTCGCGTATCGCGCGCAGCCGGTTCAATGAAGAACGCCACGCCAACAGGCTGAACACCGCGATGAGCGGCAGGCAGAATTGCCAGCCTGTGCGCGTGCCGATCCAAAAGCCGATCAAGAGCAGCAGTAATTGTCCGCCCGATGTGATCAGTTGGGCATATTCACGGCGCGGTGAAAACGGCATGGTGGCTCAGTCGAACAGCTGTTTCATATCCACGTCTGATTTTTCCCCGGTGGAAAACTCCAGCAGCGGTTTTTCGCCGAAGTTGAACAGCTTGGCGATGATGCTGGCGGGGAACACTTCGATCTGCACGTTGTTGATGTTCACCGAGTCGTTGTACAGCTCGCGACGATCGGCGATGCCGTTCTCCAGCGCGGTGATGCGGTTCTGCAATTGCATGAAATTCTCATTGGTCCTGAGCTCGGGATAGGCTTCCGCCACCGCGAAGAGGTTGCCCAATCCCGCGCGTAATGCGCCCTCCGCCTGACCCAGCGCGGCGACATTCTGATGTTCACGGGCGGCATGGACTTGCGCGCGTGCGGCGATGACTTTCTGCAAAGTCTCCTGCTCGAACTGTTTGTACTGTTTGCATACCTCGACCAGTTTCGGCAATTCGTCGTGGCGTTGTTTGAGCAGCACGTCGATGTTGGCCCAGGCTTTGGCGACGGCATGTTTGATGCCGACCAGGTGGTTGTAGAGACCGATGCAGTAGAACATTGCCGCGACGAGGATGCCAAGTGCAATCAAGCTGATCATGTTTGTTCCTTTGGGTTGTTGAAGCTCTATCGTGCCGCTGGTCTGCACGGTTACGTGCGATTCACCACTGGCGAATTCCGCTACAGGCATCGCCGTATCGGCAACTGCC
The DNA here is from genome assembly GCA_013044075.1 of Gallionella sp. Classification (GTDB taxonomy): domain Bacteria; phylum Pseudomonadota; class Gammaproteobacteria; order Burkholderiales; family Gallionellaceae; genus Gallionella. Next base: position 5,283 of record JABEVG010000044.1, read on the forward strand.
GCACCATGCATCTTCGCTGCCGGATAACACGGTTTCTGCCTGTGCCGAGAATCGGTGTCACATAACCAGCGTGTCGTTCAAGCAGGTTTTGGCCTGCGCCAGCCGTGTCAGCGTGGGCAACAGATTCAGGCCGGTTGCGGTTTTCAATTGCTGCGCACATTCTTTCATATCGTCGAAAGCAATGCTGATGGGATCACCGTCGGCGGCAAAGGCGATGGTGTTGCCGCTTTCGCACGAGGGAAACATCAACGCTCTGTCGTCAAACGCTTTGGCGATATGGGCAAAGCTTCCCATCACGCCGCGACTCAGCCCGATCAGGTTCACCGCCATCACCCCTTGTTCGCTCAACCGGGTACGGCAGGCCTGATAAAAAGGCAGTGTGTTCAAGCCGCCGGGATGTGCATGTTCGTTGAAGCCGTCCACCAGGATCAGGTCGAACTTCTTGTCCGTCCCCAGCACATATTCGACCCCGTCGGCGATGACCATATTGATACGTTTATCGTCTTCCGGCAGTTTGAAGAATTGCCGTGCGGCTGCCACGACAGCGGGTTCGATCTCGATGATGGTGAGATGCGCCAGCGGATAGTTGCGATACAGGAACTTGGTCAACGATGCCGCGCCCAATCCGATCAACAACACCTTGCGCGGCCAGCGCGACTCGTCGCGTAACAGCAGTGACGCCATCATCTCGCGGGTGTATTCCAGCTCCAGATTCCACGGGCGGGCGATGCGCATCGCGCCTTGCACCCAGGTCGAACCGAAGTGCAAATAGCGCACCCCGGCTTGTTCGGAGATGTCGATAGGAGTAGTCATGAGGTGGGATTTTATAGTTTGGTTGCGGACAGTACGGGACTATCAGGCAAGCGCAGCCCATTGATTGAACAGCCACCTTGCCCAGTCGGTGACTTCCGTCGCGGTCATGCCGATTTTGGCCTGTTGCTCGGCGAGTGCGTCGCCTGCCGCGCCGTGCAGGTGCACGGCCAGCAACAGCGCGTCATTGGCATTCAAACCTTGCGCGATGAACGCGGCGACCATGCCGGTCAATACATCGCCCATACCCGCCGCGCTCATGCCGGAATTGCCTGTGGTATTGATGAAAAGTTTTGCGTCGCGCGTCACACACACGCTGTCCGCGCCCTTGAGTATCACGCTGCCGTGGAATCTTTTGCGCAACTCTTGTGCTGCGCTGTGGCGATTCGCCTGTACGTCAGCGATGTCGCAAGCCAATAGCCGCGCGGCTTCGCCGGGATGGGGTGTCAGCACCGTTGCGGCTTGGCGTGATGCCAACAGCGCGCGAAAGTCGGGACGCAGCGCGAGGATATTAAGCGCGTCGGCATCCAGCACCAAAGCGGCGGAATTTTGCAGCGCATCGTAAAGCAGTTTGTGTGCGGCCAGATCGATTCCCATACCGCAGCCCACCGCCAGCACAGTGATGCCAGGCAGGTTCAGCACGTCAGACGCGCGATGCAGCATCAATTCCGGTTGTAAGACATCCACGCCCGGCGCGTTGTCGTCCAACAGCCCGACATGCACGCAACCCGCGCCCAGTTTGAGTGCTGCGCGTGCCGCCATGAGCGGCGCGCCCAGCATGCCGCGCTTGCCGCCGATGACAGCAACCGTGCCGAACAACCCCTTGTGGCTGTCGCGCGGGCGTTTGGGAATAAGCTTGGTGATCTGGCTCCGGGTAATGGGCTTGGGTGTCGTGGCAGCGGTGCGTTGGCTCATGTTCAACTCGGACTAGGTTTGCGGTGGGTGCATAGTATAATCGCGCTCCAAAATTTATTCCCCGTCACCGCTATGTTTAGAGTCTCTGTCGGCACCCCCGCCTTGTCCGCGTTCCGTCTGGAAAAACTTCGTGCCGCACTGTCGGCTGCCGCGCCCACGGTGACTTTACTGGACACCCGGCATTGTTATTTCAGCGCGTTGAGCGGCAAGTCTTTGTCCGCAGCGCAAGCGAGTTTGCTGGATAAAGTGCTGGGTCTGGATCAGCGGGCGGGCGAACCCAGGCAGGCAGCCGATGCGACGCGTGTGCTGGTCGTGCCGCGTCTGGGCACGATCTCGCCGTGGTCTACCAAGGCGACCGACATCGCGCAACATTGCGGCGTGACCGGCGTGCAGCGCATCGAGCGCGGCGTGGTGTACTACCTCGCCAGCAAGAGCGGCAAAGGCTTGAGCAAGGCCGAACATGCGGCGGCATCGTCGTTGTTGCATGACCGCATGACCGAATCGGTATTGACCGACCCTTCGACTGGGCTCAGGACAGGTTTGGAGAGTGCGCCGGAAAAGATCTTCCAGCACGGCAAGTCGCAACCTTTGGCCAGTGTGGATGTGCTCAAGGGCGGCAGCAAAGCCTTGGAGCAAGCTAATCGCGAGATGGGACTGGCACTGTCCAATGATGAGATCGAGTACCTGGTCGAGAACTTCAAGAAGCTCAAGCGCAATCCCACCGACGTCGAGTTGATGATGTTCGCACAGGCGAATTCGGAACATTGCCGCCACAAGATATTCAACGCGGACTGGGTGATAGACGGTGTGGCGCAGGACATGTCGCTGTTCGGCATGATACGCAACACGCACAAGGTCAGTCCGACCGGTACGGTGGTGGCGTATTCGGATAATTCTTCCGTCATCGAAGGCGCGCGCGTCGAGCGTTTCTATCCGCGTGCCGATGGCAGCTATGCGTTCAACGATGAACTTACGCACACGCTGATGAAAGTCGAGACGCACAACCATCCGACTGCCATCGCGCCGTTCGCCGGTGCGGCAACGGGTTCGGGTGGCGAGATACGCGACGAAGGCGCGACCGGAACCGGTTCACGTCCCAAAGCGGGACTGACCGGCTTCTCGGTCTCCAATTTGAACATCCCGGGTTTTGCGCAGCCGTGGGAAACGCCATACGGCAAACCCTCGCGCATCGTCACCGCGCTGCAAGTCATGCTGGATGGGCCTTTGGGCGGGGCGGCGTTCAACAACGAATTCGGTCGTCCCAATCTCACCGGCTATTTCCGCACCTTCGAAGAGAACGTCAGCGGCGAGATGCGCGGTTACCACAAGCCCATCATGCTGGCGGGCGGCGTGGGCAACATCTCCGCCCTCCACACGCATAAGCATGACTTGCCGGTCGGCGCGCTGGTGGTGCATCTGGGTGGCCCCGGCATGCTGATCGGTCTGGGCGGCGGTGCGGCTTCGAGCATGGACACCGGCAGCAACGCCGAGAATCTGGACTTCGATTCGGTGCAGCGCGGCAACCCGGAAATGCAACGTCGCGCGCAGGAAGTCATCGACCGTTGCTGGCAGTTGGGCGCGGAAAATCCCATTCTGTCCATACACGATGTGGGCGCGGGCGGGATGTCCAATGCCTTGCCTGAGCTGGTGCACGGCGGTGGTCGCGGTGCGAATTTTGAGCTGCGCAAGATCCCGCTGGACGAGACCGGCATGTCGCCGAAGCAGATCTGGTGCAACGAGTCGCAAGAACGTTATGTGCTGGCGATTGCGCCGGAACGTCTGGAGCAATTTCGTGCCTTCTGCGAACGCGAACGCTGCCCGTTCGCGGTGGTCGGCGTGGCGATAGCGGACGACAACCTCATCGTGCGCGACGATGAGTTCAACAACGATGCGGTGAATATGCCGCTGTCCGTATTGCTCGGCAAGCCGCCCAAGATGACGCGCAATGTGGTGCGCGAAACGCCGCGCCTGAGCGCGTGCGACATCGGCAAGATGGAATTGGACGATGCCGTGCAACGCGTGCTGCGTCTGCCCGCCGTGGCGAACAAGACTTTCCTCATCAGTATCGGTGATCGCACCGTCGGCGGCATGACGGCGCGCGATCAGATGGTTGGCCCGTGGCAAGTGCCGGTGGCGGACGTGGCGGTGACGCTGATGGGTTTCAACACCCACAAAGCGGAAGCCTTCGCGCTCGGTGAACGTACACCGCTGGCTTTGGTGAACGCACCCGCCTCGGGTCGCATGGCGGTGGGCGAAGCCCTGACCAACATCGCGGCGGCGCGCATCGACAAAATCGGCGACATCAAACTGTCGGCCAACTGGATGGCGGCAGCCGGACATCACGGCGAAGATGCCGCGCTGTTCGACACGGTGCGCGCGGTCGGCATGGAGTTGTGTCCGCAGCTCGGCATCAGCATTCCGGTTGGCAAAGATTCCATGTCCATGAAAACCACTTGGTTCGAAGAACCAAGTGGTTTCGGCGGAGACTTACCTGCAAAGCAGGTTAGTCGTAACCAAAACGGCCTTAATGTTCCCTCCCCCGCCGGGGGAGGGAACAAGCGTGGAGAGACTGTGCGCAAGGAAGTCACCGCGCCGTTGTCGCTCATCATCACCGCGTTCGCGCCGTGTCCCGATGCGCGCGACACGCTCACGCCGCAACTTGCCGCAGACTTGGATACCACGCTGTTACTCATCGATCTGGGACACGGCAAGAACCGCATGGGCGGTTCGGCACTGGCGCAGGTTTACAAGCAGGTCGGCGATGTCGCACCCGATGTGGATGATGCCGCCGTGCTCAAGGGTTTCTTCGAACTGATACAGAAACTCAATGCGGCAGGCACCTTGTTGTCGTATCACGACCGTTCCGATGGCGGTGCGTTCGTGAGCTTGTGCGAGATGGCTTTTGCGTCGCATGTGGGATTGAACATCAGCCTGGATGAGATGCATGGCGATACGCTGCGTGCCTTATTCAACGAGGAGTTGGGCGCGGTGGTGCAGGTGCGTAATCGCGACGTGCAACACGTGCTGCAACTGGCGACCGACGCGGGCTTGAAGAGCGTGCAAAAGATCGCCACGCTGAATGAAACCGGCAGAATAGAAATCACGCGCAACGGCGAAAATCTTTATTCGGAAAACGCCGCGCACCTGCAACGCATCTGGTCGGAGACCACCTATCAATTGCAAAAATTGCGCGACAATCCGGCGTGCGCACAACAGGAATTCGACAACCTGCTAGATGTCGCGGATCCCGGCTTGCATGTAAAGCTGACTTACGATCCGAACGAACTCCCTCACCCTCAGTCCCTCTCCCGACGGGCGAGGGAAGTAGACCCCTCTCCCTCTGGGAGAGGGCGGGGTGAGGGAGCAGAAGAGGTGCTATCCGCTATCTTTGCGGCTCGCGTGCGTCCAAAAATCGCCATCCTGCGAGAGCAGGGCGTGAACGGTCAGGTCGAAATGGCGGCTGCGTTCGATCGCGCTGGCTTCGCCACTGTGGACGTGCACATGAGCGACATCATCAGCGGTCGCGTCAAACTTGCCGACTTCAAAGGCGTGGCGGCATGCGGCGGATTTTCTTACGGCGACGTGCTGGGTGCGGGCGAAGGTTGGGCGAAATCCATCCTGTTCAACAACCGCGCACGCGACGAGTTCGAAGCGTTCTTCAAACGCAACGACACCTTCGCTTTGGGCGTGTGCAACGGTTGCCAGATGATGAGCAAGCTGCACGAGATCATCCCCGGCGCGGAACATTGGGCGCACTTCGGACGCAATCAATCGGAACAATTCGAAGCACGCTTCGTGATGGTGGAAGTGCAACCATCGCCGTCGATTTTGTTTGACGGCATGGCGGGTAGTCGTATGCCGATAGTCGTTGCACACGGCGAAGGCTATGCCGACTTCAACAATGCCGCGAAACTCAAAGCGGTCCAACCGCTGGTGTCGTTGCGCTACGTGGACAATCGCGGCAACCCCACCGAGATCTATCCGCTCAACCCCAATGGTTCGCCGCAGGGCATTACCGGTTTGACCACGCCGGATGGGCGTTTCAGCATCATGATGCCGCACCCCGAGCGTGTGTTCCGTGCCGTGCAAAACTCCTGGTACCCGAAAGCGTGGCAAGAGAACGGTGCGTGGCTGAAGATGTTCCAGAACGCAAGGAAGTGGGTGGGGTAGGCTACAGTTTCTTCCCCGCAGCAAGGGGAAGAGCAGGATGGGGGTTGATGATTTCCAACGTTTCTTATGTGAGGTCGGTATGCGCATCACTCAGCGTCAGCACACGGCGATTGTTGAGGCAACCCGCGAGATATTCGGCGAGGAATCTACGGTTAGATTGTTTGGGTCGAGAGCCGACGATAACAGGCGGGGCGGTGATATAGATTTGCATGTCAAGATTAACGGGGTGGACCCTTTTTATCAGGAAAAATCGCGCAAACTATCGGCTAGAATTTGCGCGAAATTGGGTGATGTACTACCCATTGATGTGGTCGTTCAAGATGATGCGACAGCGGACGCGTTGATTCATCGGGAAGGAATGCGGGGTGTCTTGCTATGAATACCAAAGAACGCTTGGAATTATCACTGCGGCATTGCGAACGCATACGCCATGAGTTGCTTTTTTCTTACGGATGGATTTCGCAAGAGATGATCGACGAGCAATGGGTGGAAAATCTCGATGCGGATGAACTGAAGAAAGAGCGCGTCAGTGCTTTTTGCGCACGCTTTGGAAAATTTCAAGACTATCTTTCCGACAAAGTACTGAGATTATGGCTTGAGGCGGTTGGTGAACGCGTGGGTACTGCGTTAGAAAATTATTCTGTGGCGGAACGAGCCGGAATTCTGGGTATCCCGTCGGAACAAATGATCGAAGTTCGCACGATCAGAAACCGTTTGACGCATGAATATATTGAAAATGCGAAGTCAATTCCCGCCGATGTGAACGCCGTGATCCGGATGACACCTGTGTTGCTGACGACACTGGATAAACTGGTAAACCATTACGCTACCGTCGTGCGAAATTCTTCATGCCATATCCATGGGGCGCATTGCACCGGAGTTGGCATGCCGCACGGCGTACTTTGATTTTCCCCCTGCGAATCTTGCGTAATTTTTAAGAGGGATATGTTTCATTCCTGATTGCCCGCGTTCGGCCCCCCTATAGGCTATCTGCCACAAGCTCGACCTTGGCCAGCCAATGCGCCAACTTCGCACGGAGTTCGGCGAGTTCGGTGGGCTTGGTCAGGATGTCATCCATACCGGAGGAGCGGCAGTGCTGCTCTTCTTCGGCCAGGACGTTGGCGGTCCAGGCGATGATGGGGATGCGCCGCGCACCGGTATGCAGTTCGATGTGGCGGATGGTGCGGGTGAGTTCGTAGCCGTCCATCTGCGGCATGTGGCAATCGGTGATGATGAGGTCGTAGTGCTGGCTCTGCCATAAGGCGAGGGCTTCGACTCCGTCCGTTGCCGCGTCCGTGTGCAGACCCAACAGACCGAGTTGTTGTTTGAGCAGCATACGGTTGAGCGGGTGGTCGTCGACCATCAGGACCGCGAGGGTCCGGCCGGGGCCGACCAGCTGACTGATCTCCGTTTCGTCCGTCCGGCTCTCTTTCCTGTTGATGCTCTGCTGTAGCTCGTGTTGTGCCGTCAGCTCTGTAACTGGCAAGCTGATGGTCAAGCAAAAGCTGGAGCCGACTCCCGGGGTGCTTTCCACACTGAGCGTTCCACCCATCAGCTCAGCCAGTCGGCGGCAGATCGACAGGCCCAGTCCGGTGCCGCCGTACATGCGGGCGGTGTCGGCACTGGCCTGTTCGTAGTGCTGGAACAGGCGTTCCTGGTGTTCCGGGGCGATGCCGATCCCGCTATCTTTTACGCAGATATGAACTTCTTCGTTGCCATCGTGCTGGGACCGTCGTTGCGCAATGATCTGGACGTTACCGGATGAGGTGAACTTGAGGGCGTTGCTGGTGAAGTTGTTGAGTATCTGTGACAAGCGCAGCGGGTCGAAAAAATGCGCGGCACCGAGGTTTGGGTCGATGTCCAGCGTGAGCTGGATGTCTTTTCCGGTCGTCTGCGGCATGTAGGTATTTGCGACGTCTTGGAGCGTGTCGCGGAGACTCGCGATACGCGGCGACAGCTCCAGTTTCCCGGCTTCTATCTTGGACCAGTCGAGAATATCGTTGACGATGCGCAGCAGGCTGTTACCGGAGTTGCGTGCGGCCCGCATCATTTCGCGCTGTTTGGCATCGAGTAGGGAAAGGTCCAGCAGTTCCAGCATGCCCAGCAATCCGCCCAACGGGGTGCGGATCTCGTGGCTCATGGTGGCCAGGAAGGAGTCTTTGGCTTTGTTGGCATGGATCAATTGCGCGGTGCGTTCTTTGACACGTTCGGCCAGCATCGCACGTTCATCTTCGATGAGTGCGTTGGCCTGTTCGAGCTGGATGGCGGTGCTGCGCAGTTGTTCCAATGTCTGCTGGCGTTGCGTGCTGTCGGTGAGGGCACCAACGTAATTCGTGACGTTACCCTGTTTGTCTTTGACGGCGGTGATGGTGAGATGCTCGGGATAGATCTCGCCGTTCTTGCGCCGGTTCCAGATCTCGCCGTCCCACATCCCCTTGCTCTTGATGCTCTCCCACATGGCCACATAAAAATTCGCGCCATGCATGCCGGAGCTGAGGATGCTCGGACTCTTGCCTTTGACTTCTTCCGTGCTATAGCCGGTGATGGTGGTGAAGGCCTCGTTCACTCTCAGGATACGCACGTTTGCATCGGCGATCATCATGCCGACCCGTGATTCAAACGCGGTGGCGGCGATGTGTAGCTCAGCCTTGGCCAGTCTGCGCTCGGTGATGTCCCGCACGCTGATTATATAAGCCGCCTGATCTTCCCAAGTGATGGGTGCGGAGCGTAGCTCGGCCCAGCCGATACCGCTGCGACGGATCAAATTGATTTCCTGAAAGTCCGCATCGGAACCCAGCGGTACAGCCAGATCGGTACCGAGCAGATCGCCGCGTTCAAAGAGCTGTTCGGCAGCCCGGTTCGCGTACAACACGATGCCGTGGCGATCCACCACCAGTATGCCATCGGTGAGGGCGTTCAAGATCAGTTCGCATTTGCTGATGGTCTCTGTCATGGATGTTGGCTACGGAAGTTGATTTGAAGGATGTCGATCAGTATCTGTTTTTGATCTGAGCCGGCTGACTAAGCCAACGCGCATTTGGTCAGCGGATATCCGGCCTTTCTCAATTCATCAGCCGAGCTGGTCAACGCCTTCCCGGCGGTTCTGGCACTTTCACTTGACTGGGAGTTATGTTCGACCAGGCTGGTGATGCTCGCCAGATTTTTCGCGACCTCCTGGCTGGCGATGGATTGCTCCTTGGAAGCACTGGCGATGTGTCCGACACGATCCGCCACATTGAGTGCCGCACTCATGATCTCCTTCAATCCCTCGCCATTCTTGCGGATCAGATCGATACCCACCCCGACCTCAGACACCGCACCCTGCATGGACGTTACCGCCTGCCCGGAAATGGTGTTGATTTCGCTGATGGTGGTGGTGATGTCCTTGGTGCTGTTGGCGGTGCGCTCGGCAAGTTTGCGTACCTCGTCCGCCACCACGGCAAATCCGCGTCCCTGTTCGCCCGCGCGCGCCGCTTCGATCGCGGCATTGAGTGCCAGCAAATTGGTTTGCTCGGCAATTTCCTTGATGATATTGGCGATGCCGCCAATTTTCTGGATGGATGTGCCCAGGGCGGAGATGGCGTTGCTTGATGACTGTACGGTGTCGGCTACTTTGCCGGTTGCGGCAATGCTCATTTCCATGTTGCGATTGTTTTCTTCAACGATGCGTTGCATGCCTTTCGCATCGTTGAGGGAATCTGCCGCCATATTGGCCACATCGGCAATCGATCGGGTGAAGGCTTCCAGCGTGTTAGAAATGGATTTGATCTGTGTTTTCTCGGTCGCCGAGTTTTGTGCGACGCTGGACACGCGACCCTCAAGATCTTTCGCGCTCGCCTGTATCTTGGTGACCGGGGTGGCGATCTCATCCACCATGGTGCGCAAAAATGTACGCATCGATTGCACTTCACAGAGCAATCTGCCCAGATCGTCCCGTCCAGAGACATTGATTTCACTCTCAAGATTGCCCTGCATGATGTTTTTCATGTCCACGCCGACTTCGCTCAACGGTCTGCGCACGAAACTGTCCACGCAGTAGCCGATGAAAAAGAACAAGAACAAATGCAGGCAAAGCTGACCGCCGATCAGTTGCATCTCCACGCCCGAGTCCAGCGAGGTGGAGATGTACAACTGTCCGAGCCCCAACACCAGCAGCAACGCACCTTGTATGACGAGCTGTAGCTTGGCTTTAAGCGGCCAGTTCTTGAACTTGAAGTGCTCGTATTTGCCGATGACTTCCGCACCCGTCTTGTTCAGCTCCTGATAAAAGGCTTCCGCCTCGGCGATCTGGCTGCGCGTCGGACACTGGCGCACGGAAACATAACCGATAGTCTGATTGTTCTCGATGATGGGGGCCACGGTGGCACGCACCCAATAATGATCACCATTCTTGCAGCGGTTCTTGACCATGCCACGCCATGGCAATCCTGCCTTGTTGGTATCCCACAGCCACTTGAATGCCTGCGGTGGCATGTCAGGGTGACGCACGATGTTGTGGCTTTTGCCTATCAGTTCCGCGCGCGTATAGCCGGAAATCTGCTCAAACATATCGTTGCAATAGGTGATGATGCCGCGCGTGTCAGTCTTCGATATCAACACGGTTCCCGGGGGGAACGGGACTTCTCTTTGCGATACATAAGCATGTTTGTTTTGCATGGGATCACCTTCAGTCAAGCAGAATTGGGTTGCGAAATATCGTGTGGTGTAGCGGCAAGCCGGGCGGTGTTGACCCGGAGTAATTTAAGATGAATTGATCCACCGCGCGGTCAGTGGGCTAGGTGAGTCGAAGTAAATCCCCAGGTAATTCCTCGGACAACCAACCGCATCCCGGATGACTTTGATGTCCAGCCATTTCTGGTAGAGTTCGCCGTTCTTTTTTTTATCCCATATCTCACCGCACCAGGCTCCCTCGATGTATATGCGGTCCCACATCGACCGATAAAATTCGGGTGGATGACATCCCGATGCGAAGACTCTGGGGTTCTTTCCGATCACTTCATTGTCCGTATAACCGGTTACAGCGGTAAATGCGTGGTTGATCGATACGATGGTGTTGCTGGCATCGGTGACGACCAGAGGATCGCGACTGTTTTTCAGGATCTGATCTGCTAGCTGTGCATTTGCATCGGCGGCGCACATATCTGTGACATCGCGCCCATAGATCATCAGTACATTGGGGGTGCCATCGGGGTGAAAGATCGGGGTTTGGACTACTTCAAAGTAGCGGGTCGAGCCGTCGGATTCTGCAATGGACTTGAGGGTTTTGAGCGGGGTTCTGTTTTTCCACACATCGTGGGATGAACCCGCCAAGGTTCCAAGCATCAGGCTAAATTCGGGCTGCGATGCAGCCAATTCAAGATCAGACTTGCCTTGCCAGTGCCGGACTTGTAAATGAAAAAATGTTTGCGCGGCAAGATTGGCCGTCAGCCATTTTCCGTGTTCGTCCTTGATGACAATAAAACTGGGCGAGGTGTCGATCAGTGAGCCGAAGCAATTCTCGTTCAGATAGCTCGCGACATGAGTCGCTTTCCCTTCGAAGCTATAGCCCTGTCCATATCTGGTTTTAATCAGCGCGGCTGAACCGGGTGCGGCATCCTCCATTACTGACCTGATTCTTGAAATGCATCGTGTGACACTCGAGTCGGAGATGTCCAAGTGGCCCCATACCGTCTTGAGTATTTTTTCGGTCGTCACCACTTGACCGGCATGACGAACCAGCACGCAGAGCAGGGCCAGTTCCTTGGCTTGCAGCTTTAGCTCCCCCCTCGCGTCATGCCTGAGCCCCGAGGCACTGTCCAGATGAAACCCGTTAAAATTGGATCGAAAATCTCGTTTCATTGACGTTCTCTGGTTTTTAATAACGTATTGAGAAAGCCCGGCGGACGACGATGGCGCGACATCTGAAAACTACGCGCCATGACATCCGCACCGCTTCCAGCTTATATCTTTGCTATCTGACAAATTTGACATACATCAAAGCGCGCAGACGATTACATGAATCACAACGCAAATCCTTACGCGATTCCTCGCTGCGAACGATGTCTGTTGGAAAGATTTCGTCAGCGTGTACGGTTTAAGAATGCCAGTCGTGTTTATGGCGCAGGCTGAAACTTCCTCCCCCCGCTCTTTGCCGGTGGAGGAGCAGGCACTACTCACCGTGAAACTGGGTCGCGGGAAGGGTTGGGTACTGATGGATTTTCAGGAAGGGTCCGGATGGTTGGTGCAGGCGCGTCCAGCGCAGATGAATGGTGCGCGGCTAATGTCGAAGATACCCATGGCGGGTATCGATTAACCGCACTTTGTGTGTCACCCCGATTTCATGTTGTCTTGAACAGGTTGTTCAATGCTCGCGGTTGCGAGCGCAAATATTGTTTCGGCGCGTTCACTTGCGCACCGAGCTTCGCCGCCGCATGCCAAGGCCAGCGCGGGTCATACAGAATGCCCCGCGCCAGCGCGACCAGATCCGCCTGCCCCGAGGCGATGATCGATTCGGCGTGTTCCGGCTCGGTGATGAGGCCCACGGCGATCGTGGTCAAGCCGGTCTCGCGTTTGATTCTTTCGGCAAACCCAACCTGATAGCCGGGTTCGAGCGGGATCTGCTGCAATGGCGAAAGTCCGCCGCTAGACACATGCACGAACGAACATCCGCGACGTTGCAGTTCTGTTGCGAAGACCACGCTTTGTTCGATGTCCCACCCGCCGTCCACCCAGTCTGTTGCGGAGATTCGGATGCCGACCGGTTTGGCTTGTGCCACTGCGCCGCGTATCGCATCGAAGACTTCGAGCGGGAAGCGCATCCGGTTTTCCAGCGTGCCGCCATATCGGTCGGCACGGGTGTTGGATAGAGGGGAGAGGAATTGATGCAGCAGATAACCGTGTGCCGCATGTAGTTCGATCACGTCGATGCCCAGCCGCTGCGCGCGTTGCGCGGCAGATACGAAGTCATCGCGAATCCGCCTTAATCCGGCCTCATCCAACGCAAGCGGATGAGGATCTGCGGCTGCAAACGCTATTGCCGAAGGCGCGACAGTTTGCCAGCCTCCGCAGGTCGGCGAGAGGGTATGCCCGCCTTCCCACGGCACTTGGGTGGAGGCTTTGCGTCCCGCGTGCGCCAGTTGGATGGCGATCGGCATAGCCGAATACTGCCGAACCGAGCGCAGTACACGGGCGAGTGCCGCCTCGGTTGCATCGGACCATAAGCCGAGATCGAGCGGGGAGATGCGGCCTTCCGGTGCGACCGCCGTCGCCTCGATGAACAGGAGACCGGCACCCGACAGAGCCAGGTGACCCAGGTGGATGAGATGCCAGTCGGTCGCACATCCCCGGTCTGCGGAATACTGGCACATGGGTGCGATGACGATCCGGTTGTCCAGCACCAGATTGCCGAGGCTGATAGGGGAAAATAGTTTGCTCACAATGAATGTCTCCGATGGATGGGTTGGGTGATTTCGCCTTGCGTTTGAGCGACCGCGAAGCAGGGGGCGCAAAAATCATGGCGGAGCGGCGGGTAGCCAGGTCTGCCGGACTGTAGGGGAGTTGGTTCCTGGCTGTCAATGGTGAGGTGTACGGGATGACCACGCGACACGTTCGGTCGCCAGATCAGGCGATGTGGCGAAGCGCGGCGTGGGTATAATGCGCGCCTTTGTCGTGGCTCGACAGGCAGGTCACGAACGGTCTGAAATTTTCTCTGGAGTCGCTTTGTTCAAGCTTATCGGTATCTTTGCGGGTTATTATTTTTTAGGTTTCTGGGGCGCGCTGGCCGGGTGGTTCATCGGCTCGATCTTCGATCGCGTGAGGGTATATGGCACGGGCGGGGTGAACCCGTTGCAGAACGCGCTGCGTCAGGCGGTGTTCCTCGAAACCGTGTTCATCTCCATGGGCAAGCTCGCCAAAGCGGACGGGCATGTCTCGCAGGACGAGATCGATCACGTCGAGCTGTTCATGCAAAAGCTCGGCATGACCGCGCAACACAGGCAGCAGGCCATCGCCTGGTTCAAGCAGGGCGGGGATGCGACGTTCGACATCGCGCCGACCTACCAGAAGTTCATGGCGGTTTGCGGACATACCAAGAATCTCAAGGATGTGTTGCTGGTCTATCTCATCGTGATGGCGGTGGCGGACGGGCATTTCCATCCGGCTGAAGAGGCGTTGCTGGCCGACCTCGCGGCGCGTCTGGGTTACGACCAGGCGACGTTCAAACACATGCTGGACATGGTGCTGAACCAGTCGCACTTCGGCGGCTGGCCAGTCACGACCGCCGGTGCGTTGGAGGATGCGTACAAGGCGTTGGGTGTGACCAAAGACAGCAGCGATGCCGAGATTAAGCGCGCCTATCGCAAGCTGATGAGCCAGTATCATCCCGACAAGTTGATCGGTCAGGGTATGCCGGAAGATATGATCGCCATGGCGACCGAACAGGCAAAAGAGATCCAGCTCGCGCATGACTTGATCAAGCAGCACCGCAATATCTGAGCATGAACAGAACTTTTATTTCTTGGTGTGGGGGATGAGAACATGTTGTATTCAATAGTGGGAAAGGATGTGCCAGATAGCTTGGCGCGTCGTCTGTCGGTGCGCCCGGCGCATGTGGCGCGTTTGCAGGCTTTACAGGATCAGGGGCGGTTGGTTCTGGCCGGGCCGTTCCCGGCGGTGGACGCGCTTGATCCCGGTGCGGCGGGCTTTACCGGCAGCCTGATCGTGGCCGAATTTGCTTCACTGCCAGCTGCGCAGGATTGGGCGAACGCTGATCCTTATGTCGCGGCGGGCGTGTACGCGGAGGTGCAAGTACGGCCCTTCAAAAAAACCTTTCCGGCATGACGACTCGCATCGCGCTGATGAAGCAACGTCTGGCCGTGCTGCATCCTATCAAGTTGGAGATCGTGGATGACAGTCACCGGCATGCGGGTCACGCGGGCGCACGCGCCGGCGGCGGTCATTATTTGTTACAAATCATATCGGCTGATTTCGCCGATAAGAATAAAACCAGCCGTCATCGTATGGTATATTCCGCGCTGGCTGAAATGATGGAACGGGATATACACGCGCTCACCATAGACGCTAAAACCCCCGGCGAGATCGAACAATTTTATTGAAAAGGATAAGGGAATGTTGAACATGAAAAAAATGGCTGCATTGGCGATGTTGGGCGCATTGGCCTTCAATACGGCATATGCGGAAGATAAATCCGCCGCGCTGGTGAATGGCGTGTCTATTCCCCAGTCCAGGGTCGATCTGGCGATCAAAGCCGAGCTGGCTCAAGGGCAGGCAGACACCCCGGAGTTGCGCAAGAGCATTCGTGAGAATCTGATCAAGCGCGAGTTGATGGTTCAAGAAGCGACCAAGCTCAATCTGGATAAATCCCCCGACGTGTTGCAGGAAATGGATATGGCGAAACAGTCGGTGTTGATCAACGCCTACCTGTCCGACTACTTGAAGAAGAATCCGATCACCGAAGATATGCTGGTTCAGGAATACGAAGCGCGTAAAGCCAAGCTGGGTGACAAGGAATACAACGCACGCCACATCTTGGTGGACACCGAAGCGCAAGCCAAAACCATCATTGCGCAATTGGGCAAAAAAGTTAAATTCGAAAAGCTGGCAGCGCAATCCAAGGATACCGGATCGGCCGCACAGGGCGGTTCATTGGGTTGGCAAGTTCCCAGCAATTTCGTCGCGCCTTTCGCGCAAGCTTTGCAGTCTTTGAAGAAGGGTGAATACACCAAAGAACCTGTGCATACCCAATTCGGCTGGCACGTGATCCGTCTCGATGATGAACGCGCGCTCAAAGTGCCCGGATTCGAGGAAGTCAAACCCCAGTTGCAACAACGCTTGCAGCAACAAGCAATCCAGAAGGCGATCGCCGATCTGCAGGCGAAGGCCAAAGTGGAATAACGTCGCAGGAACACACGGGGCTGTGGCGTCATCGTCACAGCTTTTCAACAAGGGCCTCTCAGGATGCCCTTTTTGTTTCCCTAAATTCCTACCAGCGAGAACTCGATCACCAGCTCGTCCTGAACGGCAAGGAATCCGCCCAATACCGAGTAGGGCTGAATGCCAAAGTCGGACTGGCGCAATACCAGCGAACCGGATGCGGAAAGTTGCCCAGGCAAGCCCGCGACACTGAGCGGTAGCCACATCTCGCGCTGTTGTCCATGCAGCTCGACCTGTACGTTGGCGGCTATTTTCGGGATTTCTCCGGCTATTTGAACCGAGTGAATACGGACGAAGGGGAAGCGATCCGCTTGCAGATTGCTCTCGCCTAACATGTGGTCGCGGGTGCGCTTGATGGAGCCGGCTGACGGCACGGACGAGAAGGCACTCCCCAGGTTTGCACGATTTTCGGGACGATCTATTTCCAGCTGGTCAAGGCGAAATTCCAGATCGAAACGCGCGGCGGTGATGTTGTCCTTCGGCAGATAGATGAACCCGCTGAATTGCGGTGACGACAGAACATGGTTATGTCCCAGCATAGCGGCGGTACCCGCGCGAAAAACGTAGATTTTGATTGCCGACAAGCTGGGGGCTAGCGTGAACACCCTGCCGCCGGATTTTTCCAGTTCTGCATACACGCTCTGCAAACTGGCCAGATGACTGGTCTGCCCGATTGGTTCTTGGCTCAATTCGGACGGGGTGTGCGCGCAGCCCAGTACCAGCAAGGCGACCGCGATGCCAAGTAATACTCCGGTAGGGTTTTTCAGATTCACGCCTCGTCCCCTGCATGTTATAAACCGTCCTGCCCGGCAGCACCGTCATCGCATTCCGCAAGTCTGGCATGTGAATTATATGCGTCCAAGCCCTGCCCGACTTGATTCCGGTCCGCAATTTTATTCGGGCGGCATGCGTAAACACGGCTCATTCGGCAGGGGGTTCGGGTTGCGGCAGAAAATTTGCCGTCGCAGATAAATATAGGTTCACAGTCACGCGCTAATCCAGTAAAGTGGCAACCCGTTTCCCACTACAAGAGCTAAAAATGAGCGTAAAAGGACAGCAACTACAAGATCCATTTCTGAATGCATTGCGCAAAGAGCATGTACAAGTGGGTATTTATCTGGTCAATGGTATCAAGCTGCAAGGCCAGATCGAATCGTTCGATCAATATGTCGTGCTGCTGAAGAACACCGTGACGCAAATGGTTTACAAGCACGCGATCTCCACCATCGTTCCCGCACGCGCCGTGACTATCCCTGTGGACGACACTGCCGAGTAATGCAGCAAACTTCACCCGGTTCCGAATCCGCCATTTTGGTCAGTATCGACCTGGGTGATACCGATTATCACGAGAGTCTGGCGGAGTTGCGCCTGCTGGCCGAAACCGCCGGTGTGCGTACCGTTGCCACGGTGGAGGCCAAGCGACAGCGACCCGATGCGGCCCTGTTCGCGGGGAGCGGCAAGGTGCAGGAGATCGCCGAGATGGTCGAGCGCATGGAAGTGCCGCTGGTCATCTTCAATCACGACCTCTCTCCCGCGCAGATGCGCAACCTCACTCTCAAGCTGAACACGCGCGTGATCGATCGCACCATGCTGATCCTGGATATCTTCGCGCAGCGTGCGCAAAGCCACGAAGGCAAGGTGCAGGTCGAACTGGCGCAGCTCAAATATCTTTCCACACGGCTGGTCGGGCAGAATGCCGACATGGGGCAGCAGAAATTCGCGGTCGGCGCGCGCGGTCCGGGCGAGACACAGTTGGAGCTGGACAGGCGCAAGCTGGACAAGCGCGTGCATCTGCTGAAAGAGCGTTTGGAAAAGCTGAAAGGCCAGCGCGACGTGATGCGGCGTTCGCGCAACCGCTCCGATGTGTTGTCGGTGTCCATCGTCGGGTACACCAACGCCGGGAAATCCACGTTGTTCAACCGTCTGACCAAAGCCAACGTGTATGTCGCGAATCAGTTGTTCGCCACGCTGGATACCACCTCGCGCAAGATGTATGCGGAGGGCGCGGGCGAGATCGTGGTGTCGGACACGGTGGGTTTTATCCGCCATTTGCCGCACGGTCTCGTCGCCGCGTTCCGCAGCACGCTGGAAGAGACAATACAGGCGGATCTGCTGCTGCATGTCGTCGATATCAGTAATCCGAGTCACGATGACCAGATCGCCGAGGTGAACAAGGTGCTGGCCGAGATCGATGCGGGCGGGATCCCGCAGATACTGGTGTTCAACAAGATTGATGCGGTAGAAGGTGTGGAGGCGGGTGTAAAACGCGACGAACATGATAGAATCTCGCGCGTTTTTTGAGTGCCAAAAGCGGTGCGGGCTTGGACGATCTGCGCCAGACCCTGCTTGAAGCCAGAGCCGCGCGCCAGGCCGCGAGTATCATTGAAAATCAACTTAAACAAGCGAGAGAGTCATGGGATTGAATGATCCGCAATGGGGAAA